>NZ_KB902875.1:0-9279 GCF_000379565.1 Cupriavidus sp. UYPR2.512 | reverse complement strand
ATTTCAGCGGAATCTTCGGGAGCGTCTGCACCAGGCTGAACAGCAGCGTCCGCACAACGATGGGTGCAACCAACTGGCTGCGAATGCTTGCTGTATCAAAGTCCCATTCATAGTCCCCACCGTCGGAGTAGGTGGCGCGCCCATGGTAGTCAAGGATCATCCCGTGGAACGGGGTCAGCCTCACCGCCCCATCATCGCCTGTAGCGACGGAGCAGAACTCATACCTTGCAGCAAGCTGGTTGCCGTGAAAGCAGAAGCCGAACCTGGCATGGATGAGCCCGAACGGCGTACTTAACGTAAAGTTTTCCTCAGCATCACCAGGAACCACGTTATTTACAAACTCAGCCTCATTGGAAAGATTTGAGTCTGGAATCCACTTTTCCAGAAAAGTCCTCATCTTGCGTGCATGAGCACGAAGCATTGCAGCTTCGTCGGCGTGGTCCCTGGCTGCCGTGCGCTCTTCGCGTGTTGTATCCCTGTCCATAATCCAATCGTTTGATGGCCGGACAGACCCTTTGCAAGGGAAAGATGGAGGCTGCAACCCCTCAGATTCCGGGTTACGGGTGCGGAAATCCCGCAAGAGGAACCCGGCACGTAGGCGTTGTAGGGGCGCGGATGCCCCCATTCCGCGCTAACTGAAGCACCAACCCTCTAAGCCCCCGGAATCAGAGGCCAATCAGAGGCCAATCAGAGGCCAATCAGAGGCCAATCAGAGGCCAATCAGAGGCCAATCAGAGGCCAAATCGTGAGTGAAACAGTCACTGTTATTGTCGGCGCGCTCATTGTCGCTACCGTTGGCTGGGCTGCATGGACGATCCGCGCACTACGCCAGTCGCGGCCCGTAATCGCTGATGCTTCCGCGGAGCGATTAACTTTTTCCTCCTTCATCGCGGCTAGCAGTATCCGGCATAGCCGTCTCAAAGCCGCTGAACGTGCATGGCTAGTGGCAATACCGTGTTGGTGCTGTGCCAAGAGAATATTGTATGATCGGGCTGGTTTCCCCAAGAATTCAACCACCCAAGTGCGTCGATAGTACCGAGGAATTGTTGATATCCACCTGCCGATGCATTTTTTCTTACCGTGCAGCCATACGTGGTGATTCGAAGGGCCTGCAATACGTTAGGCGGGAGCCCAAGTATTGCATTTGCGATGACGAACGCCCCTTTGCTGTGGCCAAACAAACATTTAACAGTTGGGACTTCCAGCAAGATATCGTGCAAAACGTCGGAGGATCCGCTGCCCCGCCGGAAGACTGGTACACCGGAGCTTGCTTTCGAACAGCTCGGAGTAGAGCTCTGAAGGTCTCGGCCAATCGCAGCAACAGACGGCGCAGTATGTGCCAGTAGTTCCTGAACGGACTGTTTGACCCAGTTGTACACGCCGAAGCCAAACCACCCTCCAAGCGCTTGTTGAAAAACATCTGCCACCCCATAGCCTGGGACGATTGCAGCCACAGGCTGGCCCAGCGACATGGAAAGGTTCCACGCAAGGGCGGCGGAGCCAAGCGCTGAACTACCGACCCCACTAACCGAAACGGCTTCCACGCTGCTGTTCTCGTTCGCCCACTCGATAAAGGTCGGAACATCAGCGAACCGAGTTATGTATGGAGAGCGCATGGCGTCAACAACCAGCACCGACCCTTCCGGATTAGTCAGTGCCCCGAGATCGAGATGCCGAAAAATTTCCTCGGTGGCTTTGGTGGCGGAGCCCGTCGTTTGGATAACTTCGCCATCTCCAAGGATGGTCAGCCATAGCGCATTGACGTCATAAAACAGGAAGTCGAATGCACTATTTCCCAGGCGCAGCGCTCGAACACTTGGTTCGATGGCCCACCTAGGAATCTCAAACCACTTAAGGGTCTCCTGCTCATCCATGACGGCGCCTCCGGACTTACCTCTTCTTTTTCTCGCCCGAGCATCGCGAATGCCACCAGCAAGGCTTTGCCAGTCCCGGACTCTCTTTTTTTGACCAAGGCAAGGCACCGTTGACAAGAGTCATCAACCTCGCATGGGCGATGGCAAAGATAACTTAGGAGGAAGCCAAATGAAATACACCGTTACTCTGATAATGTTCGCTTCCGAACATTCAGATTGGCGCCCGAGCGGATGGTGGTCCTGTTTAAGGCGAACCCCGAGGGCTTTGCCAGCGGGGTTCGCACCAAGTCGCGCAGACACACGACCCGCTGCGAGCCATTGTTCAGGAGCGGACGCAGTTGCACGTAGCCAGGGTCATACCAAGGCATGGGGAATCCGCTATCAGAGGGCCGGCCTGAGAGTGGAGCTTGCAAAGGCCGCAAGCACGGGTGATCTTTTGCCGCAAATTGATACGGGCGCCCAAATCGTTTGAATCAAAGACTTGCGAAATCCTTGCTGTGAGCGGGTCCAGCACCGAAGCCGAGAAGCCGTAACAGTAACCGCCCAAGCTGCAGGAAGACTGGCGTCCTCGTTGTAAGCGTTGAACGGGTACAGCGCCGTAGCTTCCTCGCCGGTTGCGAAATGCACGAAGCCGCCAGGGGCTGTAGCCAAGTGCCGCCACCAAGGCCAGTAACGGCTCTCGCTCTGCGCCGGATGACCATGAGGTTGCTCCGATTTCCGGGGCTCGCTGCCTCAGAGCGGCATGTGGTCGGTCGAGAACTCGTAGCGGGTGCCGTCGAATTTGCCCGCCTTTGCGCCATCGGCGTAGGGGTTGAATTTGCCAGCCTTGGCACCGTCGACGTAGATGTCATACTTCGCAGCACGCGCACCGGCAGTGTAGGGATCGAACTTTGTGCTGTTGGCCAGAACCGGGGCAGCGGACAAGGTGGCGGCGATGGCTGTGATGACGATCAAGGCGTAGCGGGTGGCGTTCATGATTTCCCCTTTTCTTTTTTTGAAGCGACCCGGCTGTTGTGGACTTGTTGCGCTGCGGTATCGCATGGATTAAAAGATAAGGGTTTTCCCCAGAGCGGCAAATAGCGAACACAGCAATAAACGGTTTCCCGTTACGCAACAATCACCGGCCCGAGGTCAGAGCATGACCGTTAAGGGGATCTGCCATGACGACTCTCCTTCGGCGTTGCACCCCGCCGCCTGCCCCCGCCGTCCAGCTCGTGCAGCGCCCCGCGCAATTCTGCCAGCAGCTGACGCGCGAGCGGCCCCTCGGCTTCGGCGCGCTCGGCGCGTCGTTGTGCCGCCGCCAGCTCGACGCCCACCCGCTCCAGTTCGAGCGCATGCCGGCCTTGCGCCTGTTCGGCCGCCGCGAGTCGGTCCGTGAGTGTGGCAGCCTGGGCTTCGAGCCGGGCGCGCGCCTCCGCATGGGGCCACGGCGGCGTCGCGGGCCTCGCTGCGCGCGGCGGCCAGTTCGCCGCGCAGCTCCTCGGCGGTCCGCTCGCTCTTCTGGCGCGCGCGTCGTCCCGCTCGGCCTCAGCCGCATTCGCGACGTCGCGGGCTTCCACCCGTAGCGCAGCCAGTTCGCTGCTCGCCGCTTCATTCGCGGCCTGCCAGGCCGTCTTGATCGCCTCGGCGGCGATGTCCTTCAACGCATCGGGCAGATCCGGGTGATCGATGGTGACGCGCGTGCGCCCGCGCAATTCCTGCCAGAACTGCTGGAGCACCTCGGCGGGCGTGCCCATGCTGCCCTTGCGTACCAGGCTGTAGAGCTTGTTGGCAGTGGGCGTGACCCCGTAGCGGTAAGAACAGCAGGCCGCAGACGTCGCGGTACAGCGCGCGGTTGTCGGGGAAGCGGCTGCGCAGTTCAGCCAGGTCGGCCTGCAGGGTGGCGTCGAGGGCCGGACGAGATTCGTGTGTAAGGCCTGCACAACTCGAGCAATGGGTGCCAACAGACCGGAACGACGTTGATGGTTACGTTAGAACTGAAGGTCACAGAAGGCGACTGGACTGTCGGCGAATACCGAGCCTTCCTTCGGCATCAGCTCGTCGATACATACATGAAGGAGCCCTCGATAGCCGCCACCCGAGAGCGCGAGCACCTGAAAACGCGATTTTGTTGTACCCATTCCACAACCCCAGAATCGAAACAAAGGGACCGCTGACACTTGCCGCGCCATCACGATGGCTAGCACTCTCATGCCATGAGTGCTAATGTACCACTATATCAGCAACCATTACGCCGTCAAGGCACTATATATTGTGGTTATCGCCTTGGCATTCCCGAGAAAGGTGACACCGCGCGTGAATGTTTGCAGGCGCCCACCTTGGTCTTTTTGCCGGGTAACTGACCAACGGCAAATAACATTGATGGCCGGAACCTCCCCTAACGCGTTATTTGGCAAAAATGCTGCATACTCACTCGGCCGGTGAGGAGCCGCTCATGGCCGGCAAGCTTGGTCAGCAGGAGGACGCTGCCAGGCCGGGCGGCAGACGAAAATTTTTGTAGTTGTTGGAACGCTCGTAGCAGCTAAAGAGAATGACAAAAGAGCTTGCGTTTGTAGCCTACCCATCCTTCGACGGCGAACTATCGCGCATCATCCGCGACGCGATTGCGTCGGCAAATGCCAAGCCCATCGACGTCCACTACGAGCCATGGGAGTTCAACGACATCCCAGGCAATCAGCTTGTCTCGCCGATTCTGGAGCGCATTCAGGAGTCGCGCTACATCGTGGCCGACATCACCTACCTGAACTTAAATGTCGTCTACGAGATTGGCTTTGCGATTGGTTGCAGCAAACGCTGCTTCCTCGTGAGAAAGAAGAACACGGAGGGGGACCGCGCCCTTGCGAAGGATGCCGGCATCTTCGATACGTTGGGCTACTTCGAGTATACCGATGCCTCGGACCTCGAACGACGCTTGAGCAGCCGCATCGATGTGACGCCGCTGTCGGTCCAGGGTACCCTCGACTCCAAGGCTCCGGTCTACGTAGTCGAATCCCCAATTTCCGGCGATGCGGCCACGATGCTGACGTCGCGCATCAAGAAGGCGAGATACCGCTACCGAAGCTTCAGCCCAGATGAAGATACCCGGCTGTCTGCTAACGACGCGATTCGCCAAGTGGTCGCCTCGGCAGGCGTCGCTACCCCACTGGAAAGCGGGACGAGCCGTATCGCGAAGGTGCACAACGTCCGAGCGATGTTCGTCGCAGGCCTGGTTCGAGGTCTGCAGAAGCCACTGCTGATGCTTGCGCCGGCAGGTTATGACGCACCGCTGGATGTCCGGGACGACGTGAAGACGTATCGCTTCCCGGATGACATTCTCGAGATGGTTAGCGAGCTGGCACTGGAGATTACTGAGTACCAGCAGATGGTCGACCCGTCACCCGTGACTGGCGCCACGATTCTCCAGAACCTGCGAGTTGGAGACCCGACCGCAGAAAACGAGATGGCGACTCTGGCCAACTACTATCTGCGGACTGACCAGTACACCAGGACTATCAACGGTGACGTCAATCTGGTCGTCGGTCGGAAGGGCGCAGGCAAGACCGCCCTATTCCTTCAGATTCGTGACCGCACTCGCTCGGACAAGCGAAATATCGTCGTAGACCTGAAGCCCGAGGGGTTTCAGCTCCTCAAGCTCAAGGAGGAGTTGCTGACGTATCTCAGTGAGGGCTCGCTCCAGCATCTTGTCACGGCGTTCTGGGAGTATCTGATTCTTCTCGAGGTCGCCTACAAGCTGCTCGAGAAAGACCGAGTCACGCACAAGAACAACCACGAAATCTACGAGCTTTACCGAGAGCTCGAGGCAACGTACAAGACGGACGAGTTCTCTGACGAGGGCGATTTCTCCGAACGCCTCTTGGCGCTGTCCCAAAACATCACCGCAAAGTTCAAGCAATTGCATTCAGACGAGCCTGGTCAGCGACTGACAAACGACCAGGTCACCAGCCTTCTCTACTACCACGACATCCGAAGCTTGCGGACGAAGATTTCGGACTACCTTGAGAAGAAGCAGTCGGTCTGGATTCTCTTCGACAACTTGGACAAGGGATGGAGCACCGGCGGCGTCGACGAAATCGACACTGCAGTTCTGCGCTGCCTGATAGATGCTGGCCGCAAAATCGAGTCGCAAATGCAGAAGTCCGGGCATCGCTTCCGCTGCATCGAATTTGTGCGGAACGACGTGTATGAGCACTTGATGCAACGCAGCGCAGACTACGGGAAGGAGATGCGGGCGATTCTCGACTGGACCGAGCCCGACCTCCTACGAGAAATGCTACGACTACGCCTCGTGAACGCCTTGGAGTTATCGCCTGACAGGACGGGCTTCGACCAAGCATGGCGAAGCCTGTGTGTTTCTCACTTCAACGGCGAAGAAACGTCGGCGTACATGATTGACCGCTCCTTGATGCGACCACGCAACCTGCTCAAGATATTCAACCATTGCCGCGGCTTCGCCAATAACTTCGGTCACGCGAAGATTGAGAACTCTGACATCGAGAAGGGACTACGAGCGTACTCGCAGGACTTGCTGATGGAGCTGGACAGGGAACTCGCAGACGTACTACCCCAAGCGCAAGACCTCGTCTATCGATTCATCGATGCCCCGGCAACTATGCAGAAGCAAGACCTTGTCGCACTCTTGCAAGATACTGGAACGGACGAAGACCTCGTGGCGAAGAGGCTGGAGTTCCTTCTCTATTACGGCATCATTGGACTCCAGACGCCTGAGCGGACCTACTACATCTTCGATGTCAACTACGACCAGAAGGTTCTGCGAATCCGGGTCGAGCGTGCCGGCGAGGATGCTGTCTTCGCCATCAATCCGGCGTTCTGGCCAGCACTGGACATTCGGCCTCCCTCGAGGAACTGAAACTAGGCCATCTTCGTTTGCTCTTTTCTCACGCACGCACCGCTTGTCCCGCGTGCGTTGGTCGAAGCCATGGTGACCGCAAGGTCAGTTTGCCCCGCGTACTGGCGACAGTGAAGTCTCATGACCCCATACGATCTTTGTATTGATCCGTGCAGGCAGCGCTACGCACGCGTTTAGTTCAAATCAACGGTTCATCGGACTAACCACAAGACAAATTGGTATCGGATTGCACGCAGGGATGACACCCGAACGTATGGACGCTTGAGTCCGACCGCGGTGAAGACAATTGCCACCGCAACGGTGTCCCTACGCCCTTGTCGGCTCGCACTCTGCACCTACGGTTGCCCAGCATTGACGACTGGGAGCGTAACGGCGGTGCCCGGCGCAGTTTGAGGCACTTCCCCACGTCCTAGAGACCGGACTGGGGCGAGAAGGTCGGCCGTCCTTCCGAGTGCTTTGTCACCGCTGGCGGAAGGAGCGGCACATTTACCCTCCAAAAGATTGGGATGCATCAATCCATTTGGCCGATGCGAATCTTCCGAAGCTATTCCAGTATTGAAAGGAAAGCCACGGGGACAATCATGAAATTCATCACGCTAAGCGTCGTTGTCGCAACTGCACTACTGAGCGGGTGCGCCTCCACCGTAATCGAGCAACGCACCTTCAAGTCGTATACGGTTGGGCGGGATGTCACCGCAACAACTGGGAGTGTTATGTTCACCGATCAAAACGGCTACATCACCAAACGGCGTGTTTGGGTCGGCATCCTTCACTCGCCAGATGGGTGGAAGACGATGACAGAGCCCTCGGAAGATTTCTACAAGAAAGAGCTGATTTACTCTGGCCTTTCCGGGACAACTGTGGAGCTCAATTATCGGGAATTCCGTCAAGGCTATGCTGCCCCCGCCTTCTATCAGAGCGTCAAATACGACTTGGCGGAATCGAAAACTGTGCAGTTTCAGAATTTCACGATCGATATCATCGCGGCTGATAATAGGCAGATCAAGTACAAGATCGTCCGAGATCGGTAATGATCGAAGCACTGTCGACAATAATCCGACAGCTCTCATATAGAGATGAGTGGATCAAGACGGGTGTCAATATGCCATTTGCAGCTGTCTTGGAACAATGCCACCCCATCGAAACATCCATGCCGGAGCCACGAGCTGCAGGTCAAGGCCTTGAAAGAATGTCTAGGCCTATCCGATTCGAAGCCGCTGCCGCCTGATCTTGCCATCCGTCACATGTCGAGCCCTGAGCTTGTCATAGGAACTGTCGCTCTCGATGCGCAATGACTGCGTCCGACCTTCGCCCAATCCGCTTGTATGCCCCCATTCTGCGTGCTCATCTGTACTGGTTAATAAATCTTCACCGCAAGTTCTGGACAACAGGGAGAAGAGGATGAACAAGAAGGTCATCTCCGCCGTCGTGTTGGTTGCCGCTGGAGCCGTCAGTAGCTACGCCAGCCCGTACTGGGCCGTCTATCAAATGTGTTCAGCAATAGAGGCTCTGGATTCCGAGAGATTCTCGCGGTATGTCGACTACCCAGCCCTGCGCGAGAACCTGAAGGCCCAGATTATGCTTTCTCTGAAGGACAAGATGCAATCCCCAGGGATGAAGGACAGCCCGTTTGCCGGTCTTGGTCAGATGATCGGTCTGGCGATGGTTAATACTATGATCGACACAATGGTGTCGCCTGCTGGTGTCATGGCAGTGATGGCCGGCGAGAAGCCATTTTTAAAGCCGTCACAGTTATCCTCGAAGCCAACCGAAGCAAAGGAAGAAGGTGCAAAAGAAGCCCCGAAATATGATGTCTCCTATCGGAGTTGGGATCTCGTCCAGGCCTCTGCCTCAAGGGACAATGGCGATAAGATTGTCGCTGACCTACGCCGCGATGGCTTCTGGTCATGGAAGTGGACGGGCATCAAGCTGCCGGACTGATGCGTTTCACCGTCTGACGCGAATTGACCGCCCGCTGCAGGCAGTCCGGCATCTCGCCCCGTCCCAATTTTTCCCCTCGGCACTGCGGTAGCAAACCGGGTGCAGTCTCGGCGGCGGAGGTGGCGGCCGATCTGCACCTCGCCGCCGCCAGTTCAACCATCGTCGGGCCGTTTCGTACAATTACCCCCGGCACTAACCGATCTTCGCCTCGCATACAACCCACACAAATGAGTGATGACAAAGGGTGGCGTATGTCATCGTCACACGGCGGTTGAGCGTTGCCATGTGTCATGGCACGGAAGAAGGTCAACAAGGGGGCGGCTTCAGAATTCGGAAAATATTGCCCTCTAAGACCCACCCCTTTCAAGGTGACGAGAAATAGGGCACCCTCCGTGTTCTCGAACGAAAGCCGGAGTGAGTAGCGTGGTACTGGATGCAGTGGTGGAACGCTTTATCGAACACAGCCCGATCAGTGTGATGGCGCGTCTGGGGTTGCAACGCGCCCTCGATGCGGCCTGGATCGACGAGTTGTTCGAGCAGGAGCGTGAAACGCAGTACACGCGGGAGCTATTGTTCTCGACGACGGTTGAGATCATG
>NZ_KB902874.1:0-9320 GCF_000379565.1 Cupriavidus sp. UYPR2.512 | reverse complement strand
GATACGCACGCAAGACATTGCTTCGGCACCGCGATCACATCTGGATGCTCGGTGGCGAAATGATCCGACGACGCCATGAAGATCCCGATCTCCTTACCCTCCCTGTGGCAACCCTCCTGGACAAGCTCATCGAGGAAGACGGCGGCCCTCTCATCTGGCCAGTTATCTCCGAGTCCGCACAAAATTCCTTTGATGCAACCTGTCGCAAGCTCTATCAGTACCTGAATCGGGCTTCACTCGGCTAGCNGCACATCCGCTTTCACCCACAGATTCCGCCGACGAGCCTTTTTTTGTTTGTAGGAACCCACGACCCAGGAGCCGAGCATGCTGTCTGCCATCGACCAGAATTCCGAAATTCGTACTGCGATTGCGGCCATGCTCGCCCGCCGGCGGTCCGACTATGTCGGCCGGCCCAGTGCGTGGCTCAGTTTGTGTGAGGCCGCCCATGTGGCCTGTCTAGCGGAGCCCGCCCAAGCGGTGTTCCTTTCCCAAGTAACGACCCAGCGCGGGGCCGACATAGCCCTGCGTCTTCGGGAGCATGCTGCGTCCATCCGCGTCGCCGTCGTTCAAGTCCTTGAACGCAGGAGAAGCGCACCATGCAACGAGCCATTAGCTACACCAACTTCGGGCATCCCCGCAGTCTCATAGAAGAACGGCCCGCGCGGCCGCCCATCATTGGCAGGATCCGTCCGGGTATCAAAATCCTCACCAAGGCCGCCAAGGCCAACCCGGAGGCGGTCAAGATCCACGACGCCATGCTTGCACTCGGCGAGTCGTTCGAGGCGATCGGCAACGAGATCGAGCGCAAGACCAAACTGCGCAACGCGCTGGTACCCAAGAACACCGGCTGGTTCACCTGCCGTGGTTCGGACTTCACTAACCCGGCCACCGCCGACGAAATCCTCCAGAAGTACGGTGAGAATCGCGGCGATGGCCTGAAGCTGTGGCGCTTCCCGGTTGTCTTCGCCTTCGACGACTGGATGGCGAACCTGCCAAACCAGTTGAAGGCGTGGAGCGCTCGGGGCCTGCAGTACTTCTCGGAGTACGGCGCCGACGGCAAGCGGTACTGCAAGATGTATGCGGCACCGGAAGTCGATCAGCGTGCGCAGCGTGCCAAGCGCCTGTTCGGCGGGCGCACCATCATTCTTCGCCAAGACGACGCCATTCCCGATGGCGTCTGCGACCCGCATCACTGCCCGCAGTACCAGGAGCGCAAGTGCAACCTGAGCGCGAATTTCATATTTGCGATCGTCGATATTAGGGGTCTCGGCCTGATCGAACTGCCGACTAACTCCATCTACGTATTGCAGAAGGCGTATGCCGCCATGCAGACGGTGGCATTGGCGCGGGGCGGCCGTCTGGCTGGCCTGCAGTTCTGGATTTCGAAGGAGGCGGTCGAGATTACCCGCATCGGTGAGGATGGCGTGCCCATGCGGCAGGAACAGATGCTCACGATGCTAGACGCGGATATCGACATGGGCGCGCTGCTGGATGGCGCGGACCAGATGGCCCCGGCGCTCGACGTTGCAAGCCAGGCGGTCGCGTTGCTCGAAGGCACAAACGCCACAATGCCCGCAACATCTGCGCCGCCTGCGTCGTCGCTCGCTGATATCGCCACGATGCCATTGGCATCTGAAATAGCATCGACTGTTGCGCAGGTGTCGACAGCTGAACCGATACCCTTCGAAGTCGATCCCGACGACCGTGAAAGCGTGCTCGCCGACCTGGCCGCTCGTCTTGCCATGGCGAAGGGGCAGGACAAGATGGACCTGCTGATCTTTGCGCGGATCGAATATGGTCAGGGCTGGACCAGACGGCCCAAGGACGTCGACAGCATGATCGGCCGGATGAAAGTCGCGCTGGCGGATCCGATGACCTTCCGCGAGCAGGTACGAGCCCGCGTGCGTGAGGCCTCGGCTTCTGTCTGACGGCTTAGCAAGGTGAACGACGCGCAATGCGCCGTTCACCTTGGCGTTCCCTCAATTCCTTTCACCCATGGCTCAACCGAGCCGCAATCATCCCTTCCGCGCGCCGTCTCTGGCGCACGCCTCATTGGAGAATCACATCATGCTCAATACAGCTGAGAGCCTGCTGCTGGCTCACTTTTCTGATTTGCACTACTCGACCGAGCATCTGGCCGAAGCGGATCGCTGCTTCGGCTTTGCCGTCAAGCATGCGATCGCCGCAGGCAGCCGGGTAGGCATCGTTTCGGGCGACTCGACCGATCATCGCCTGGACGCCCATACCCCGGCGCTGCGTGTCCTGGCCGAGCGCATCCGCCAGCTTTCCGAGCACATGCTCGTGATGATGCTTCAAGGAACATTCAGCCATGAGCCTCCAGGTACGCTGGATCTGTTCCGGCTCGTTGGCAGTCGCTTTCCGGTCTACATTGCTGACCGCATCCACCAGGTGGCGCTGCGCGACGGCGTGTTCGTCGCATCTGCGGGCGCGCTGTTCACGCCAGTCGATATCGAGGCGCTGCTTGCTGACGGGCCGCCGGAGGTGATCTTCACCTGCGTGCCCACCGTCAACAAGGCCATGCTCGCCGCGACAGTGGGGGCAACGGAGGCTGCGACCGCAGTCGGCGGCCATCTTGCCGTCTACCTGCATGCAGCCGGTACGGTGAATCGGACGTTGCGCGCACGCGGCATCCGTACGGTGGGAATTTCGCATGGCACCGTCAACGGCTGCCAGACTGAGCATGGCGTGCCGATGGCCGGATTTGATCACGAGTTCACCATCGGGGCTCTCTTCGACGCGCACTGCGACGGGTTCATGCTCGGCCATATCCACCGCGCCCAGCAATGGGACCGCGAGGGGCGGTTGGTAGCGTATCCAGGCTCGATCGGACGCTTCCACTACGGCGAGATCGGCGACAAGACCTACCTGCAATGGCGCGTCGTGCCGGGAGCTGCTGAAACGACTCCGGTTGTGACGCCCGCCCGGGAGACGCTGTGCATCGAATTCAACGGCCCGCCCGACATGGACGAGCTGTCCCGTGTCGCCGCGAGCGCAACCGACAAGTTCGTGCGCATCCGTTGGGTGGTGGACGAGGAGCACCGTCAGGTGGTCGATCGCAATGCCATCGGCGCCTTGTTTGGCAAGGCGGCCGAGGTGAAACTGGAAGGCCGGGTCCTGCCTGCAGTGCGCAGCCGCGCCGAAGGCATTAGTCGCGCCGCCAGCCTGTCGGCGAAGATCGCGCGATGGGGCGAGCTGACGCAAGTCGACACCAACCCATTGCTGGATCGTCTGTCGATGCTGGAGCACACCGAGCCCCAGGCCATCGCGGACCTGGTGCTGCAGCAACTGGATCGCGTCGAGGGGCCTGTCGTCAGGGCGCAAACCGCGCCGTCGATGGCACCGGAACCCGCGGTGGCCGCCATGCCGCTACCGTTTGAGGCTCCAATGCCTGTTGTCGTGAGGCCGAGCACACCGCAACCGGCGATGGACTGGCTCACCGACGACCTGTTTGCGGAAGCTGCCGCCTAACCCTTGAACCTGGCAAAAAGCCATGTTCCGAGAGCCCCTTCGGGGGCTGTCGAAACAAGGTTTTACCCGCGTCCTTCGGGCGCATCGACCGTTGTTTGATCCCTTTGACCCCTGACGGGTGCTTCCCGTCCGGGATGCACTCCGTCCCCCTTGGAGTGCACGATGGTACTTTACCCTGCTGGCCCGGACTGGGCCCATACGTTTCAAACCGACTTGGCGGCGTCCGCACTGGCCACCCGCTTGGCGGACGCGCACGGCTTCACCCGCAGCACCCTGTTTCAGCCGTTTGGCGCTGGGCGCGGCACGGTGGTGGCGCAGCGCGATCATCTGTTGGTCCTCGCGGTGCACGCCGCCGATGGCCAGCACTGGTATGAGGTCACCCCATCGCTGGAGATGCAGAATCTGCTCTGGTCGTTCTCCCACGGCTATGCTAGCCAGTGGAGCGCGCTGGAACTCAAGGCGCTGTGCGGCTGCACCGTGTGGCCGGACGTGATTGCGCTCGCCCGGCAGCAGTTCGCCGCCGCCGTGCGCTCCCTGGAGCGTGCGCTGGCCGGGCTGCCCGAGCGGGACGCGCCGACAGGTGTCCCTGACATGCCGCCCTATGAGGGCGATGTGATGGAGTTGCCCGGCGACTACCTGGTGTCGATGTCTGGCATGGAGGTATCCGAATGCGCCCACTGAAGCTGACCCTTGCGGGGTTTCATGGCGTGCTCGATGGTATGCGCCGTGACAGCGTGACGCTGGACCTCACCGGTCTGCCACCCGGCCTGATCGCACTGGTCGGCCCCAACGGGGCCGGGAAGACGACATTGATGGACAACCTCCATCCGTATCCGATCATGCCCAGCCACGCCTCGAAAATGTCCGCGGACGCCTTCTCCTACTGGGACCACCTCTGTGGCACCCGTGGCGAGAAGGATCTTGAATGGGAACACGCCGGCAAGCACTACCGGTCGGCGTTCGCGTTCCGCAACCCGGGCAAGAGCCGCAAGGCTGAGTATTACCTGTTCGAGAAGGGTGCCAACGGTGACTGGGTACCGTTGCAGCTACCCGACGGCACGCTGTCGGATGGCAAGGCCGATACCTACAACCGCTGCATTGAGGCGGTATTGGGATCGCCGGAAGCATTCTTCACCAGTGTGTTTTCGGCCCAGAACCGACGCCCGATCGCCAGCTACCAAGCCAGCGAGATCAAGACGCTGCTCGCCGAGTTGCTGGGCATCGACCACCTGCGCGACCTGTCGGCGAAAGCCGCCGAGGTGTCTAAAGGGTTGGTGAGGCATCTGGACGCTTTGCAGCGCGAACTGGTCGGCCTGTCGACCCAGCACGAGCGGGCCGCCCAGTTAGGCCGGGAGATCGGTCTGACCGACGAGGCCTTGGCCGCGGCGCGGCGTGAGCGGGATGCGCAGACTGCCGACGGCGCGAAGCTCCTCCAGGAGCGCGCGACGCTGGCGGCCAAGCAAACAGCAAGCGCGGCGATCGAGGCGCGTCTGCGCGAACTCAGGCAACGGGAAACCGAACTGGGCGCGCGCCGGCGGCAGTTGGAAGTGGATCCGCGGGATCTGGCCACCCGCACCGCGACGCGGCGCCGTGAGCTGGAACAGCTGATCGCCAGCCGCAGGCTGGTGCTGGCCGAAGGGCCGGCCATTCTCGGGGCCGCCGAGCAACGTGATGCGCTGCAGATGGCCATTGGCCAGAAGCAGGGCGAGTTTGCCACGCAACAGTTGGCCGTCAGCCGGCTGGAAGCGCAGCATACGCAGCACGCGGCGCTTTCCACCGAGTTCCAAGGACTGGAAGCCCGCGGCAAGTCAGCGGCGCAGTTTGCCACCTCGCTAAAGGGCCAAGCCGACGTGATCGAAACGGTGCCATGCCGGGCAGATCCGATGCACGCCACATGTCCGCTACTCGCGCAAGCGCGTGACGCCAAGGTGAAGCTGGGCGAGCAGGTCATCCTTGTGCAGGACCTGCGAGCAAGCTACCAGGCGAAGCTGCAGGCGATGAAGCCGATGGCGGAAGCCGTGGCCCTCCTGGCTGCCCAGCGTAACGCGCTAGTTGACATGCAGTCGGCCCTGGCCCGCGATCAGCAGGAATTGCAACGGCTGACAGCCCTCGCGGCAAAGAAGCCGATGCTGGACGTGGCGCAGGAAGGGCTGGCGCAAGCCGAGCGCGATCTTGCCGCCCTGACCGACGAGGACGCTGCCAGCACGGCTCGCCACAATCGAGACCTTGCCGAAGCCGCCTTGCAGTTGTCGGTCGTGCAGCGTGAGCTGTCCGGGCTGGCGACGGAAGACGTCACCGGTCTGCTGGCCGCCATGGACGTTCGCCTACGCCAGACCCGGGAGGCAGTGGTAGCGCTGGATGCGCGGATCGAAGCATTGATTCGTCAGCAAACCAGCCTGGCCACCGAGTGCGAGCGCGTCGAGGCGGTGCTGTCCGGCCTGCCTGCAGTACAGGGCAGGGCTGACCGGTTCTCCGACGAGATCGCGCAATGGAAGTTGCTGGCGAAGGCGTTGGGCAATGACGGCGTCATCGCGTTGTCCATCGATGACGCCGGTCCGGCGCTCACGCGCATCGTCAACGACCTGCTGCTCGCCTGCTACGGGCCGCGATTCACCATCGCAATCCAGACACAGACGACGCTGGTCAATGGCGATAAGCGCGAGGGGTTTGAGATCGACGTGCACGACGCCGAGAGTGACAGCGCGAAGAATTTCGCTGTTATGTCGGGTGGACAGAAGATCTGGATCAACGAGTGCCTGACCCGTGGCATTGCGCTCTACCGGGCGCAGGACTCCGGGCGGTCGTTCCAGACGCTGTTCACTGACGAGGCCGACGGGCCTCTCGATCCCGAGCGTAAGCGCGCGTTCATGCGCATGAAGCGTGAGGTGCTGCGTCAGGGCGGGTATGAGCGGGAGTTCTTCATCTCGCATACGCCCGACCTGGTCGATGAAGCCGATGGCGTCATTGACGTGGCTGCGCTGGCTGTCGCGGCGTAGTTGTCGGCGCTTCCTTTTCAAGGTACGGCCTGTCCCGCAGGGGGCTGGCCGATTTTCTTCCTGTGACACCAAATTTCAACCATGTCAAAGAAGATCATGATTTCGGCGGAACACGCCGCCAAGCTGCTGCCTCGCGGCAAGAAGGTGCACACATTCTTCAAAATATTCGGGTGGATGGGCGCCGATGTAGACCGGACCAAGGTGCTGGCGGCTTTCGAGTTGGCCAAGCAGGTTGAAGTCTCGCACGATGCTGCGTGCTTCGGCCATCAGCTGGCCGTGAAACTTGATGGCATGCGAACCTACATCGATAGCAACCAGAAGGCCCTGCGCAAGCTGGTGCCGCAAGCGGCTGCCACCTGATTAGCTATGAAGCTCATTGTCGACATCGATATTGGTGGCCCCGCGTTTCAGGGGACCACCGGTCCGGCCGAAGCGGCGCGGCACTTGCGCCAGTTGGCCAACGAGATCGAACGGAAGGCGGTTGATTTTTCGGGCTGTCGCGATGGTCAACGCCTGGCCGGCACGGAAGACGGCGTTGTGACCGCTTTTCTCGCCGATCTGTAGCACTTCCATCAATCTACAACCCATAGGAGTTCAGCCCCAAAGATGTCACATGCAAACCATTTATCTCTTTCCGCAGGGTGCTCTCGATCCAATCGAGGACAATGACTTCGACGCGTTGCGACCGGTGGTGGTGCCCTTCGAGGACCTGCCGGAGGCCAGCCAGGTAGCGTGGCAGCAAGCTGCTACACTTCAGCGCTCGCTCTTCTGACAGCCCATGCAAAAAAGCCCCGAAATCTCAAGATTTCGGGGCTTTTTCTTTTTGCGTGCGCCGTGCGATTAGATGGCAGCGTCCTTCAGCTTCTTGAGGGGGCGAGCCTTCATCTTCACGCTGGCCGGCTTCGCGGCGAACCATTGCTCCTGGCCGGTGAAGGGGTTCTTGCCGAAGCGCTTCTTGGTGGCCGGCACCTGGATGGCCGACACCTTGAACAGGCCCGGCAGGGTGAACTCGCCGGCGCCCTTCTTGTGGACCGCGCTCAGCACGGTATTCTCCAGGTGAGCCAGCACGGTCTGAACGGTCTTCTTGTCCAGTTCGGTCTGGGCAACCAGGTGTGCCAGCAGGCTGGACTTGTTGAAGGTGTCCTTCAGCGGCTTGGCGACCGGGGCGGGAGCGGCAGCCTTTTTGGCGGGAGCGGCTTTCTTGGCAGGAGCGGCCGTCTTGGCAGGGGCAGCCTTCTTAGCTGCGGTCTTCGTTGCAGTCTTTGCTACAGGTTTCGTTTTCGTGGCCATAGTCGTGTCTGATTAGTAAAGTGCGCGCCTGACAGCGATATTTGGTGTGGCGCACGGCCGAAGAATAGCAAAAGCGCCCACGTATGCAAGCGGGAATCGAGATATCCATAATCTTCCGCTTCGCTAGTCTTGGCGCGCGCGCCCTGCGCTTTCTTGAAGCGCTTGGTCCGCCGGCATTAGGGTCGCGGCGATTCGGTCGCAGGTGCGATTGCTGGCCAGCCCCAACATGTGGCGAACCTCATCGCGAGAGTGACCGGCCAGTAGGTAGCGCCGGCAGAAAGTATTGCGCAACGTGCGCGGGCTCATTTCAACGTCCTTGGCACCGATCGCGTTGAGGATCTCGGACACGATACGCCCCAAGCTCATGTCGGTGATTGGTCGACCATCCGGGGTGAGCGTGAAAAGCAATTCGCCCTTGATTGGGAGGGCCGCGCGCCGGGTGCTCCAGACCTGCAGTGTCGGTATCGCGAAGCTAGCCAGGTGCACCGTGCGGGCGTCTCGTGGTCCATGCGCCTGCACGAGGAGGTAGGGCGGGGTCGCGTCCGACCACAGATCCGCGCAACGGGCCGCGCGCGCTTCCCCCGCTGTAATGCCCGTACCCAGGAATGCCGCAACGATTGCCATGCTGCGCAAACTGGCTAGATCGCCAGCAGGCGATTTGAGATACGCCTGCAGCCGCGCATCCTCAGCTTCGGTCAGGAACTGAGGCGTTGGCTCCTGGTCTGGCCAGCGTTCGGCTGAGAGCAGGGCAGCGGCCGGGTTGTCGTGCCGTATGCCGGTGAAGACGAGATGGCGGCACAGCCGGTCCAGCAGCTTGACATACCGCATGCGGGTGGCCTGCGAGTACGTGCGGCCATCGGGCGACTGCCAGAACGCGTCGACGTCGGCCGCGCCAAATGAGGTGATGGTCGTGCCTCGCGCCAGCAGGTGCCGACGAAAATGCTCGAACATCGCCTGATGCTGGACGATCGAGCGCGCCGAGAAAGGTCGGCGATCAGCGCCGGCCGCTTCACGAGCCTGCCAATCCCGGTATGCCAGGGTTGGGTTGCTGAACCAGAGGGAGTCCAATTGCGTCATGCCCACTGTTATATACTGAAATTGTCCCATCCCGCACCCCTGCCACCGCTACGCGGCGGATATCGCTTGCAGGTGAGGGGGTCAGAACCGCGGCTGTCCGTAACGGTTGCGGCGCGCGGCGAGTCTGGCGCGGGTGCAGGCGTAGCGAGGGTAGGCGGCGTCCAGCATGTCCGCGATCCGCTCCAGGCGGTCCTCCTGCGCGAAGCAGCACGCTAGTGCAATGTTCCATTCTGTTTGGAACTTAAGCGGCGGTTGGCACGAATGACCTTCTGTAGGATGTCGCGAGCGCTCTTGGTCCAGATGAACGGCTTGGGGTTGGTGTTGTGGTGAGCGATGTACTCGTTGATGGCGTCGACCAGTTCCGGCACGCTGGTGAATACGCCGCGGCGAAGTCGCTCGGTTGTGATGTCACGAAAGAACCGCTCGACCATGTTCAGCCATGATGCGGAGGTGGGCGTGAAGTGCATG
>NZ_KB902873.1:0-9323 GCF_000379565.1 Cupriavidus sp. UYPR2.512 | reverse complement strand
GTGTCATAAATGTGATCGATCAGCCAGACGCGCAACATGAGCAAAGGCCAAGGCCGCGGATCAGGTGGAAACTGAGTTGATGACGGAGTGTGGTGATTGAATTAGTCACGTGCCGCTGCGCGCGCAGGGCTGCCCCGGGGGATGTAATCAGCGGGAAGCGCAGGTATCTGGCGTTCGAGGAAGTTTTTTTTATTCTCTTCGGACTTCACCGCAGCGAGTCGTTCGGCCATCAGGAAGCCGTAGGCTGCGATACTCAGCGTCGCATGATGGTGGAATCCGCGCCGGCCCCGACCTTCATAGTGACCAAGACCGAGGTCTTGTTTCAAGTCCTGGTAATCGCGCTCAATACGCCAACGCATTTTGGTCACGAACACTAGTTGTTCTATCAGCGCATCGGCCGGTGCTGTGGACAAGAAGTATTTGGTCGGCTCCGCCTCGCCCTCTGGCCACTCGACCAGCAACCACTCTTCGTCACGCAAGGTGCTGCGCCAATAGTCCCGATGTGCCGGGCGAACCCGCACGGCCGCAAATCGCGATGAAAGGGCCGCATTTGTGCCTTCCCGCCAAGTCACCACTTGGTAAGCACTCGAGGGTAAAGCCATTGCCAAGGTCTTCACAGAAGCCGGCTCATGGCCCGGTGCGCGACGCAGCAACTTCGGTGGCCTGCCCCGGCCGCTTGCCGGTTTGGCCGGAAGTGGCGAGACGCCCTGCGGCCACACCGTCGTCGAGGAGCGAATCCCGACGGCGTAGAGCAGACCCAATTCGGTCAGGCTTTCGCGAAAGCCGGTTTCATCGCCGTATGCGGCATCGGCCAGCACGACTCCGGCAGGCACGCCGGCGGCAATCGCCTGCCGAACTTGTGCCAGTGCAATCTCCGGCTTGGTGGCGAACGCGATATCGTTTGGCACGCCGGCCTTCTCGCGGCGAGTCGGATCGTCGGCCCATTCCTTGGGCAGATAAAGCTGATAAGCAATCGGAAGGCTGCCTTGCTCCGAGGCTAGCGACAGGCTCACTGCAACCTGGCAGTTGTCCTGTTTTCCGAGCTGCCCGCAATATTGGCGCGCCACACCTACCGAATGTTTGCCCTTCTTAGGGAAGCCCGTGTCGTCAATGATCCAATAGCGACCGTTTGGTGCTTCCAGGAAGGGCTGAACCCAATCCCGGACACGCCTCAACAATAACGCATCCGACCAATCGGACTTGGAGACAAAGTGGTGCAGTGCTTGATGCCGGGCACTGGCATGCAGTGGGTCAACTCGTGCTGCCATCGGTTCGACGCTCTTGCGCGACAACGGAAGCATCAGGCCAGTGCAGTAGCTCTCCAAGCCGGCCCGGCGATCTGCGTTCCCCAATCCCTCAGCCAAGTAGTTCATGTAATCCGCAAATCGGTCGCGTGTGCTCATGCACTTCCCACCTTGAATGAAGAAGTACATATAATGCACTAACTTTTATGACACAGTAAGATTAGGGTCATCTGAAAACTTTCAGTTAAAGTTTGACAAGACAGCCACATTGCATAGACGACCGCCTTGTTCGAAGCCATCTTCACCTTGCGATAGCCGGCACCGATAGGTGCGGAAGCTGCCGCTGTCGGCACGATGCATAGAGTTTCGCCTAGTGTGCGCAGCGAGACGGCGGAGCAGTGAGGTAAGCAAAGCCCGATCATTCGCATGATCTTGAGGCTCTCTTAGTGCTAGCTAATGAACCGCTAACTGGCCAGTCCTATGTTCCTCATGTCCTCTAACACTTCCATTGCGCCGCCAATAGGTGGAGATGAGGTCGATCGTCTGTCGATATTAGACGGCTGAGCAAAGTTATCACATCAAGCGCTTGTCGAGTGTTAAACCTTGTCAACTTGTGACCCCCCATCCTCCGGGACAAGCGAGGTATGGACATGCCTGTGCGTCTAAACCTGTTCCCGCCGGTGAGACAAAACGGCAGCATGCGGTAACCCGTGTATGTTGTCCAGCAGAGCAATGAGGCCATCTACGTGCGTCTCAAGGAGGAGCTCGTTCTCGAATGGCTAGGCAGCCTGAAGTGCCCAGATATGTTCACGCTTAATGCGGGCGAAAAAATTGGCGCCGGCCTGCTGGGCGCAGCGCAAGACATGACCACGTTCCTGGATAACCTGCCCGAGAGCACGACGCCGCCGATCTACTTCCACCTGTACACGTTGCTCCATAGCTACTCACATTTGCTGATGAAGCACGTGTCGGAGTACTCGGGCTTGGACCTGGGCTCGCTGGGCGAGTACATCTTCCCAGCGGACCTGGCCTTCGTGGTCTACCGCAACGGAACCACGATGGATCTGGGCAACCTGTCAGCGCTCTGGCGCAACTCCGGCACGGCGATGCTGACCTCGATGCTAGGTTCGAAAGCGACCCAGTGCGGTACGGGTTCGCTTTGCACGGAGCGCCGCGGCGCTTGCCCTGACTGCGTGATGATGCCGGAGACGTCCTGCGTTGCCGGTAACAAGCTGCTGTCGCGCTCGGTGTTAAGGTCCATCGGAGGCAGTCCTCGCCTTGATAAGCGCGGGACCCCTATTTGCGGCTACCTCGACATTGTCACTCCGTAGCCCCGACCTGCCCGCCGATTCGGTGCAGTCGGCCCGTTCGTTGGTCGACGCGGCGCAGTTAGGCGTCACCGAAGAGGGTGCGACGCGGGACCAACTCGAGCGTTCGGTTGGGCTTGGTCTTTTCGAGGCAACGGGATGCGACAGTAGTCCGAGTTGTGCTCACCAAACCGCCGCGGCCTAGCGTTCTGGAGCAAAAGCTATCGGCGCTGGGCTGCCGAACAACAGACCTGGAATCCACCGAACGCGCCTTTCACGGTATGGTTCGGGCGGCGCAGCGGCGCGTGGTCATCATGACGCCGTTCCTCGACAGTAGGGGCGCTGCTTGGCTACAGGAGATGCTGGCGCACGCCCCCGGGGGTCGAACGCACCCTGATTCTTCGCAGCCTGGAAGACTCCGCGCGGAAGGACTACCCGGTCGGCTTCGATGCCATCTCGTCGTGGCTCAAGGGGCACAGCGTGCATGTCTTCAACTATTCGATGCCACGCATGGACCGTGGGGGGGAAGCGATTCACGCAAAGGCGGTGCGCTGCGACCGCAGCACCGCCTACCTGGGTTCGTCGAACGTAACCGCGGCCTGCCTGCCTCGAAAACTCGATGGAGATGGGCATCGTGCTTGAAGGACGTGCCGCCGCTGGCGTCGCTGAGGTCGTGGACGCAGTCCTTGCTGCAGCCACAAGATGGCTATTACGTCTTGCTCAGCTCCAGCCTCACATGGCGATAGGGCGGCGAATGGCATCACCAGTCTGCAAACCTTCGGGCTCAGCTGCCCAGCAAGTGCACTCATAGTCGAGCCACGCCCAACTTCCAACGTGACGTCGGAGCGGGCGGCGGCTATCAGCTTACGTTTTTGGAACCGTTTAACGGTATATCTGTTGTGCGCGATTGCGAGAGCTATGGTCGGGGTGTAGTTGCCGGTACGATTTTAAGGTAATCCCGATGACGTTGGACCCAAGCTGCCTGAGCTCGAGTAGTGGTATCTGACGCCCTGGGCGTGCGCTTCCATTCGGCGCGCCGGCGCCGCTGACATTCCGGCGATGAGCAGTATTGCTGGGGCGGTGACTGCGGGCGCGAACGTCGAAGAATCGGCCGCACTAATTAGAGCACTTTCGGATCTCCACGGTTACCCCCGTCTGCAACGCACGGAACAGGCGAAGCGCCGCGTGATCTGGTGGCAGGCGTCGGTCGATGCCGCACGGTATGGTTCTACGCAGAAAAGTGGCTGAAGATCCTCATGTTCGGCAGTCCCACTAATTCGTGCATGAAATCATGCCAGTCTCACTTTTTCCGTTCTTTTGCTAGGCATAGCCGAGGCGAATAAGTTGCCAAGCCCTTGATTTTATGGGCCCACCAGTCTCGCGAATTCCGATTCCCCACACCACGCACTCGCTCGTCGTCGGTGATCCGAACGCGTCTGCCGCGCAGATGGGGCCGCTGACACGCCCCGACCTGCGCGATGCGCTGGATCGGCAGGTGCGTAGATCGGTTGAAGCCGGCGCCGTGTTGCTCGCCGGTGGCAAGGCCGTGGAAGGGCCAGGCAATTTCTACGCGCCGACGGTGCTCGGCAATATGCCGCCCGGCATGGCTGCCTTCGATGAAGAGACATTCGGCCTGTCGGTAAGCATCTGGGCGGGACGAACCAGCGCGCGCTGTCGGGCTGTGGCGTCTGCCTGAGCGTTCCTATCGCGACCCCTACTCTATTCGAGCCACTATCTGACCATTTTCGGCGCGGTTCGACAAAATTGCGTCAGTTCGTTCGATAAGCGACATGCAATCATGCTAAAAGTATTGTTTTAAGCACACGACCTCGCCTGCCTGCTTTACGCCGTGCGGAGCTATCGGCCGAACCCCAGGGAAGTTTACGCCGCTAGATTTTTGAACTCTTGTATCTCCTTCGAGGCGGAGTGTTTCTGACAAGCCATTCGTGTTATGTGGCGACAGAACGCTAGCAGCATAGCTTTCTGGGTTCGTGGATCGGGTGCCTCCTGCAGTTCATGGTGGTATGGAGGTTGCGTATTTGTGCATCAGACGGCGTGACGTTCGCCCGAAAAGCGCGTCATATGAGCGGCTATTTATGTTTGTTGCCTCTCCTTCTGCAACGCATTGATCATGATGTAATCCACTGCATGGTCGCCCATGGTCACTCGGATGCTTCTTCATACCCGCGGTCCGCGGCCGTCTAGGGAGTGACATGCGTACACGGTTCCTTCACATTCTGCTTCATCGCTTGCGAGGTGTAACGCCATTCGTTAGTCAGTCGCTGCGCTTGCACAGACCATTTACCTGCCAAAGGAGCCGCGCTGGTCATGTAGACGGCAAGCTCCTTTCCCCCCGCGAGTACAGCGAAGCTGCCGTCAAACTTGCGCGCACCTACTGGTAACTAAAAACTTCCATCCTTGCTTTCATATTCGATGGCGCCGGACGTAGGCGTATGAATACGCCACCACCGCGTCATCACGACGTCAGCCCTATGCTGGGACAGCCTCTGCTATTGCTGTACCCGATATCCGGAAAGCAGGTATATGGCGTACTATGTTCCTTTCGCACCTCGCAACAATGTTGGTGTTGACGATAGGGATTCACGATCCAAGTATCGACAGTGATCGCTGCGCTGTTGCGGGCCTGTCCATTTATAGCCCCAATCCGATGTCAAGCATGATTCGAGTTCTTATCGCCGAAGACCACGCGATCGTCCGCAGTGGACTAACGCAAATTGTGGCGACAACGACAGATATCGTCGTCGCAGGCGAGGCTGCGGATGGCAACGCTGCGTTGGAGCAGTTGCGCGTCGGTGACTTCGATCTGCTCCTCTTAGATATGACGATGCCAGGTATCAGTGGTATCGACTTGATCCGAAGGGTTCATCTCGAATGGCCAAATCTCGTCATCCTGATCCTCAGCATGCATAATGAAGCACAAGTCGCTTCAAGAGCCTTACGTGCTGGAGCCTCTGGCTATGTGACAAAGGATAGTGACCCCGAGATCCTGCTTGGCGCAATACGCAAGCTTGCGGCGGGGGGCAAGTTCATCGATCCGACACTGGTCGATGCCATGGTCTTTCACCAGCGCGGCACTGACGCGCCCGCACACGAAGTGCTATCGGATCGGGAATTCCAAGTATTGCAGCGGCTTGCCACAGGGCAAACCGTCAACGAGATCGCCGAGTCACTATCGCTCAGCGCCAAGACGATCAGTACCCACAAGATGCGGTTGATGCAAAAGCTGGGCCTCCAAAACAATGCCGAGCTTATCCGCTATGCAATCCGACATGGATTCACGCAGGAATAACAGGGGGAAAGTTCTTCTCCGTTGGCTGCCAACCGCCAGTATCACCGGAAAAATGGCGCCTATAAAGCACACTTGCTTTAACTCAAGCATGTCTAAGCTTTTTTAGGACAGGCCGCGCACTTTAACTCCGGGCGCCTCAGCAGAAAGCGGGGTTCATATGAGCAAACTGCAGCAGCTAAATGACCTCCCCCACCCGGTCGGTCGCGAAAAACCTAAAATGGATAGTGTCTGGAGAAAAGAAGAGGACGGTCGGACACCACGGCCTAGGCCGGTGCCGTACCGAAGCCCGGTGACGTACGGGTCAAATGCCGGCACGATGTACTAGTACGCGTGACGCACTCCGCACTCACCTGCGTTCCTTTTATGCCAATGTGCGGGGGCTCTTCAAAATGGAACAATATGGTCCGGCTATTATAATAAACGTTAATATTATGCCATTCAATCACATCTGAATCGCCGATCGGAATTTCCTGATGCGGGTCATGGGACAGTTATTTAGGCTGCCTTCCTATTCGACGAACATCAGTGCTAGCGAATCGGGGTGTCTTACACTCGCCCGGGACACTCACCTTGATTCGACCATCACTGAGGATTGTCGGAAGCTTCTCTAAGCCGCAGTCTTATTACGGTACCGCGATGCGGCTTGCTGTGGATTTGTAGCTCCGCGTGAATTAGGCGAGCACGTTCAGCCATACCGTGCAGGCCATATGAATAGCCAGCCCGAGCTGAAACAACGTCGAATCCTTGCCCGTTGTCTCTGATGGCCACTTCGATACCAGCTTCGGTATTGGCAAGTGTGACATCAACTTGGGAAGCACGGGCGTGGCGCGCTACATTGGTAAGTGATTCTTGTACGATACGAAAAATCGCCGTTGCACGAGGATCCGGAAGATTCGGTTCAGGATGGGTGGATTGGAAGCGGCACGGGATCTTGGTATGGCGCCTAAAGTCCGCAGCGAGCCATTCCAACGCGGACGCCAGACCATAATTTAATGCCGTCGGTCGAAGGTGACTGACCACATTGCGCACAATGCGAATGGTCTGCTCAATCAATTCGCGCATCTCTTCAGCCTTCTGTATCACGGGAGTTCCCGTGGGTAATTGCATGCTCAATAAAGATAGATCCATTTTGAGAGCTGTCAAAAGCTGCCCAAGCTCATCGTGGATTTCCATCGCTATGCACTTCCTTTCCTCCTCTCTAATCGCTTCCTGACGCGCAGACAATTGTTGCAGCCGTTCTCGGGATGCTAGCAATTCGAGTTCGGTCCATTTCCGCTCACTCACCTCTAATGCAAGCCTATCGCGCTGGAGCTGCAGATGATCCAAGGCGTGCTTGCGAGCCGTCACATCGGTGAGCAGTCCTTCGAGATAGCGAAGACTGCCGTCGTTTCCAATTAGGCCCCGTGCATTCAATTGGACCCAGATAGGCGTTCCATCAAGGCGACTCAACTGAAGTTCGAGCCCGCGAATTTCACCATGGGCTTTCAAGGTCTCGAACAAAGTCTCAGTTAGGCTAGGAGAAAGGGGCTTTTTTGGTGGGCCGTCGCTTTCCGCGGGCGCGGTCAAATCGCCCGCATTGTCATAGCCAAGCAACTGAGCCATCGCTGGATTGGCCTCGGCAAGATCGCCAGCCTGATCAAGGAGGAATATACCCTCAACAGCATTCTCTACGATGCTGCGATACTTTCTCTCGCTTTCTTGCAGAAGCAGTGTCGATGCGCGAAGGCGGTCGGCCATAGAATTGATTCGCACGGCGAGACGTCCTAGCTCGTCATCAGATTTCACCTCACAGCGAGCATCAAGGTCTCCACCGGCAATCCTATCGACCATTTTTTCGAGGCGATTGATGGGGCCGCGGACCATGCGCTTCAGTAAGAGGAAGCTAGTAGCGTAAAGTACTGCTAGGAGCGCTGCCATGATCGCAAATATGGCCTGCCGGGCGCGTTTGATTGCCTCCTGAGCGACAGCTTTTGTTAGTACAACGCGGATTTCTCCGATTTTCTCTTTCGGCGCGTTTCCGGGCGGATCATATTCAATTGCTCTTATACGTACCACGCTTTCATCCGAGTTTAAATGACGTGTACCTTTTACCGTAGCTACCGTTCCGTAGCCTTCTGCAGTAACCGTGAACTCGGCAACTTCTGGGTTGGGTGCAAGTGCAGCGAGCTGGTTTTCGATAGCGCGCAGATCAACGTTCCACAAAGGTAGAGCAAGCGATTGGCTGAAAAGATCAGCAATTCTTGTGGCCCGCTCGCCGAGTTCGAGAAGTCGGCTGTTACGCTCGTGTTCTACTAAGATATAAGCTGAAGTTCCCGCGACAGTCGCGACAAGTACGACGAGTGCAAGCATCAACTTGGTATGCAGATTTAGGGCTCTCAGAGAAAACTTGGCGAACAAACGCATTACAGGCTTTTGGTCGTGGTTTTGAAAAGATACTTCAAATCGAAATCATAAGGTCCTGAACGTTGATTAAGATGCTTTGAGTAGGGCCTTACGTCGAGGGCTTCAATTCGTCCGAAAACAACATCGGCAAAGCGACGGGCGTTCTTACGCTCAATAATGCTCAGATAGTCGAGCTTCAGACGCGGGCCCCCATGTTTTGCAAAATCCTTGCCCCAGTGATAATCGTTTAGCAGTACCATGGCCCATGCACCGACAAAATAATCGCCTGCCACGACGCCCGTCAGGCCGCCATCAATTACGCTTTCAAGCGCTTCTCTCAAAGCACCCACCCCTCCTACCAGAACGCGGGAGTTGCTCAACTTGACCGCATCAAGCGCGCCCAGCGCCATAGTGTCATTGGCTGCCCACATTACATTGGCCTCCGGGTACCGCGCCAGCAGTACGCGGGCCTTTTGGTGGCTATCAGCGCGACTCCAGTCACTGAAAACCAACTGGCAGATACGCGCATTTGGGGTTTGATGCAAGAAGGCGGCAACCCCGGCAGCCCTCTCCAGCGAGACCGGTGTATTCGGATCCCCGGTGATGCCAATAACATTAATCTCCCGTCCACCGAGTCGTTGATATAAACACTCCATCAGGCGAAATCCGCCTAATTCTGCGTTTGCCGTTAATGTACCGATCCAGTTCGAAATCTCCTCCCGTTCATTGCCGACGTACTGGCGCTGCTCGGATGTCAGATCGTTGTGGATAACCAATATTTTGGCCGGGGAGCGCGCCAACACTTTAAGCATCTGTTGTGCGGCCATCTTCTCGCTAACAATGATTACGTAGTCCGGTGGGCAATCCACCCAAGATAAGCCGCCAAATAAAATCGCAATTGGCGCCGAGAACGCTTGACAGGTGACGAGGTTCGAGGGGCCGCCGCCCTGCTTGCGCTGGATGTTTAGCGCAAGCAGGGCGGCGGCCAATAGAGGATCGCTTCTCGATCTTCGCTTGGCTCTCATGCCCCTGTCCGATTTGTTCGCTGCACTTGCCCAATATCTGCACACCAAGGTCTTT
>NZ_KB902872.1:0-9473 GCF_000379565.1 Cupriavidus sp. UYPR2.512 | reverse complement strand
TTCTCCAATCTCAAGACCTGGCTGCGCGGAATTCATCACGGTGTCAGCCCGCAGCACCTGCAAGCCTATCTCAACGAATTTACCTTCCGCTTCAACCGTCGTTTCTATCCCTTCAATGCATTTCGCTCCCTGCTCGGCATCGCTGGTGACGTCACCGCGCCGACCTATGCCGAGCTCTATGCCAAAAAATCGCTACCCACTACATCTAGTAGGTTTGGGAGCTAACCGGATAAGCACGCTATCTTCTCCCTACCACGTCCCAGGATCCTGTTCCATTTGTTGTGAAGTCGGCAAATATCCACTCTGGCCAACTCGGAAATTACGAGTATCTAGGGAGCGATTTGGGGGCGGGCTGCCTGCCTTTGGCCTTGCCTACCTAAATCGCATGGCCGATCCACGATCTTTACTTGGCCTTCGATCACATCATTGGGCAAGCCCGCTACGGAAGAAGCACAGGCATCCAATTTTTGGATAAAAGGTATCGAAACAATCAATTGTACAAGCTGTTAGTGCACCAGCAAAGTTACGGAAACCAAGGTGAGGCTCGAATGCAAAGGATCAGGATAATTGCGTAGAGATAATGGACGGGGCGTGGATGAGAAATCCATCAAAAATGGAAGGGCGGTTCATTGCGGAATTTCATCGAGGACATAATCAATTAATCATGAATAAATGGGATATGCAACACAAAGAGCGGGTCATCGTCTTGATTCAAGGTCTTCCAGGAGCTGGCAAGACCACCCTCGCTCGAATGCTTCTGGATCTAATGCCGACAGCTAGCTGGGTTAATGCGGATTTTGTTCGGGAAAATATAAATCGTGACTTGACGTTTAGTTTGGTGCATCGCATTGAGCACGCGCGTCGTATGTCCGAAATTGCCAATCTGACGCTAAACTACGGGGCGAACGACTATTGCATTGTGGATTTTGTTTGTCCCACTGTGGAAACACGCAGAGCCTTTCTGGACGCGGCCGAGTATCCAGTCTACACCGTGTTCATGAACACGATAACCGCTGACGAGTCTAGGTTTGCAGATACGCGCAAGATGTATAAAGCTCCCACAGACTATGCATTTCGGGTGAGCGGATATAAGACGATAGAAGAATTGAAGCAGGTGGCACGTACGATTCATTTGGCGCTCCTAAGTAGATCGCCAAATTTGTCAATGACAAAACTTAGGAGGAGCCTTTGAATGTTAGTGCAAAGGAACTCTCGGGAATAATATTAGTGTTTGGCATGCCGCTTGGACCGAACAGGACACCAATCGGGGTCTTCTTGTACTCGTAAGCCGGGATCCTCCTTTAGCCGCTGATCGTCGGTCTTACAGTAATGTTGGCGTTTGCTCCGCTAAGAGGCCGCCGCCGTTTGCGATCCTTATTCCTAGGACTTCCCTGCCAAAAATAAAATACTTTGACTATCGCGATGTGAAGCAGATCATCAGGCGATGGAGCGCTTGGCGTCGAGGTCGAGCGGCAAATCCTTGACCGTTCGTACCTCGGTACCGGACTCTTCAGCCATCTCTCTCAGGTGACTTTGGCTTGAACGGCTCCGCGCACTGCGTCGCTGCAAAACTAGATAGAGCAAATTGAATCGATTTGCACCATCTTGGAAGCTGCGCGATTTGTGTACTCGAGCTCCGACAGCCCTTTGCGGCTCTTGATAGCTCGTCGAACTGGAAGAGGTCACAATTGATCTCCATTCATCTCCATTCGATTGGGATGGAGCGATAGAATTCTGCGGCGCCCGCTATCGGCCGTAACAGCTGCATCGCTTGGATTTCATATTGTGCAATGCGAGCGGCTTCACGCTCCGGCGATAGGCCAGGCGCAATGGCAGCTATCAGTTCGACATCTCGACCGGACGCAGACATCCGTAGGACATAATCCGGCGAAATTAGTTTCCCCTGCGCCCAACGACGGAGCGCGCCTTTAACGACTGCCTCCGAGTCAACGAGGGCGCCATCCAAGTCAAAGGCTACATGATCGTATTCGTTCACTCGAACGTTTATCATGATCGCGCCCAATAAGTCTTGTTGGAAAGACAAGCATTCTCTGTCGCGCGGAACGCCTGCCAACAGTATTCCACCATGGACCTGTCCGTTACCTGCGCAGTCATATCCTCGTCTTTGCAGTAGTCTGCTAGCGCCCCCTTCAGCGCCTCTTGTAAAGCGCTGAAGAATTTGTCGCCCATGGAAACATTGCTCATGTACGTGGCCGGGTAGCCTGTGTAGATACCGTACTGAAGGCACCTTCGAACAAATGCCTGTCCATGCCTTTGCGAAGGCATGACGATATCGAACATGGTGTCGCTTCCTAATACACGCGCGGGTATTCCGGAGCGAGCGAATGACTCGTCGAACAACCTCTTGAGCGCCGCCCCGCTTTCCGCCAAGCGAGCCACGGTGCCATCTTCTTCGAAGATTTCCTGCGTTAGGTTACCGGCGACAAAGGCGCGATTTTCGCGTAAGTAGGTGTTGCCAAGATAAACCCCGTCAGCCCCGGACATGGCATCGGCGGTGCCAATGACCGCGGAAAGGCCGATTCCCTGTGCGATCCCTTTGGCCAAGGTGATCAGGTCGGCTGGGACTTTGTGCCGTTGACAGTAGCCACCATTGGCGTAACGAAGGCCGCAAAGCACCTCGTCAACGATCAACAGCGCTCCATGCAGTATAGCCATCCTAGCGATTTGGTGGAGTAACTCCGGAGGAAAGACTGACGGCTCTGGCGTGACGAAAATGGCGGCGACTTTGCCTCTGTTCCGACTCAACTGTTGCTCCAAGATATCTAAATCATACTGAAAATCTTGGATGTAATGATCATTGGCCGGTGGGGTTTCCTGCCACGGGTACTGTTGAAAGATGTCATGCCAGCCGTGAAAACCAGCCGTTAGAATAATCGGTTGGCCGGTTCGGTGTCGCGCGATGCGGACGGCGGCTTCCGTTGCACAAGATCCGGTCCTCAAGAAGAACACCCTAGGCATGGCTGGGAATTTCATCGAGATCTTCTCAGCTAGTATCTGGCGTTGCATGCTCACCGCCGATGGAAGAACGTCAGTATCTTTCTCCATAGCTTGAGAAAATCTGGCTTTGAATACAGCGTTATTACTTCCCAAGGGTGAAGACCCGCTGCAGGACGTCATATCAAGATAAATCTTGCCGTCGATATCCTCCGCCGTTGCGCCATTGGCGGATCGAAATATGATGGACGTGCGGGTTTCACGCTCCCACTCAGCCAAATGACCGGCAGCTCCGAAACTGCTCATTTAGTTTCCCCTTTCGGCTAGTGACAGGGCCATTCGCCTCGCGTTGGCCATGATGGTGTGCGTCGGATTGCTGTTTCCGGCGAAGTTCATCACGGAGCCATCCATAACATAGATGTTTGTTAACCCGTGAATCCTACCGTAGCGGTCGGCTACTGAAGTCTTTGGATCGGAACCGGCTCGCATTGTGCCGTGCAGATGGCAACTGCCTTTCCCGCGGGAAAAGGGCATGCGTTCGATGCAGGATGCGCCTAAGCGGCGCAGTGTGTCTTCGGCCCGGTTAGCGAGAAAGCTAATTCGTGCGAGATCATTTTCAGAGTTTTTATATGCGATACGGACGTAAGGAACCCCGTGTGGGTCAATGGCCGCATCAAGCATGACACGGTTGTGTGACCAAGGTTCTTCCCCGGCGATGTAGTGTAACCGCACGAGGCCGATGTTATCTCCCGGCGAAGGGAAATTTGCTTCATAGATCAGGCCACCAAATCTGCATGGCACGTCAGGGTGCTCATAGAAGTCGTCCGTATACACGGTCGCGTGCGGCCCCCAATGTGCAGGCACCGGGGCTGTATTCTTCATGTAGCCGACGGAGTATCCGCTGATTTTGAATGAGAGGCCGCGCCCTACAAGGTCAGAATCATTTCCTATTCCTGTCGGTGCATGACGGCTAGTCGAGCGAAGCATTAATGCCGCTGACTGAATTGCGTTTGCACAGACGATGACGGTTTTAACTGGAATTCTAATCCGTCGCGAGGAGAGCGGCACATAGCACTCAAGGGCTTCTGCACGGCAGTCGTTTCGGAGTTCGATCGCGTTGACAAAGCATCCGTACAGCACCGAAATCGTTCCTGGTAAGGCGGAGTCGTCAAGAATACTTCGTGTGCGTATGTTTGCTTTTGCATCTGTAGGGCACACCAGGTCGTCGCAACCCGAGCACTCAATGCATCCATTGGTGGTTTTGGGTTGTCGGATCGCCAGTGGGATACTCTTTGCCTTGATGCCAAGTTCTTGCATGGCATCGGATATCAATAGTCCTCGCGGGCTTGCCGGATATGGCCGAAATCCATTCGTACCACTAATCTCTAATAGATTCTCTATTTCGGAATAGAAAGGTTCGAGATCCTGAAGGGCAATGGGCCAGTCTATCTCCATGTCAGTCCTCAGGTATTGGGAGGCCGAGAGATCTGCTTGTCGGTATCTGAACGTGATCGCGTTGTAAAACTCCATTCCTCCACCGACGGCACACGCGGTCCACGGATTTCCATCGGCGCGACCGTGGGAAGATGTGCGTGCCTTGCTGTAGGCTGCCTGATGGGGCCCGTATAGCGCACCTTGGGATACCAAGCCTCCATACTCGAGGACGGCAACGTGACAACCTTTTTCGGCAAGTGTTCGGGCAGCAATCGATCCCGAAGGCCCTGAGCCAACGATAACAACATCGAAGCTTGTGTAATCACGAGATGCGGCCGCCGCAATGTGTCTGATATCCGTCATGTGCAATGGTCTCCTTTTTGAGATGGGATGTCAGTGCGGGCCAACCGCCATTGTTCGCGACGGCGGCAAGCAAAGCTTTTGTGCTGGCCACGTAGTGGGGGACCGCAATGCCTGCCAATTCGGTGGCGGGGTGGCGATAGCTAATGGAGAAGCCATCATGAGTACGTATGAACCAAAGAAACACCTCTTCAGGATCGGTGCAGCGACTACGGAAGACGGTGGTTCTCCAGGTGTTCCAACTGCTCGCCCCAGGCGTACGCCGAAGGTCCATGTACGAAACCATGAAAGGGTCGCGCAGGGACAGGCCGAGGAGTTGCGCCACTCGGGGTAGCGGTATCCGGGCCAGGTCCTTCAGCCCGGCTAGACCTGCAACCGCCGAACGCACCGCGTCAGAGAAAGAGTCTGTTCCATTTAGCGTGAAGGCCACTGGACCCATACCCACGTACCACCCTATGGATAATTGGGACGGATCCGTCTGTGTATTGACGGGGACCATGGTACGGAATACGTTCGAGCCGCTGATTTCTTGGCCTACCTTTGCAAGGCAGGCGAGAAGCCCAGCAAAGGAATTGCCCCCAACTGCGCGGCAGACCTGATTGAAGGAGAGTGCGTCAAATGCGTTGAGAAGCTCTGTGTATCCGCTTGGCTGCGCGGCAGGGCATCCGGTCGCATCGCTTACTGATACAGGGAACTGCGGCAGGCGTCCCCCGCTTTCGGCAACAAAAGTCCGCCAGCGCGCTATAGATGCGTGTTCCGCGGTTAACGCATCGGCGGCGTTCCGTTCGGCCTCTGCGAAATCGAGATAGCTTGCCGTCGGGTGGGGGAGAGGGGAGGTGGTTGCGCTGCTTGAGGGCGCGAGTGCTGACGCATACAGTAGTTGAAGCTCATACGCAGTATGGAAAATTGAGTAGCCGTCCATTAGAGTGTGGTCCGCGGCGACATAGACGGTGGTTGCTTCCGGGCGGCTGACGGTGGCGGGAAGATAGCCAGGCCAGCCGACAGCGAGGACCTCACTGTCGAACAGGTTTTCCAGATGTCGCGCCAACTTGCGGCCGTCGGTGAAGTTCACCGCCGTACTGGGGCGGATTCTCACGGCCTCGGCTGGTAGCGTCTTGCGGTGGAATCGGCCACCAGGTGGGACGCACGAGGCAGGGGTGAGCTGGCTACGGAGGGTTTCGTGGCGGGTTATCCAGTCACGCAACGCCGTGGCGAAAGCAACTGCATTGAATTCACCGGGCAGGTCGAAGGTGCAGGCCAGCCAAGACGGATACAAGGGACCGTCACCAGCTGCCTCAAGTGCAGACGTGATGTGGGCTTCCTGCACGTGGGACGGCCGCCGAGCGTCGGCTATCCAATTGGGATCGGATATGTGTGGTGCCGTGGCCCGCCAGACGGTGAGGTAGCCCGGAGATAGACTAGGCGATAGCATGTCGGTGAGCTTCATGGTGTGGCGCGTGTTGTCCGAGAGCAATTGGAGACAATGGTGGCAGACCCCGGTTCGGTGCGTGCCTCCACGAGCTGCGGTGTACGCACGGATCGCAGAGGAGATGCCAAGATCCACGCAGCGGCTGCGGCAATGAGGGCTCCACTGAGCAGTAGCGTCGCGCGTACGCCAAGCCATGCTCCACAGGCGCCGCCCAGCACGGCGCCGAATGGAGCAAGTCCCCACACGATGGTCCGGATGCTCGCGTTCACTCGTCCGTGCAGTTGAGGCGGAGCCAAGGCATAGCGGATCGGTACCTGATGGACGTTGTAGAGCTGCTGGCCGATCCACAATACGAATTGCGACAGTCCCACCGATAACCATCCTGGCACATCAAGCATGGGGGTTAGCATCGCGCCGACGGCGCTGATAAGGAGCGCTGCGATTAGCACGCGACCCAAGCCTAACGCTCGAGCAGCAGGACGAGCGAGCAATGCCCCGATAGCACTTCCGGTGGCGGCGATGCCTGAGACCGTTCCGACCATTGTGGCGTTTAGCCCCAATTCTTCGGTTAGATACAACAGAAAGACAGCGGAGTAGGCGCTGTACCAAAGGATGAGAGTGCCGGTGGCAAAGGTGACTGCGCGTAGTCCGGGAGTGCGTAGCACGAATAGCGCGCCCTCTGCCGCCTCCGAGAGGATGCGTTCAAGGATGCCCCTAGCGTCGTCATCGTTGTGGTTACTTGTCACCGGCGTACTTGTTATCGGCGTCATCACCACGTATGGAAGCAGCACCGTCACCAGAAGGAACGACGCCGCATCTGCAAGTATCGCGATAGGCGCGGAAAAGGAGTAGATCAGCCAGCCTGCGAGCGGCTGGCCAAGTACCAATGCCGCCGATTGTCCCAGTTCTAGCCAGCTCTGCGCTTGTACTAGTTGATGGGGCGGCACGACAGTTGGCACACATGCCAAGAAGGCCACGTCGGCGATCACCGTGGCCCCACCCACCAGTGTAGCAACTGTGTAGAGATGGGGCATGCCGACGTGTCCGATTAGTAAAGCAGTCACTGGTACGGTCGCCAGCGTTAGCGCCATTATCGAATTTGCCGCAGTCAGAAGAATCCGGCGTGAAAGCCGATCGACGAAGACCCCGACAAGCAGGCCCAGCAGAAGGTACGGGGCGCGTCCGCAGGCTAGCAGGAAGCCTGTCTCAAGCGGCCCTGCTCGGTGTAGTTGGATCGCGGTCAGGGGTAGGGCGATGAGGGTCACCTGGGAGCCGACGCGGGAAACCGTCTCGCCCAAGAGAAGAAGATAGAAGCTGCCGGGCAAGCGGTGTCGTGGTGTTTCGTTTGCAACGTCTATCATTCCCCGCCCCGCAAAGCCGGCACGGACAGCTTGTAGCCGAACTGTTCCAGTTCATTGCCGGCTATCCGCTCGAACTGCTCAACCTCCTGCGGCGTAAGGTCTTGCAAGTACCGCCCAATACACCTTGTGTATAGCGGTTGAGCAGCGGCTTCAGCTGAGGGGTGGCCCCACGGTTTGTCGAAGAGCGCGTGCTTGTGCTCTGCGTGATGCAGAACCGCTTCGTTCCATCGCAAGCCAAGGTATTCCAGCATCCGTGCGACTGTCTCACGCGGGACAGTGACCAGATCCTCGTATCGAACTTCGAGATAGCGACCACTCGGCGCCCCAAGGCGCGGCCGGGTGACGACCTCTAGCCAGCCCTGCGCGGCCTCCGCGATACTCCGATGGCCCCAGTCGGGGACGTTAGCATGGGAGGCTGCCACATCGCGGCCGTCGCGGATGATATGGACAAAATGGGCTTTTGGCCAAATGGTGGCGTATGTGCCGATGTCCTGGATCCTCCGCTGAAGCTTTAGGCCCCATCGCTTCGCCCCGGTCTGTTGACGTCGGAACTCGCCAATAGAGTCGATAAGGAAGCAGCGGTCCTCCAGTGTAGACAGGTCGGTGCCACGCTCGGCCATCAGACGGGCCACCAGTTCCTGTACGTCGTCTCGGTCCAAGCCGAAACGTTCACATTGCAAGACGAAGTGCACGCCGTCGAACCACTTAAAGTCGATGGTTTCCTTCGTCGTACCGGTGACCCGTGGATCCTGACAGGCCATCATGGCGCATACTGCGAGAATATGGGGGCCTAGGTTAACTGGCTCTGTAAAATCGATCTCCGGGCCTACGACCAAATCCGGGTGCGAGTCGAGCAGGATGCTAAGCAAGGTGGTGCCGGAGCGGTCTTCGCCGCCGAGGAGGAGAGGGTTAGAACGCAGTGGGAGTAAAGTGGAGTCTAGTGACGAGTTGAACATGGGCGGGATGGCAAGAGTGAACATGGCCTTTACTTGCAACACTGGGGGCTATCGCTGGAAAGCAGTGGGCCCGACGATTAAGGGCGCCGCTCATTTGTCAAAAATCTGAGCACCGGCACCAGGCTCATTCCCTGACGGGCCCGAGGCTATCAAGAGCAGTGCAAGGGCTGTGCCTGTCGTGTGTTTAGGGCAAAAGCAGGCTTCATGCGGGTATGGAGACCTTGCGGTCGTTATGACGGTGGAACGCGCTGTTGAAATTGTTGCAATTTGTCATCTAGTGCACATTGCCGCCTCGCAGAATCGACTAAGACTCCGCATCTCCAATAGACAATTCTATTGTTCGTCCATGGATAGCGGCTCAGCCAGGTCCCGCGCATTTTTTGTCAAACGAGCCAGTTTCCTACTGCTAAACCGGTTCAGCGAGGCCGACGCAGGAAGGTTGAGTGGAGCGAGGTCATCAACGCCTTGCGATACCTAGTGCGCTCGGGCTGTGGCTCGCGCATGTTGCCCAAGGACTTCCCGGGCGTGGCAAACGGTGTAGGGGTGGTTTCGCCGACTGATGCGTCGGTTCCTGTTCCAGACGAATCACGATGTGGTGTTGATGCTCGACAGGGAGTTGGAAGACTGGCAGCCTTGCCCTAGCAGGCAGCTGAAATACCTAGCCCGAAGTCAGCGCGGTATCGTGCCAAGGCGTTGATTACCAGATACCACTCCATCCGAGATTCATGCGCGGCGCCGACACCTTCACCGAAAGCCTGTTCACCATGCTGCGACTCGAAGATTTCGTGCCGCAAGCGCATCCGTTGCGCCCGATCCGCACCATGGTCAACCAGGCCTTGACGAAGATGGATCGGCTGTTCGCAAGCATGTACGAAGCCGATATCAAGGGCGGACGCCCGAGCATTGCGCCGGAGAAGCTGCTGCGCGCGATGCTGCTGCAGGTTCTGTATAGCATTCGGTCCGAACGGCAACTGATGG
>NZ_KB902871.1:0-9558 GCF_000379565.1 Cupriavidus sp. UYPR2.512 | reverse complement strand
CAGCTTCTCCGGCGCAATGCTCGGGCGTCCGCCCTTGATGTCGGCTTCGTACATGCTTGCGAACAGCCGATCCATCTTCGTCAAGGCCTGGTTGACCATGGTGCGGATCGGGCGCAACGGATGCGCTTGCGGCACGAAATCTTCGAGTCGCAGCATGGTGAACAGGCTTTCGGTGAAGGTGTCGGCGCCGCGCATGAATCTCGGATGGAGTGGTATCTGGTAATCAACGCCTTGGCACGCTACCGCGCTGACTTCGGGCTAGGTATTTCAGCAGCCTGTTAGGCGCCGGTACATCATAAAGAAGGAATCCTACGGAAGACCCCTTTAGCTTAACGTCGCAACGAAGGCAGCCATCATCCCTTGCCGCGAAAGGCGCCTCAGGTCCCTTTTTAAAAAAGGGAAAGGAGCAATAAAGGCCCCGCCCCATTTCAGCGCTTCGGCCTTAGCCGAACTTGAACTGGATACCATGACCGCCTCGCGGGTACTCCCATTCGACGTTGTGGTGGTCGGTGCAGAGAATGCGGCAACTGCCACATTCGAGACAGCCGTCGGTGATGAGGGTGACTGACCCGTTGGTCTCGCTTCGATAGCAAGAGGCTGGGCAGATGAACGTGCAGCTTTTGTCAGCACAGTCATTGGTGCAGATTTCCACGTTCTTGATGTGGATATGTGGCCTCCCTACGTCCACGCGATAGCGGTTCTGATATAGCTTTTCTTCGATGTTAACGGTCACTTTTCTCATCGAAGCGCCCTCCATAGTTTGTATGCGTCGCCAAGAAGCCCAGGTAGAGTCCGGCTCTTCCGGAACTTCCCCATGATTTCGTGCTTCTTTGTCGTTTTGTCGACGCCGTCTACTGTAATCATCGTACGTGCTGCGCTTGCGATGAGGTCAGGATACGTTGTAAAGAATTGCGGGTTGTGTCGCAGGATCTCTGGCATGTGGCGATACTTGTACAAATCCTTTATCACGAAACTCCTATCAAGAGCGCTCTTGTACATCGAAAGTGCTTGGGCGCGGTAGCCACGGCCCACCGCTTTTGCCACTATTGCTGTTTCCGCAGCAAGGCGGCCTGTCGTCATCGCTAGGTTAGACCCCTCCCGATGCGCGGAATTAACGAAGCCTCCTGAATCACCGACGATCATCCAGCCGTTGCCATACACTTGCGGAATCGTATTGAAGCCACCCTCGGGAATTAGATGTGCACAGTACTCTTTCATTTCGCCTCCATCAATGAGTGGAGCTATCGAAGGGTGGTGCTTCATGTTTTCGAGCAGCGCATAAGGGCTCGTTCGGTGTGCGGACTCTTTGAAGTCACTGAGCATGCATCCGACGCCGATGGTCAGCGACTCTTTGTTGGTATAAAGAAAGCCCGTGCCTGTCATGCCATCGGTGATGCGGCCAACCATTTCGATAGCGACGCCTTCATATCCTACAACGTTAAAGCGTTGGCGAATGGTTTCCTCGGGGAGGAAGAGAATCTCTTTGACAGCCAGCGCGACGTTTTTCGCTTCAATCTCGCCGTGAAATTTCGCCTTGCGTGCAAGCGTTGAGTTGACGCCATCTGCGAGTATCACAATGTCTGCATATACGTCACCGTTTTCACGGTCGCATTGAACGCCGACGACCTGGTCACCATCCAAAATCAGTTGGTTCACCGTCGTCTCGCAGATAAGCAATGCGCCGGCCTCGCGAACCTTTGAGGAGAACCATTTATCAAATTGCGCGCGGATGATGGTGTAGCGATTATAGGGTTGTTTGTTGTAGTCATCGCTTCGTACGTGCGTGCCTACGAACGAAGTTTCGTCGAGCATCCACATGCGTTGTTCAATGATGTGCCGCTCGAGCGGTGCATCGTCGCGAAAATCTGGAATAATCTTTTCCAGCGCATTCGCATAGAGAATCGCTCCCTGAACGTTCTTGCTGCCCGGATATTCACCGCGCTCAATTTGAAGAACTTTTAGACCTGCCTTGGCCATAACGTACGCCGCGGCGTTTCCGGAAGGTCCTGCCCCAACGACAATTACGTCAAAACGCAAAGGTTCCGTCATTTGATAACCCCCATGTGTCCCAATCTCCGCTGTGCAAAGTGGTCCTTGCAGGCTTGAGTCAATGCCGGCAGTAGTTGCATGGCATCCCCGACGATGCCGTAATGCGCGTAGTCGAAAATCGGTGCATTTGCATCGGTGTTGATCGCCACGATGATGTCAGAACTTTCCATGCCGACGCGATGCTGGATCGCACCGGAAATTCCTGCTGCGATGTAAAGTTTCGGTCGAACGGTTTTACCCGTCTGCCCTACTTGGCGCTCGGCTTCGACCCAGCCAGCTTGCACGCAGGGGCGAGTTGCACCAACTTCTCCGCCGAGTACGCGCGCCAGATTGAAGACGAGCTGGAAGTTCTCGGGATTCTTCATTCCCTTCCCACCACTTACGATCACGTCGGCATAAGGAAGGTTATTTTGATTGCTTTTTGAATCGGCGATGAAATCGAGCAACTTCGTTACAATGTCGGACTCTAGCATTCCTAATTGCTCTTGAATGATTTGTCCGCAACGGCCAGTCTGAGTTGGAGGCATCGCCATTACACGCGGACGAACCGTCGCCATCTGAGGACGGCATGCAAGGGTCATTATCGTGCAAAGAAGTGAACCGCCGAAGGTCGGACGAGTGGCCGCAAGAGCGCGCGAGGTCGAGTCGATGCTCAAGCTGGTGCAGTCCGCCGTCAGGCCCGTCGAGAGAGTCGTCGCCACAGAGCCGGCAAGATCACGGCCCATAGTGGTCGCTCCGAGAAGCAGGATCTCTGGACGATATTTGTCAACTAAATCGGTCAATCCTTTTGTAAATGGCTCATTTCGATACCCACGCAACACCGGATCGTGGATCACATAAGCCTTGTTTGCACCGAAACTAAATGCTTCAGTGGCAAACTGCTCAAGCGGTTCGTCAGAGCCGCCTAGCGCGACTACTGCTACCTCACTGCCCAGCTTGTCTGCGAGCTTATAAGCCTCGCCTAGCAGTTCCCACGACACGCTATGAACCTGAGCCTGGTCGTGTTCAAGGAAAACCCATACACCCTTGTAAGTTTTCAGGTGTTCAGGCAACTCGAGGTGGCGGCCGCTGGCCTTCCTAACGGTAGTGTTCGGCATGTTGTCTGAGCCAATGGGAAAATTCATGAAAACGTCTTTAGCAGGTCCGTCTCCAATGTTGGGTGACGGGTAAGTATCTTTTGCATCAGTTTGCAGGACACATCGTGCAGGCTTGAGGCATCCACTTCCAGAATCTCGGCCTTTTCGTCTCTTGGCGTTGCGCCGAATACTTTGCTAACTACAGTGGGCGAGCCTTTTAGCCCAATCTTATTCAAGTCAGTGATACCGGCTTGCTCGCGATTCCATTTTCGTATCGGAAACGCAGCCGCGTGTATCATTGCGGGGAGCGTTGCAAAGCGCAATTCGTTCGTGTTCTCAAGCATCGTCACGAGGCAAGGCAACGCGGTCTGAAGCACCTGCACGCCTCCTTCCGCACGACGCTCGACGACGATTGAGCGTGCATCTAAATCTGTCTCGACAACCTTGGAAACATAGGTCAGGAGTTGGAAACCGAGCCGTCTCGCGATGCCGGGGCCAACTTGCGCGGTGTCGCCATCGATGGTCTGCTTTCCCGTAAAAACGATATCCACCGTTTGTTGCGTCGTGATCTGCTGGATGGCAGCGGCAAGCGCATAAGAAGTTGCGAGCGTGTCGGCCCCAGCGAATGCGCGGTCGGTGATGAGCACGGCGTCATCAGCGCCGAAGCTGATGCACTTGCGCAGCGCGTCCTCAGCCTGAGGCGGCCCCATGCACAGCGCCGTGATTCGTCCTCCGTGGCGGTCCTTAAGCCGCAACGCTTCCTCCAATGAAAATAGGTCGTACGGGTTCACGATCGCAGGAACGCCTTGGCGCATTATTGTATTGGTGACAGGATGCACCCGGATCTGTGCTGAATCGGGGACTTGCTTGATACAGACAACAATATGCATGGTTCGTTTCTCCGTGTCAGACGGCGTCGCGATTGCTTAGCGAAGCGCGAAGGCTCTCGAGGTTGACGTGCCGCCGTCCGTCCGTCTCCTGAAAACACCTGAATACTTTTTGTTCCGCTGGCGTGGACAAGACAAAATCGTTGTAGGCTTTGAGAAGCAAGCTGCGATAAAATGCGAACATCGCAGTGCCGTTGTCACGGGAAGGTTCTTCCTGTTGCTCGATATACTGAAAAAACCGCTTCAGGATATGTAAACGGCTGACGTTCAGAACTTTTTCGTCGAATGCGATGTCAAAATACCGAAAAAAATCCTCAGTCGACGAGAGGTGTTGCTGGTGATTGATGAGTCCTTGCATATCTTTGCTCCTGGTGAACAGTAAGCTACTAGGAATTAGGTTAGGAACACGACGGGCGACATGCGTGGCGGGCGCCGCGCTGTATGAAGGGTAAGCAGCCGCTGTTGTTTGGGAAATAGAAAAGCCAGGTTACAGGAATTTCTTGCTGTCGTCGGGATAAGAATAGATAATTTGCCATTGATTTGCGGAGCCGGGTCGCGCAACTCCAGCTCCATTCTTTCACCCATACGGTCCTGGAAAACGCTGCCATAGTCACCCGAATTCTCGTAGTCCACGTCGGTGGTCGAATTTTTACAACTAAAGCCCGCCTCGAATCGGGCGTGTCGTATCGGTTCGGTCGTAGATCGTAACTGGATTCGCAGTATTGTGGGCGCCAATGCCTGACTCTCAGGGAGTCCATACCGATGCTCGTCTTGCTTGACGGCCCTGCCCGTTCAGACGCGTCTTTGACAAGCGAAGAGATCGGGATGAGCGCCTTCGTGTCGAAGCCCGTATCCGGCCCTAGCAAGTGTTGCGCACCCATCACAACTTCCTCGAGCGCCGCATTACCCTCCGGGCGAACCATTCGGCTTACGATCGTGTTCACATTGCTGGCGCCGGCGCGAAACGCAGCTAGTGTATTTGCAGTAGCGAGGCCGAAATCATTTTGTGCATAGATTTCTATTTCCAAATCAATCGCATCGCGTAGCTTCGCAATGATGTCGTAGGTCGCAAAGGGGCCAATCGCACCAATGGTGTCGGAGAATCGGATGCGCTGAGCACCATAACGCCTAGAGCATTGCGCGACTTCCACGAGGAACGCGGGGTCTGCACGCGAAGCGTCGTCCATATCGAAGGAGATCTTTGGGTGGCATTTCGCGGCCTTCTGGATAAGGCGCGCGATCTGGGCCAATACCCAGCTTCGCGACCGCCGCAGATGTTGAAAATAGAGATCAGAAACGGGAACGGACAGATTCACAATGTCGGCATTGCAGTGCAACGCTGCGGATAAATCGGCGTCCGTCAGGCGCCCAAAAATTATGGTTTTGGTCTCGAGGTTCATGTTGACAATCGCGTCGATGCGCGCGATCTCCTCATCGCCCATGACCGGGATCCGACCTCAAGCTCTGCCACTCCAGCACGCTGACGGTCGCACATTTTTCCTCGAGGCGAAACGCGTCTCGAGGCGGCCAATTTGGGCCGCACAATGTGGTGTCCATAATAGTCGGCTTGAGCATCTCGGTAGTCGCCTCACGCATCATTAGTCCCGAACCGATCAGCAAGCGTTGTGCCAGCCAAGTACTTTAAGCTGGAGCGCTATCTGCACGAGCGACAGCGGCATTCTATGTCAGTAAACACAGGGCTTCGTACATTCTTCGTGTCGCAAATGTCTCTGTCCGGACACGCTGCTCTTGACTCAACCGGTACTGTCAGGCGCCGCGAAGAGGCAAGTCGCATTTAGCTCATTGGGGCCCTGTCTCGCAGGGGGAGCTTCCATCTTGTAACTTAGCTGGCGTGACGTTCGTCGACTCAAACGTGCGACGAACTCGTTATCGGGACTTGAAGACCGTCAACAAATTGTCGGAATTTTCTGAAAAATGGCCGAGACGATCTCTGAGTGATGGCACGGATCTCGCTTTTCCGCTAAGACCGACCACTCTCGATGAGAGGAAAAGACCTATGCGAGATAGCGCGAGCGCAAGCATGCGACCAGCGCCTGCCTGTATCGGAGACGAGCAGAAAATTGTACCCCTAGTGCCGAACAGCGGAACGTGCGCTCCACGCGGCGGCGGTAGCTCGTTCGGTGGAGTCAGCATGTTGAACTGCGCGTCGTCTGGGGGGGACGAGGGCATGGCTCCGGAGGTGTGGGAGAAGATACGAGATCATCCATGCTACTCGGAGGAAGCACATCACCATTATGCGCGCATGCATGTAGCGGTTGCGCCCGCCTGCAACCTTCAGTGCAACTACTGCAACCGCAAATATGACTGTTCAAACGAGTCGCGACCTGGCGTTACGTCGCAAAAGCTGACGCCAGAGCAGGCCGTGAGGAAGGTGATGGCCGTGGCGAGCCGCGTACCGCAACTGACGGTGGTCGGCATTGCTGGGCCCGGTGATTCCCTCGCGAATCCGGGAAGAACGTTCGAGACGTTCCGTTTGCTTCGGGAGCGAGCTCCTGAGATCAAGCTCTGTCTATCGACCAATGGCCTAGCGTTGCCTGACTTTGTGGATGACATCTGTCAATACAACATTGATCACGTGACAATTACCATCAACATGGTCGATCCAGTTGTTGGAGCAAAAATCTACCCATGGATTTTCTGGAACCGTCGCCGATTAACAGGGAAGGAGGCCGCATGCGTGTTGCATGAGCGGCAGATGCGAGGGCTCGAGATGCTAGCAGAACGTGGCGTGCTGACGAAAATCAATTCGGTGTTGATTCCAGGCATTAATGATGAACATCTGGTTGAGGTAAACCGCGCGGTGAAGGAGCGGGGTGCGTTCCTTCACAACATCATGCCGCTAATTTCCAATCCATCGCATGGTACGTACTTTGGCCTGCATCAACAGCGTGGGCCCACCGCCCAGGAGCTGAAGAAAGTACAGGAAGCTTGTTCTGGCGGTGCGAATTTGATGCGTCATTGCCGGCAATGCCGAGCGGACGCGGTAGGCCTCCTCGGTGAGGATCGAAGTGAGGAGTTCTCACTCGACAAAATCGAGCAGATAGAAATCGAGTATGACCGAAAGAACCGCCGCGAATACCAGTGGCGCACTGAAACTGAGGTCATCGTTCAACGCGAGGCTAAGAAGGAGGTGCTAGCCTTAGCGCGGGCCAACAAAGCGACAGGGGCCCTGAAGGTCCATATTGCTGTTGCCACGAAAGGCGGTGGCCGCGTGAACGCGCATTTCGGGCATATCTCTGAGTTACAGGTCTTCGAAGTTAGCGCTACTGGCGCGCACTTTGTGGGTCACCGCCGAGTTGAATCGTATTGTCAGGCGGGGTATGGCGACGATGAAGGACTACTTCAGATCATCCGCGCGATCAACGATTGTCATGCCGTCCTTGTGGCAAAGATGGGTTCGTGTCCGCGTAAGGAACTATCCGATGCCGGCATCGAGGCTGTGGACAAGTACGCGGGGGAGATTGTTGAGGTTGCAGCATTATCGTGGTTCAACGACTACTCAAGCCGTGTGGCTGGCGGCGTAGGCATGCATAAAACTCACCGAGGACGCAGTGATCCGGCAGAGCGCGCCATAAAAGATCCGACAACTTCCGTTTGACGGGAAAATGTATGCTCGGCCTCGTGGTAATGTAGTTCAAAATTGTAAGGAGCGTATTTATGGCCCTGAAGATTATTGCCTCTGCCTGCACCGGTTGCTCGGCGTGCGAGGCACAGTGCCCAAATGTCGCCATCAGCGAAAAAGGCGATGTGCTGGCAATTGATCCGAAGAAGTGCACGATGTGCGACGGGTTCGATTTCCCGCAGTGCGTGTCGGTATGCCCCGTCGATGATTGTATAGTACCGGCTTAGCATGGCTGCCACGCGAATCGCGTTGTGAGTGCATGCTTCGCTATCTGTCGGAATCGTTTCTTACATTACTTCTGTATTTGCATAATAGGGTCATTACTCGATTTCTAACGGCTTATTCCTCGGCCCCAATTTCTTGCAATGGCTTAAACCCTCCCGGTGGAGAGACTATGGATTGCTGAGAACTATGAAGATAGGCTGCCTTGTAGATGCCCAGCCAAGCGATGAGGCGATGGAACTAGGATACGCTGGTGGGGCACCCAGGGTGAGGTGCGGCCGTATGATGCACATAGCGTGGAGGACACTTTCAATGGATGCTTCATTTAGGAACTGGTCTCTCGAGAAGGCGATGTAGGGACGAGAGCAAGTCATATGCAACTAGAGAGTGATGACACCATTGAAATAGCGTTTGAGCCTAGCTTTAGCGTTGGCGAGCGCGTAATTGCACGATCGATGATTCGCAACGATGGTACCTTTTCCGGGAAAAACTTCGGCGAAGTTATCGTGAACAGAGGAGATATTGGCTACGTCACGAGAATCGACACCTTCCTGCAACGGTTCTACGTCTATGCGGTTCTCTTCGTCGAAAAGGATCATCACGTCGGCATGCGTGCAAGAGAACTCTGCACGCTGGACCACCTGAATGAAGTTGTGCTGGCAATTATACGTGACCACATTGCTGGACCATGGCCACAGCAGAGATGATCTATTAGGCGCATATTTAACTACGCGACGTTCAATGCGGGATGGCACCTACCAGACTTTCTAGTTTAGTGTTGCCTTTGTGCCTTACGGCTTGATTTCCACTCCATCGGGGAGACCTCACGTGAAAATTATGATTCGAAAGGACATTACAGGTACGCTTAAAGCGTACTTACCAAGGAAGGATCTTGAGGAGCCGATAGTCTCCATGACAAGGGGGGAAATGTGGGGTGGGCTTGTTAAGCTTGGGAATGGTTGGCAGTTTGAGTTGCCAGAGATGGCGGCAGACACCCCGCTTCCAATCACTGTGGAAGCCAGACGAGTTGATAGTGGGGACAAATGACATGGCATTCACTGCTGATCATGTCATTGTGATAACTGAGTTGATTCGCACCGAATCGATGCTACTGGAGGTCGCGGCCAAGTGGCGAATGCTATCTTGACGTTCGTGTCACACGCTGATCCTTACAGAAGATTGGGTTTACAATGAAGAATGACAGCATTGCCAAATTATTGAACTGATTCGTTGTTGGGGGGGGCTGAGAATAAAATTCCTCTCTGGACACGTGCAGCAATTGCGTTTTGTAGGATAGGAATGGCGGCGTCGAAGTGCTATTGACAAAGTAGTATTGGACATACGTCTGCGATGGCTACGTAAGCATGTTCAGCACTAGATAATTTTGTCCGAATAGGGATCCAAGATCTATCTATGCAGGCTGATCGTTCCCGCCGCATGTCGGCGTTGTTGCATAAATCCGGGGTCGGATGGGCTGACGTTTACGCACAACGACTGGAGCGCTGGCTCTGTTAACTTCTGACGAAGCGGCGTAGTGTCTTGGACTTTTTCCGGGACGATGCGCAAGGACAACCGACAGCAAGCCGAGCCCAAGGGGGTCTACCGCGTCAAGAACTGGGCGCAGTACAACAAGGGGCTGATAGCCCGAGGAGACGTGACGATGTGGGTCGAAGAGAGCTTG
>NZ_KB902870.1:0-9662 GCF_000379565.1 Cupriavidus sp. UYPR2.512 | reverse complement strand
CTAGCATATGAGACGTCAGCTCCTGCGCTCTCAACCACTATTGCGCAGTCCAGCCGCCACTCCGTTTATAGTCAAGTGTATCCCGCGCGATACACGCACGTCGCCAGCGTCCTTCTTGGTGCGATACCGCTTGAGCAGTTCCACCTGGAGATGATTCAGCGGATCAAGATACGCGGATCGGTCTTGAATCGAACGCGCAAGTAGCGGGTTGTCGGCCAGACGCTCGGCGCGCTCCGTGATCAGCGATAGCATTTCGCATGTCAGGTGCCATTCAGCATGGATGCGCGCGAACACCGACTTGCGCAGCGCCGCGTCCTCGCAAAGTTCGGCGTAGCGCGAGGCCACGGCGAGGTCGGTTTTGGCCAACACCATGTCCATGTTAGACAGCAGGGTGTGGAAGAATGACCAAGTCTTGACCATACGCTTGAGTGTGGCCACACAGGCGTTACGTGCAGTATCGTCCGGTTGTTCGTCCAGTATTGCCTTGACCGCGCTGCCGAAGCCGAACCAGCCCGGCAGCAGGAGGCGACATTGGCCCCATGAGAAGCCCCATGGAATTGCACGCAGATCCTCAATCTTGCGGTGCTTCTCGTCCATCAGCTTGCGCGAGGCTGGACGCGAACCGAGGTTGAGGTCGGCAATCTCGGTGATAGGCGTGGTAGAGAAGAAGTAGTCCTTGAAGCCCGGGGTCTCGTAGACCAAGTTCCGATACGCGCCGTATGCATGGTCAGACAGTTGCTGCATGGTGCCCTCGAACGTGCTCAGTTCGGCTGGGGCATTCTGCGTTGGCAGCAGCGACGCGACAAGCGTGGCCGCGATCACGGCTTCCAAGTTGCGCCGCCCAATTTCCGGGTTGGCGAACTTGCTATTGATGATCTCGCCTTGCTCAGTTAAGCGTATCTGGCCGTTCACTGCGCCTGTCGGCTGCGACAGGAGGGCCTCATAGGTCGGGCCACCACCGCGACCCACGGTGCCGCCTCGGCCATGGAACAGCCGCAACCTGACGCGACGGTTCTCGAACAGCTTCACTAGCGCCGATTCGGCTTTGTAGAGTTCCCAATTGGACGTTAAGAAGCCGCCGTCCTTGTTGGAGTCCGAATAGCCAAGCATCACTTCCTGCTCCATGCCATGCTGCTCAATAACTGCATCGAACCCCATGAGATCCAGCAGCGACTCCATGATGCCAGCGGCATTGCGCAAGTCCTCGATGGTCTCGAACAACGGAATGACCATCAGCTCCATGCGGGCTGGATCGATCTTGCTGCCAAGCGTCCCGCGCAGCATGCCACATTCCTTTTGCAGCAGCATCACTTCCACCAGATCAGAAAGTGTCTCCGTATGCGAGATTATGTAGTTGCGCGCGATGCGACCCCCAAAGCGCGCGCGCAGCTCGCGAGCCATCTTGAAGATGGCCAGTTCGCTGCGAGTCTGCTCCGAGTAATGGTGATATGGTAGCGACAGCATGCGTGGCTGGCGTAGTTCGGCCAGCAGAAGCTTCAGCTTGCGTTCTTCGGACAACGCAGCGTAATCCGTCTCGATGCCCGCCACCTTGAACAGTTCGCCCACCACGGCTTCGTGTATGTCAGATACCTGGCGCATGTCCACTGACGCGAGGTGGAAGCCGAATATGGAGATAGCGCGCGCCAGTGCATCGATGCGGCCATGAGCCAGCGCGTTGCCGTGATGCCGACGCAACGAATCAATCACAATCTGCACGTCGGCAGCCAATCCTTGGGCGCAATCGTACGGAGTCGCGTCGGCCGACGGAAAGCGCTGCGCAGCATGGCCGATCAATCGTGCTGCAGTGGCGACCAAGCGGGCATAGATACCGATCAGTGCGCGACGATAGGGTTCGTCCGCTCGGTGCTCGGAATGCTCCGGAGATGCCTCTGCTAGTGCAAGCAGCTCGGTGCTTGCGTCGACCATCAGGGAAGACAGAGGCAGCTCGGCGGCCAGGGCATGCACTTCGTCCAGGTACCACTGCAGAATGACTTTGGATTGCTGCTGGGCGGCATGCTCCAGCGTCTCGGCTGTCACGTTCGGATTCCCGTCGCGATCGCCACCAATCCACGATCCCATCTGCAGGAACGGGGCTAACGAAGCGGGCGTGCCACCGGATTTGCTCTTGAAAACTTCTGCAATGTCATCTTCCATGTCGGCCATCAGTCGCGGGATACCCCGTAGGAACGTGGCCCGATAATAGGACAGCGCGTTCTCGATCTCATCCACTACTGTCAGCCGGGTGTTGCGTAACATGCGGGTCTGCCACAGCGTGAACACCCGTGCGCGCAGTTCAGCGGTGTTGCGGTCGAGCTCGCGCGTCGTCATCGGAAGGTCGCGTTGCGCCAACAGGCTGGCAATCTCGCGCTCGGCATCGAGGATAGCCTTGCGCTTCACCTCGGTCGGATGAGCGGTCAGCACCGGCATGATCAATGCGTTGTCAAGGAAGGCGCGCAACTGCTCGTCAGTCACGCCGGCGACGTCGATGTCCTGCAACGCACGGGTCACGCTGCCCGGCTCCGGCGGTGAACCGGCCAACGCCTGTACCCGGCAGAGGCGATTGTGGTGCTTGTCCTCGGCGATGTTGGCCAGGTGCGAGAAATAGCTGAAGGCACGTACCACTGCAATGGTCTGATCGTGCGACAGCCCGTTGAGCAGGCAATCCAACTCCGCGCCAGCGACGCAGTCGCCGTCACGGCGGAACCGCACCGCGGTCTGCCGGATCGCTTCCACCAATTTGTACGCAGCATCGCCTTCCTGCTCACGCACGCAGTCCCCCAGCAGTCGACCTAGGAAGCGGATGTCATCGCGCCAGCCGTCGTTCATCGCCACGATAGACCTGCCGACTTGTCTGTGGCCTTGTTTGACACGGCTTGATTCAATGCTGATGTCTGCATCCTTCGCAATCGACTCGACGGTGGCTCGCTCGGTCATAAGCATGGGGTGTTCGATATTCTGTGTTGATCATTCGCCGTGGTCAGCCGCTTCCGCATTCGGACGCACGGGCATTCGTCTCTTCCGCGTCATACGATGGCAGATCGCCGATCCGCACTTGGCAGGGGATACATCTATTTACGAGACACTGCTCACTGCATACATACGCACGAAACCTGGAACCGTCTTGAATCGCTCCACCCACTCCGATACGTTCCTGTATTCCTTCAGATCAAACACCCCGGCTTCCTCGCATAGAGCGATATGAGGAAAGCACGCGACATCAGCAATAGTCGGACGGCCGAGTTCAAGCCACTTCCGATTTTCCAGATGGCCATCCAAGAACCTTAGCACCCTGTGCGAAAGGGCGAGAAGGTGTCCAAGATTTGCGGGCAAGTGGAACACCTTCACAGACGTCGCGCGCGCGAGATGCATGAGATCACCGCTGGCTGTGGCGAGCCATTGGTGAATACGGGCCGCTCCATCCGCATCAGAGGGGTACCAGGTCCCAAATTTGTCGTACTTGCGTGCTACATAAGTGAGGATTGCCTCGGCATTGCGCAGTCGCAATGACCCGTCTTCAAGAATCGGCTGCTCGCCGAACGGATTCAGATCAAGATAGGTCGGTGACTCCTGTTGTTGATTAACAAGGTCGACGTTCACCTTCTCATAGGGAACGCTCAACATGTTTAGGAGAAGCCGAATTTCGTAGCAACTTCCCGACAACTCAAAATCATGTAAGCGAATCATGAAATCTCCCGACAAAAAAAAGCGTTCCGGAGCCACGGAGCCCACCGGAACGCCGCAAGGAGCAGCGTGAGACGCGCTGCAAGGATCAAATCGTCATGAGCCCAGGGCTAAGGCGTGATGCCTCAGATGGTCCTCGATATGCGAAGCGATGAAGTAGTAACCGTGGTCATAGCCCGGATGCATGCGCAACCTTAGTGGTTGCCCCGCAACCTCGCACGCCGTGCGAAGCGCCTCGGGATATAGCTGCTCCTCGAGGAACTTGTCGTCGAGCCCTTGATCAATCAGTATTCCGCCCGGAAACACTGCGCGCCCGCCACGCTTAATCAGTTCAGTCGCATCGTAGTCTCGCCAGGCACCTTGATCGGTGCCAAGGTATCTCGTGAAAGCCCTGATGCCCCACGGGCAAACCATAGGGTTAGAGATCGGCGCGAAGGCTGATACGGATCGGAACTGGTCCGGATTGCGCAAGGCAATAACCAGTGCACCATGGCCGCCCATCGAATGACCAAAGATGCCCACTCGCTGGCGATCCACAGGAAAATTCTGAATGATCTCGTCGAACAGTTCACGCACGATGTAGCTGTACATGCGATAGTTCGCCGCCCATGGGACATCAGTGGCGTCGACATAAAAGCCTGCGGCAACACCGAAGTCCCAGCTATCCCGGTCTCCCGGAATGTCAATGCCCCGGGGGCTGGTGTCTGGACCTACTAACACCAACCCCAACTCGGCGGCGAGTCGTTGGGCACCGGCTTTCGCTGCGAACGTCTCCTCTGTGCAAGTCAGCCCAGCCAGATAGAAGAGCGTAGCGCACTGCTCCCCCCTCATGGCTTTCGGCGGCAGGTAAACCGAGAACCGCATGTTTGTCCCTGTTTCCTTGGACGCATGCTCATAGAATCTTTGCAAGCCGCCGAAGCAGGCATGCTCAGACACGGACCTGAGATTGCTCATCTTCGCGCTTAATAAAGGACCACCGAACGGATCGACTCCCCGCTCTTCATCAGATCGAATGCATCATTGATCTTTTCCAGCGGAAGCCTGTGCGTAATGAGGTCGTCAATGTTCAGCTTGCCTTCCATGTACCAGTCTACAATCTTCGGCACATCAGTGCGCCCGCGAGCCCCCCCAAAGGCAGAGCCTTTCCACTCACGGCCAGTCACCAATTGGAACGGTCGCGTTGAAATTTCCGCACCGGCCTCGGCAACGCCGATGACGATCGACTTGCCCCAGCCCTTGTGGCAACACTCCAGTGCCTGACGCATCACCTTCGTGTTACCGATGCATTCGAAGGAATAGTCTGCACCGCCATCCGTCAATTGAATGATGTGATCCACCACGTTTTCCACGTCCTTCGGGTTGACGAAGTGGGTCATTCCAAATTTTCTGGCCATCGCTTCGCGCGCCGGGTTCAGGTCCACACCGATGATCTTGTTCGCACCGACCATCTTTGCCGCCTGAATGACGTTGAGGCCGATGCCGCCCAGGCCAAAGACAACAACATTCGCCCCGGCTTCAACTTTCGCGGTGAACAGTACGGCTCCCACGCCTGTCGTCACGCCACAACCGATGTAGCAAACCTTGTCGAACGGCGCGTCCGGACGGATCTTGGCGAGGGCGATCTCCGGCACAACGATGTGGTTGGCAAACGTCGACGTGCCCATGTAGTGGAAGATTGGCTGCCCATCGATCGAGAATCGAGCCGTGCCGTCCGGCATCAGACCCTTGCCCTGGGTGGCACGAATGGACTGACAGAGGTTGGTCTTCTGCGACAAGCAGAACTTACATTGGCGGCACTCCGGCGTATAGAGAGGGATCACGTGATCCCCGGGCCGGAGCGATGTAACGCCAGCGCCCACTTCCGTGACAATCCCTGCACCCTCGTGTCCGAGGATCGCGGGGAAAATACCTTCCGGATCCGCGCCGGAAAGCGTGTAGTAGTCGGTGTGGCAGACCCCTGTGGCCTTGACTTCGACAAGAACTTCCCCTGCGCGCGGGCCTGCCAGGTCCACTTCCTCAACGCTGAGAGGGGCGCCAGCTTTCCACGCGATGGCAGCTTTCGTTTTCATCTTTACATGTACCTTTTTCGGTTGAGATATCGAGAAATGACCAGTCCGCACTGGATGTCACGTCATCCCAATTTCAGTGGCGACGCCATAGCGAACTGGTCGTGCGTTTAACGCATCGAGGCCACAGCTGTCGCGGGCTCTTCAACTTGGCGCGACGCAGGGAATACCCCTGACATCACGATGAAGCCGGGAACGCGCTTGACCTGATCCGTCCAGCGCCGTACAGCGGGATAGTCTCCCAGCGACACGCCGCCTTCGTCGGAGAGCGCGATATAGGGAAAGCACGCGATATCGGCAATCGTAGGATGCGCTGCATCGCAGAGGAATCTTCCGCCTGCCTGTTCTCGCTGCCAGAGATGCTCGTCAAGAATTCGCAGCAGCTCATGAGATCGTCTCCGGCATGATTCGGCATCGAAGTCGAAGAAGAAGAGATCGTGCAACCGTGCTGCCGAAATGGATCCGGTCAAGCTATCGGCAAAGGACAACCACATCTGCACTTCGCCAGATAGACGCGCGTCGCCACTCGGGTACCAGAGGCCGGACTTGTCGTAGCGCTTGGCGAGATACACCAAGATGGCCTGTGCGTCGCGGATCGCGAAGTCACCGTCGGTCAACGCGGGTAGTTGCCCCAGCGGATTGATTCGCAAAAATGCATCGGATTTGTGCTGCCTGCTTGGATAGAACTCGACCGGCTCGTTCTGGTACTCCACGCCCAGGATGTTCAGCAGCAAACGAACCTTGTAGCAGTTGCCTGACAGTTCGTAGTCGTAAAGGGTAATCATCGGGGTTCTCATCAAAGGTCCAGAACGATCTTGCCGTTCTTGCAGCGCGATACGCAGGGCATGATCCACTTGCCGCTGTCCCGCTCCTGCTTGGAGAGATAGGTGTCATGGTGCTCCGGGTCGCCGCTCAGGACACCAGTCATGCAGGTGCCACAGACGCCCTGCTCACATGACGCTTCGATGTTCACACCGTTTTCCCAGCACGCCTTAAGTAGGCTCTTGTCTGATGAAACCGTGAAAGACTTTCCGGACTTGGCCAGCTCCACTTCGAACGCGGCACCGCCAGTGGGCGCGTCCTCGTTCTTGAACAGTTCGAAGCGGATAGACTCCTCTGCGATGCCTCGCGCGGCAGCCACGTCGCTTACACAATTGATCATGGCCGCAGGTCCGCATGTGTAGACCTCTGTTTGGGAAGGGTCGACGGCCGCGAATGCAAATTGAAGTTTCGCGCGCGTGGCTTCCCCATCCAGACCGGCATACACATGGAGGTTCACTCCGAGCGCTCGGAGGCGCTCTCCGAATGGGATATGTTCAGCCCCCCTAGCGAAGTAGTGCATCTCAAAGGCTTCACCATTGGCGTGCAAAGCCTGCGCCATCGCCAGAATGGGCGTGATCCCAATGCCGCCGGCAATAAGGACGGGGCGCTTCCCATTCCGGAGAAGAGGAAATGCATTGCGTGGCACAGTGATCGCGAGCTCTGTCCCTTCTGCGACTTGCTCATGCATAGATTGCGAGCCACCACGAGATGCCGGCTCACGCTTGATACCGATGATGAATGCCTCACGTTCGTCCGGACTGTTGACAACGGAGTACTGTCGAACAGGACCCGCCGGTGTGGTGACGCTGATATGCATACCCGGTGAAAGCTGCGGCAGTGCTCGGCCCACAGGCTTCAGCCATAACGAAATGATGTCTTCTGTTTCCTGCAAGCGCGTCGTGACAACACACTTGAACTCCGTCGAGGCAGCGCGTGGGAACGGAACAACGACGGCAGGCACGTCTGTCGCGGGCGTCAATGCCGTGCGGATCTGTTCGATTTTCGGCGCACTGACATGGCTCGCTTCAATTGATCGACGGAACTCCGTGAACACCTGCGAGAACTGCGTTTTGAATGCCAGCGTTGCTGTTCCTGCAGCAAACACCATTGTGTGAACGACAGCTTTATGGCTCGAGTACGGTTGCAGGAAGAATATGATTACCTTTTGATCCTGTCCCCCTTGCATCTTGATGATGCCATCTGCCGCAACTTCAGCTCGTAGTTCGCCACCACCGACGCATTCGGCGAATTTGTTGACCTGGGAAAGCAGTGCGTCGCTGATCTCTTCCTGTGGGACGTTGAATGGAAGACTACGAAGTAGCGTTCTGACGTGGGCGCTGTTGCCCCCTTGCAGGGCTTCTGGTTCGACAAGTGGCGTGCCGAGCGAGGCCCAAACCAGACCGTCCTTCTCACGAACCGCAAAGGTTGGGACACATGCCGAACTCGGCTCGGTGGCCTCACGATGTGCGGGAACGAAAGTGCAACCACCGCTGCCGGTCTCATAGGTCCAGCCGTGGTATTGACAACGGAGTTCGTGTCCCAAATTCACGCCCAGCGTCAGCCGAAGTCCGCGATGGGGACAGCGGTTTTCCCAAGCGTTCACGATGCCATTGTCGTCTCGCCAGACGGCAAGTTCCTGACCCGCTAAGCTGGTCTGGTAGACGTGGCGCGACGGGAGATCCGAAGCGCTGGCAACCGGATACCAGCGATTGGTGTCGAATGATTTCATTTTGGAGACCTGAGTTTTGTTGGCTTAGTCGCGGATTGCGCCATAGTGCAGATCGCTTTCGCGGAGCCAGCGACGGTACGCGGTGGCAAGCACGTCGGCGCGTACCGGGTTCTCCCTGCTCGCCGCCAGAGGCAAACGCTTCGGAACCTGATTGATCAGGATCATCAGATCCTGGCCGAAGATAGTCTGCTGAAATCGACGAAGCTGCTCATCCGAATTAATGTCATCCACATAGCACATGATCGTGTGTGCGATGCACCAGTCTTCATCGACTGGCTGGACGAAGAGACACAAGACGTCCCAACGCTCGGGCGCCGGCGGGCAGGTCTTGTAGAGGATCGCGATGTTTGGCCGCGTCACACGATAGGTGTATTGCGTCTCAATCGGCTCCACAGCGGTAGCCGACGCCTTCGGTTGAGCGAAGCGACATTCGGTAGCGATGACTTCGTCGAGTTCCTCATTAATGACGACGTTGTATGGCAGCACTTCTGTCATCGGTTCGGCACCGAGGATGTCCGTATGAACAAACGGGAAGTGCGCCATATCAAGGAAGTTCTCGATGGCCCGTAGACCCGACACGTTCACCCGTGTTGAACCAGCACTGACGATTCGGCGATCCGATTCCGCAAATTCTGGAACCGGGAAAAGGTCGCGGGGCGCCGCTGCGAACGATAGCCACAGTGCGCCATATTTCCGTCTAGCTAGCATCGGCCGGTCGATGCCTTCATCGGTCCAGGCGGCTTCAATGTCGCCGTCGGGCCGCACGTTGTATTTGACTGGGCGGCCAAGAAGCCGCGTTTGGTATTGCCGGCTTGGAAGAACGTCTTCCAGCGCCGCAACGGGATGCCAATCCTCGAACAGCAACTGATCTGCTTTCACTCCGCCTCCTGCTATGGCTTGTTAGTTTACTTAACTGGTATACCAGAATGTATAACAGAAGAACCGAAAGCGCAAAGCAGTTTGCACTCGGGGAAAATACCTAGCTGTGAAAAGTGCCGGAACCGGCGGAGAGAAGGCCGAAGCCGCGACGAGCGCGGCCTGGAGGCAAAGGTGGGGGCTTAGGCGGCCAAAACAGCTTTGAGATCAATCTCGGGGGGCGCGGACGCGTCGAAGCGATAGCCCCGAATGACCAGATTGTAATGAGACGCCAAAAGCTCCTTCGCAGCGGCAGCATCCTTCTTCTCAAGACACTCCACCAGCTTACCGTGCTCGTCCCGCAACTGACAGTAGTCGAAACCGACCCGGAACATCGCGTTAATCAGTGACTCGCGCCGTCGCAGTTGAGAGTGAATCTGGTTTAGTGTCGCGTTGTTCAGGAATGATAGAAGCAGCGAATGGAAATCCCGGCCAAGCTGGTCCCCTAG
>NZ_KB902869.1:0-9734 GCF_000379565.1 Cupriavidus sp. UYPR2.512 | reverse complement strand
CAGCCGTTTCCGCCCAGCCGCCGCACGCACTCGGTATGCTTGCCGTCGGCTTCTCTGCGAGTCGCTCCGCTAGCAGCACCGCCCGCTTATTCAGGCGCTGGTCGCCCAAGTCAATGTCCTTGAATTCTGCCGCTGCCCAACTCGTTGCCTCTCGCTGCATGTGCCGTCCAAAATGCAAGAGTGAACGACAATCCGAAAGAGTTTACAACCCCACCCGCTATGTCATTGACCGTAAACGACTTTCTGCGGCGCACCAGCCGCCAGGAGTTGTGTGTAATGAGGTGGACTCAACCTTGCCTGCGTGGAACTACAGCATCCGCTCACGGAACGCCGCATAGCGGGAAGTTATTTCGAGCACGTTCCTTAGCGGCGCGAAAGTGCGCCGTAGACCCGGAGTAAGCATGTTCAAAACCACGAAGGACAAGTTGTTCGAAGCAGCAGTTGAGGGGGATCGAGCCGAGATCCTGCGCCTGATGGAAAGAGGCGCCTTCGACGCCAACGTGAAAAGTTCACTCTGGCGCGGCACGCCGATCCTGGCCTATGCCATCCTCAATCAGGACCATATTCTCGCTCAGCATCTCATCGATAAAGGGGCCAACGTTCGGGCGGTGGTAGATGGCATGCCCTTGCTCCATATGGCAAAGGATGCGAAGAGCGTCCATATGCTGATCGAGGGCGGCGCTATGGTGATGGCTCGCATGGGGAAGGAGTACCCGGGCCTTTCCAAGGGAGCGACAGCGTTGCACAAGGCTGCCCCGAACGACAATCACGAGGTTCTCAAGGCGCTGATCGATTTCGGGGCAGAGATCGATGCTCGCGATGCCTATGGGCACACACCGCTGCATTTCGCGGCAAGCCGACGCATCACGAATTCGAAAGCCCTGGTGATGGCCGGCGCTGATCCGGATGCCGAGAGCAAGAGTGGCGTGACGCCATCCGATCTGATCTCGCAGACATTCGGCTTCGCCAAATCGGCAGATGCGTGGCTGCGCGAGCGAGCTGCAGCGCTGACGAGTTCAGCGCTCGCGCGCTTTCGTTCCGGGTCGGATGCGCTCCATCAGGATGTCTATTCGAAGCCGCCCGCACATCGGATGTGATTGAGTAAGGAGCGAGACCATGAAGAACGGCAACAGCCCGCAGCAGCTCAATCAGTCGCTCGGTTCTTCGTTCACATATGACCAGGTGGACATGGTAATCGTGGCGCCTGACGGCACGCGATTTGATCAGGCGGACATACTTCGCATGCAGCGCCCAACGTGCTCTTTCCAGGAGCCTTCGGCAGAGTTCTATCGCTGGTATGAGTTTGGCGGGACGGCCCGCGAGCGGCCCCTAGACGCTGCCGAGCTTTCCGCTCTTCTTGTGACTCAGTGCGGATATTCGAACGAGGTTGCTGATGAGTGTGTGCGACTCGAGTCTCAAGCGCGCGATGGAGATAAGGCCGTATGGCATGCAATTGCGGAATACAGGCAGGAAAGGCTGCATGCGGATACCCCGCGGGAGAAGCCAAGCGCCTATGACTCGGTACAGGAGCAGCTGGCCGATGCCCGGCCACTGCCCAAGGACGTAGCGCTCATAAAGTGGGGCGGTTTCAAGGATAGCGCCATTGAAGGGGGCTTTGGCAGCCAGCAGCAAAGGATCGCGGGGCTGATTAAGGCGGGGGCGACCAAGGCGCAGCTCATCCAATTCTGGCGAGAGACGAAGCACCTGAACTGGCCCGCGAGTTTCGGGCAATCGCCTTGGGAAACTGCCTCGTCAGTCGGTGGGGCCTTGGATGCAGCCCTTTTGGGGGGCGCCCTCAGCGCTTACCACCATGGCCTGTTGTATGTCTTTGGCCGCACCCAAGCTGCAGCGAGAGTCGGGCCGGAGCGGGACGTAACGCAGAAAAACGACCAAAGGAGGCCTAAAATGTAAAGTAATGGGCACGTTTCGTTTAAGTTCTGCGAGCGTGCTTAGCCGGACGGGCATATAATGAAACCCATAGGCGACATGGAGGTGCAAAATGGCTTCAAAGCTGGCCCAATTCGTTATGAGCAAGCAGTTCGATGACCTGTTTGCGCGTGGCGTGAAGAAAGCAGCGGAAGAGGCGCGAGCTGCCGGTCTACCACCGGCTGGCGACAAACGCGTCTTTAAGGCCAAGGCCCGTCGTGCGACTGTGGTGTATGAGGCCCCGCGCCCAACCACACCCAAACGCAAGACGCCGCGAGTTGCATGACAACAACCGACAAGACGCAGCAACAAGATCCCCCTTTTGAAACCACGGTCCTGTGTTTTGCAGGACCGAACGGTTCTGGCAAGACAACTGCCAATCGCGAAGTCCTGGCGGCGTCAGGGCTTCCACCCGAAGCCTACATCAACGCTGACGATATCGCGAAGGCGCTCGAGAGCGAAATCGCGGACTATGACGAGCGGAATCGGAAAGCCGCGGCAATCGCCGAGGAGCGCCGACTTGCCGCCCTCGAAACCGGGGACTCGTTTGCATTCGAGACTGTCATGTCCACGCCGGAGAAGGTGGCTTTGCTCACCCAGGCGAAGGCCAAAGGATACGAAGTCTTCCTCGTATTTGTGGCAACCAATGATCCCGAGATCAATGTCGCGCGTGTAGCAAATCGCGTCAGCCTCGGAGGCCATGCCGTGAAACCTGACACCATCCGAGACCGCTACTGGCGGGCATTGGAGCTACTGCCGTGTGCGGTCGAGCAAGCGGATATGGCTTTGGTGTACGACAACTCCTTGGATGGCGTGAAAGCGGTAGTCGTCGCAAGGAAAGCAGGCGAGCGTTTGGAGATCGAGGACGCGGACGACCGCGATGCAGACTGGATCCTCAAAGCGTTGGGGGGGCCTTGGCAAGCTCGCCTGAATTCCCGTTCGGCTCTGATGGACCTTGCCGTTGAACACGGGGCGGATCCAGAGAACGTTCAGCATTTGCTTCGCCCTGCCGTTGCCGAAAACGGAGTTGATTACATTGGCCTGGTGCTCGGAAAGACTGACTGCCATGTGCTGCAGGTCAACGGGAAAGGCGAATACTTGCTGCACGACCGTCAGTTGCTGGCAACGGACGTCATTAAGGCAGGCGCTTGGCAATGCCTGCAATACCGGTATACCAAAGGCAAGATCGATCGTTCCGCGCTTCTCAATGTGGCCGCGCCTGAAGACAAAACAGGCTCGCGTCCTAAACTCTAGCGGATACCAGGCTCGCCTCTTTTGCAGTGTGGGCAGCCTGGTACCTTCCGTCTTGCCTGGTGTACAACGCTGCAATGCAGCCTGTCATGCTGTCACCCTAACCGTGCTTCGCGTGGCGCAGGCGCGGTGTCCATAGTATCGCCTGGATACGGCGAGAGAAATGACCGTGCAAGCTCGGGTTCGCGGCAACGAAGCCACTCGTCCCAACTGTCGACAGCTTCGATAGTACAGATGGTTCATGTTGCTCACGCCAATGGCCGGTAGGCATGCCAATTTCTCCGTCATCGGTCCGATTACCGGCGCGGCCGTCGGGACTTTGAGGCTAGTCCGCAAGCCAATGGGCGTAAGCCCGGATGTCGATCATCGGCACCGTGCCAATCTCTTGCAACGTCGCGATGAGCTCCAGCAGGAAGGCTGTTGCAGGCTTGCTCTGCGGTGAAATTGTCACTGCCCCTTGATCGTCACAGCTGAACAGGCCGTGAGACGCCACACAACCGATATCCAACCGGTTGTTCACATTCTCCGGCTGAACCTGAAGCGCCTCGACCAGCGGTTGACCCAAGGGCGGCTTCCAGTCGCTTTCAAACGTCAGTAGACCGCCGATAATGTGGTGGAGCGGTTTGGCGGCCGCGACGCCTTTGAGCCAGGGAACGGGCATGCTCGTGCGCACCAGGCGCCGAACGCTCTCTACCTTCTCCTGGGCGTATTTTACCTGCCCGGCGTTGATCGACTGCTTTGCTTCGAAAACCGCATATACGCTTTCGGCCGGGATGACCAGTTGGTCGTTGTGCTCGAAGATCAGCGGCGTGTACTGCCGGTCAAAAATGACAATGTCCATTTGCTGACTGAACCCGTCCCTGCTATCGACGACATGCGCCGTTGCCGCCTGATACCGGCGCGGCAGATACGTTTCAAGCAGATCCAGCCATGCTTTTTCGCTCGCGTCACCCTTGGTTCCGGGATGGCCGAAAGACTGCCGCGACACGGCAAGGCTTTGCTGCACCTTATCGTGCAGACCTGACAGCAGCGTTTGAAGGGACCATTCACTCATCGAACCAAGTTCTCCCAAGACCCCTGCAGGGACGTCGCGGCTGCCTTGCTGATCGCCTGCTTTTCAGCTGTGGTCAGATCATCTGAAATGCTGTTGTTTGTGTTGGCTGGATCGACGATCTGCGCCGTTGGCAGATAGTCTCGAAAATACTCCAAGCACTTCACAACGCGGCGAGAGAGGGGCACCAAGAATTCAAACTGCAACGCCTTGATGACGGCGAGTTCGACATAAAACGAGGGAAAATCCAGGCCTTTCTGATTGCGCCACAGTTTGATGACCCGGGTTTCCTGTTGCCTCCCCGCCGCAGTGACATGCGCAATGTGCGTGTCGATGTTCGTCTTCTTCCATGTGTCTTTGCGACGGACATAGAGGCTGTGATCGCTCGTCAGGTAGTTTTGCCGTTTTGCGGGCACCAGATCAACGTCGAAGCCATTGACCCTGATATTGATAGACACATTTTGTCGCTTCGGCGCGTATCCCTGGCCCTTGAGACGCGCGAAAAGCTTTTCGTAGACCTCCTTCAGGGTCTCAGGTGTCTGATCGGACAACGATATGAAAAGATCGATATCGGTTCCCGATGCATTGGCCGTGCCCTTGGAAAACGAGCCGCTCGGCCGGACGTCGAGGAGATATCGGTTTGCCCACTCATTAAGGAGCGGTTGGATCGTTGCTCGGACATTCCACAGAGGCGAAAATATGCTCGTATCGACGGCTTCCCGGTTGAGGATAGTCGTTAGATAGGCGTCTGCGTCGATGCTCATAGGCTCGGTCGGGTTGCTCGCGATGTTTAAGCAGCTATAGAGATAGTATGGAGAAACTGCTCCACTTTCAACTTTTCAAGGATCCGGGCATATCCGCGTCGCAACGGACCGGACTCTATTCGCTTGCGCCTGCAGGGAGGCGCAGCGTTCTGTCCATCCGGTGACTATCTCTTTCTTCAACCCGCTTTTGGCGGCTGCCATCCCAAAACAGGTCCGACATGCACCGAGATGCCGTAAGCAAATGAATCTTGCTTATAAGGAGCCCCACAGTAGAGGATGGCCACGCATTGTTTAGCGAGGATTTTGTAAATACCATTTTCAGTTCCGCAGCTGTATAGCAACGCAACACTAAAAAGCTTCAAGCCGTGGGAAGCATCGACGGTCATATAGAGCGCCTCATCGTCAGGCTCGTTGACTTTCACATTCCAGCCAGCATCGCGTAAAGGCCGAACCAAATCAGTCATACATTGCTGAGAAAGGAGCCCCTTACGGAGCAGGACTCCATTGTCTGCTGGCAATGGTGGAACCAGGCGCCCATGTTTTCGGAAATGATCCTGTTCGGCAAGCTTCAGCTTCATCTGAACATCGCGCCGAAGCAGCGCCTGTTGCCATAGCAAGGTGCTGTCGTCGTTCATGTCAGGGAGAAAAAACGAGACGCTATGAGAGGCGTCGTACCAAGATTCGATGGCTGCAAGTGTGGCAAGCGCGACCACCATCCGAGCGAAATTCGCCGGTTGCTGCCATGACGCCGCGGTGCCGTGCGCAAACATGTGCCGATTCAGCCAAGTCACCCCTTGATATTCGTCGGTGTTGCAAAAAAAATGATTCTTGAGCCACCTCCGAAACGTCTCAAAGGCGAACACACGCTCGTCCTGCCCGAATAGATAGTCACAAGTCTTATATTCTGGCGGCACCCACATGCGGTCAAAATGGAGTTGTGCAGCAGTTTCGATCGCGCGGCTCACTGCATGATCAATCTTCTCCGGAGCAGTGGCTTTAGTTCCGAGATCAGAAACAATTCTTGTCAGACTGCCTTCGATCGCCGGTATCAACGCTCCGACACTGGTAGCCCAATAGCCGCTATATGCGCCTAGATAAGCTTCCCGCGCCAACGGCACGATCTCTTTAAGGCTGCGAGCAAGAGGCAAGATCTGTTCGATGCAAACCGCCTGGAAGGCCAATGTGTAAAGCGTTGACGTGTGATATTTGAAAAGATCGAGCGCCCGCTCTCTCGTCACATGCCTCACGGAAGCAAGCAGCTTAGATATTTCACCCATCGGTAGCCATAGCGGCATAAACCACTCGACCTTGTCCCAAAGAGCGGCTTGATCGTCGTGTTGTTTCCGCCTTATTTTCCAGTTATCGTCGCCGGAAACCGGAATGGTCGGGAAGCATGCTTTGCCACCTTCGACGGTCAGGACAATACACGGCGTCGGATGGAAGACCCCGACATCTGCAAGTTTCGCGACCGGATTGATGAGCCTCTTGTCGCCAGCCCATTTTTCAATGAGTTCTGGTGCCAAAGTGTTCAGCGACGACTCATTCAGCGCGCGTCGCCAAATTCCACTGAAATTATCCTCGAGATTGGAGAAAGACATTGAACCCATCCAAAGTGCAATCGTAGTTAATTTTGTTCGGCAATTTACCACCAATTTCTGGACACGGCTGCCGCCGAGCATGCGACTAAATGAACCTCCGTTCCACCTTGAAAGCGGCCCGATATGTCGCGCTGAATCGACCGGCCGCTTCACGGCCTGAGGCGGTCAGTCAAGGTTTTTCAAATAAAGACTGCCCAATGAAACGCCGCCCGCCTGTGGGCAACTCGCGCAACTCTTCCCAATAGAAGCAAACTTATCGATGTCAAATTCAACTGCGTGACTGTCCATCAAAGCTGGGTGACCCATGCCCTAGGGAGCTGAGGAGGGGCGAGCCGCGCGTCCTCAAGGTGTTGAGGTACATACTCTCATCGTACCGCGTCCTTGTCTGCCAGCAGCGGTAAAGGATTCGTATCCACTTGAACGCCAATGCACGGACGGCAGCCTGGTACGAGCTGCCCTTCGCTCGCTGTTGCCGGTAGTAGGCGCCCGCCCAGGATCGGGAGTACGCGTTGCTGACTGGCCGCTTCCGGGTCGCGGAATACCACTGGCCGCTTTCCGGTGATGAATTTGAAGTGCGGGCTGGCGCAACCCACAACTGCCCTTCGATGCCGGTAATGTCGATGGCGGCTTCGTAGTGAACAACAGTCATTGGGGCGAGTCGGAGTTATCCCTTGTAACGAGGCTGATCCGAAGCAGCGACAACGCCTCAATCTGCTATTCCAGTGATGGCTCGTTCCTAAACGCTGCTTAAGGCTGCTCGGCGTCGTCAGCCCGCTGACCTTGTTGTGGAGGTTCAAGCTCGATGGCCAGCGCCGTCGTGGCGAACAACCTCTTCATCAGCTTGGCCAGTCGAGCTGATTCGGGATTCTGGTCGTTCGCAATCGCTCGGCACGCCTCCATGAAGCGGTCCGTCGCGTGACCGAAGTGCGGATCGTAGGCACCTCGCTGGAGTCGCATTTGAATCATGCGGCGCATGAATTTCGGCAAGTCGTCGATGCCCATCTCTCGGATGGCCGACTCAAAGTCGTCGGCCGTCGCCCGCTTCATGGCCACTTCTTGCAAAGTGCCCCAACCGCCGTGTTCGATGATGTGATTGCAGGCCTCTACCACGGTCGCCTGAGCCTGTTGTTGCGAGACGACGACGTCGAACGTGGCTTGAATGTCAGGATGTAAGGAGTTGCCAAACGGGTTGTCGTCGTCCGGGGCGGGGCCCCCACGAGCCTGGAACGCAGCGTTCCAGGCCTGGATCATCTGCTCGGCCAAGCGCTGTCCGCCATCCAACTCGCTCAGCACGCTGTGGAGCTCCGTAGCAACATAGGGATCGAGCTGGCCTGCGATGGCGGGGAAACCGGTGGCTTCGGAAAGGAGATCCGTCTCGGTCGCCCGGTGGTCCCAGATTGCCTTCTTGATGAAGATGCGGGCATTTTGGCGAGCCTCAATGGTTTGCGCTTCGACGACGTAACGTTCGATGATAGCCTGGACCTTTTCACTTTCGAAAAGGCCGGATTCTAGGAACTCCACGAGCACCTTCTCGAAGTCGTCGCAGCTGTTGATGCCGAGTTCGCTCATGAGCATCCGCCATCGGTCTTCGCGCTTTTCTTCTTCGGTGGGCTCGTCCTTTTTGTCGCGAACGAACGTGGACCAGTCCGGGTTTCCAACGTTCAAAGCGAACTGGAAGTCGGGACCATCCTCAAGTCCCCGGTAAAGAATAGCTCCGAAGAGAACGATCGAGGGCACGACTCGCGCTTGAATCGGATCGCTCAGATCCCTATTCGCGAGGATCTGATTGGCTGCTCGGATCACCTTCCAGATAATCCGAATATTCGTGAGGCCACACGCGATGATGGCTAGTTTTAGCGTTGCCTCGTATTTGGGCGAGGCCAAGAGCTTGATCGCGATTGAGAACGCTTCATCCGGCGTCGTCGAGAGCTTGATCTCCTGGTCGATCACTTTCTCTCGAAACGTGGTCCAAAGCGTCCGCTGCTCGCCCTCTGTCGCAAGCTGGTCGTCGTTAAGAACGAGAACGAACCGCGCCTTGAATTCCTTGGAATATTCGTCAATGAAACCAAGGATCTCGTCGATCCCGAGCTTCGCGTGCTTGCGTTCGATGTCGTCAATGACGATCACCCTCTCCCTCAAAGCGAGTGGCGCGACGAGCAGCAAGTTGAGATCGTTGATGGCTGCGAGCGCCTTGTAATGGGTAGCCGCAGCTTGCACCCCGCTCTTGAACAGGTTCTTAACGACCTCAAGCTTGCCGCCGCCCACCGCCGCGTCGGGCAAAGCGCCCTCCATCAGCTTGCGTTTGACTTGGTCAATGCTCGACAGGCCGAACAGCGATACGTAGAGCGCCTTCTTGACCTTCACGTCTTTGGATTCCGTCTTGACCTCGTTCCAAAGATGAGTCTTGCCCGTTCCCCACCTGCCAGACAAAGCGATGACTTTGTTGTCGGCGTTTTCGAGCAGTTCGATTAGATGCTTCTTGGTTCTCTCAAGCGACATGGCGCTCCTCCGTCGACTTCCGGGTGCAGCATGCCAACGTCGGCTACGGCTCACCGGGTAAGCTCGTCGGCATTATCGCAGTGCAGGCGGGTATCCAGTCCAAAATCAGAGAACGACTCACCTCGGCCTTCAGCGGACTTTAAGAAAGCCTTCAGCCCGAAGCTGGGACGACGGTTGACGTTCTATCGGCGCGCCTTGCTTGACCTGTGGTTACTGTTCGAGGCGGACCCCAGCGTGATCGCCTTTTGTGAGCGCCCTGGCTACGTACACCGTGGTGGAAACGCGCGGCTTGCCGATTTCTGGGTTCAATACACCGACCGACAAGAGCTGGTTCTTCTCGCAGACGCCGGTCTGGACGAGAGGGCAGCGCCGGGTAAGCCTCTGGACGAGTCAGCATTCTCAATCCGCAGCATGTCGTCGACGGACCTCGCGGCCGCGCGCGTTTGGATTGGCAACTGGCAGCGCATGCTGCCGTGCATCGTGGCCAATCGAGGCCTCGTCCCATGGTCACTGTCCCGATCAGTCGAGCGCCTCCTGGAAAATCCACAGCAGCTAGAGACCCTCGAGCGCAAATGTTCGAACGTGGATCCGGTTTTGTTCCGGGCAGCACTGTTTGGCCTGGTGCATGCCGGTCGCGTCGCAGCG
>NZ_KB902868.1:0-9701 GCF_000379565.1 Cupriavidus sp. UYPR2.512 | reverse complement strand
CGACGGCAGACATTGCGAATGCCCGTGCTGTTATCCCTGCGGAAGTCTGCAATCGTCTTGAAGTCCGGTGCCAGTCGACCGGTCAGCCACATCAGCTCTATGTTGCGTTGGCATTCGCGCTCCAGACGGCGACTGGACTGGACGCGGTTGAGGTAGCCGTAGATGTATATCTTCAAGAGGACGGCAGGATGATATGAGGGGCGACCTGTAGACGAAGGATTGGCACCCTCGAACCCGAGCGACTCGAGATCCAACTCTTCAACAAACGCGTCGATGATCCTGGCGGGGTTATCCTCGGCGATGAAATCATCGAGGCATTCTGGAAGCAGCGTAGCTTGCTTACGGTCTTCTCCCTCAATGAATCGCTTCATCCGGTCCCCCAATCTGAATGCGTTGATCCAGTCTAGGTGATCGAGACGTTTTCACACACCCTTATATGGACACCGCCCGGTTTGCCAAGTCGATCTTGTTGTGATGCCTTAACGAGGTATCGGCTGCAGTCTTATACATGGCCCCATCCCTCTTTGCCAAATGACTTGCCCTACGGCGCACAGGAGATGGATTGCATATATACATACGGCCTGTACGTTGGCGCTCGTACGCGCCTGGCCCCAATGGATTTCGCTCGGTGACCCCTTCATATATCCACGGCCTTGTAGGCCCTAAGTCTGCGCAGGATCTGTCACCGACGGTCCAACCTGTTTGCCATTGAGTCAAATCACTTGTGCAATCGATGATGGGTTCAATTCTTCCTTCCGTTGCTGGATCTCTGTTACAGAGCGAGTCTCACGCGAGTGCGTAGTCTTGCTCCTTGGCTAACAGCACCCAGATTGTTCGGGCGGTCTTGTTCGCCAGTGCCACCACGGCGATATTCATGCCGCGTCTGGAGCGCAGCTCGTTGATCCAGCGGGATAGTGCATCATGGCGGTTGGGTGCCTGTTGTACAACAGCACGAGCCCCATGGACGAGGAGCATGCGTAGGTAGCTGTTTCCCCGTTTGGTGATGCCAAATAGGCGTTGCCTGTTACCGGACGAATGCTGGCGAGGAGTAAGGCCGAGCCACGCCGCGAATTGTCGTCCATTCTTGAACGCCCGCGCATCCCCTGCGGCAGCAACAATCGCTGTGGCGATCATCGGTCCGACGCCGCGGATCTTCTCCAGTCGTTGACACTGAGCGGAAGCCCGATGAATCTGGCGAATTTTATTGTCATATCGCACGATCTGCTCATCGAGTTGCTTGAGCCGCTCGTACATGTCGCACACCATTCCCCTGGTGAAGTCTGTCAACTCCGTGGTCGTGTCGGCGATGATCTCGGGGAGGTGCCGTTGCACTTGTAAAGGACTCTGAGCAATGACGATCCCATACTCGGCGAGCAATCCACGAATCTGATTGATCTGGGCGATGCGATCACGCATCAGCAAGCTTCGGATGCGATGCATGCATTGAATGTCTTGTTGCTCGATGCCATTGATAGCTACATAGCGCATCGTCGGACGGGAAGCTGCTTCGACGATTGCCTCGGCATCATTGCAGTCGTTCTTCTGAGATTTGACAAACGGCTTCACGAACTTCGGAGCAATCATCTGAACCTGGTGTCCCATCGCCATGAAGCGACGCGCCCAGTAGTGAGCGCCCCCACACGCTTCCAGGACAATTCGACAGGCAGGGAGGCGAACTATTGTCTCCAGCAGCTTTGAGCGACTTACCCGGCGACGTAGCACCGGCTTGCCATGCTCGTCCACCCCATGGATTTGAAAGATGTTTTTCGCAAGATCGATACCAACAAGCGTGATGCTCATGATGGACTCCCAAGTAGCCTAAGAGCTACGTTTCCATGCCCCGGTCTATCGAGACTCCATGGTCGCATGGAGTCTCGATAGACCGGGGAGGGATGGGGCCATTCCACTATATCCGGCCTGTTCTGCAAGCCGTAGCCTGCGGGCCCTGATGGAATTCGCCAGGAACGTCCTCATCTCGGCCACGCACTTTTAAGCGCAAGGGTGTGTTCAGGTTTGCGTTCCTGCGGTCCGACCTGTTTTGCCATCACATGGAAATCAACCTCAGCAACCTATCGGTACTCCAACGCTATGCTTACTGCTGAACTACTACTCGGGCCTCAGGCTGACGTAATGCTTATCGTATGTACTGCCGCGCGCCAGAATGGCCCATGCCGTGCGCGCCATTTTATTGGCCATGGCCACAGCCACAACATTCGCTGGTCGTCGCGCCTGTATTGCCTTCTGCCAACTCGTCGGGACTTTCGCGTGACACATTACAGAGCGCGCACCATGGATCAGGAGTGTGCGCAAGTACGGATCACCTCGTTTGGAGATTGATCCCAGCCGGATCTTTCCACCGGTGCCAGTTTGCCGGGGTACCAGCCCCAGGAACGAGGCAAACTCACGGCCAGACTTGAACGCCTTTGCATCTCCAATTGTGGCGACCAACGCAGTTGCGGTGAGCTTGCCGATGCCGGGTACTTCAGCGATGGCGCGGCACGCCTCATCCTTCTTGTGCCAGAAGCTTATTTTGCTCTCAAGCTGGTCAATATCCAGCTCGATGGCGTCAATACGCGTCAACTGGTCCTGCAGACTGGTGATCATGGTTGCCGGCAGGGCGTCTTCGAGCTCCGCCATGTGTGCCCGGATCTCAGTAAGTCCGGCCACGCGTCCGGCGCGGAACGACACACCGAACTCGTAGAGGAGCCCTCGCATCTGGTTCACCTGCATGGTCCGAAACTTGATTAGCAGCGAGCGCATGCGGTGAAGGGCGAGCATTGCCTGCTGGTCTTCGGTTTTGGCCGCTACCGTTCGCATCCCTGGCTGGTGCACTGCCGTCCAGATTGCTCGCGCGTCCGCCGCATCTGTCTTATTCGTTTGGACAAATGGACGAATGAACTTGGGATGCAACAGCACTACCTCGTGCCCAAGCGCCTTGATCTTACGGGCCCACCAGTGCGCACTGCCGCAAGCTTCAAGCGCCACACGGCCCCTGGACCGCTGCGCTAGAAACGAAATCAGCTCGTCACGTCGAAATCGCCGATTCGCTATCTCTCCCGTTTGCGCGTCGACCCAGTACATCTGAAAGAGCTGCTTTGCAACATCCAGTCCATATGTCGTAGCATTCATTTTGGCCCTCCGTTCCTCGAGTGGAAGTGTCGAATCTCCACTCTGGCACATTGATGCCGTTTGGTTCTGGAGGGCCTCCATGTTCCTCCCGCGCCCTGCGTCCCCTAAGGGAGGGCGGTGTCCATTCCATCTCGGTCGTTGGATAGGGGTAGGAAACGGCGAGCGCCGTCCCCTCCCTCCGAACCCGGTGTGCGGTTTCTGTCAGCGGCCGACGCGTTGCCGGATGACCGACTCTGCCAATCCCTGCATCAAGCACGGTACTCAGATCGGTAAGACCGGCATCAAACCATCGCTCGGCGCGCCGTGCCACCGTTTCGCGTGCTACCCGGCGCCCGTTGCCATTTACTTGACGAAGACGCCGACGCTGGTCACTGCGCTAGTTGTGCCAACTCCTCCCGCGTCAATGTTGATTTCATCGCTTTGGCCTTTTGCGACACGCGACCCTCCGTGATGGCGCGTTTCGGGCCAGTTTGGGTCGTCCAGGGCTAGCTCGACGAATGTCCGAATCAGCCCGCAAGCGGGACATTGTGAGCGTATTGCATCGCCCCATCTGGCCTTGCGCCCACCGGGGTAAAACCTTTCGCTAGGTGGGCCGCCATGCCAGCAGATCCGCCACTGTGGAGCAGACTCCACCGCAAACGACCACCAAGACGTCTGCACCCGCGTTCAGTTCTTGGACATCGTGGTCCAGCGCTGCCAGCGCGGCGCCACACGCAGGCTCGACTAACACACGATGCTCATCGAGAAGTCGAAGGCAAGCAGCCACTGCAGCGGCATCAGATACAACCTCGCTGCGGATCGGATGACGTTTAGCCCAGTCGACAGCTTTTTGGCAGGGACTCCTGGCGCCAAGCGACGTCGCTATGCTGGTAATTTCTGGCAATGATACCGGCTTACCCTCAGCGACGGATGCGGAGTAGCAAGCCGCACCGTCCGTTTCCACCGCAACCAACGGGACGTCGCCCCAGCCATTGCGCATCATCCCCGTCAGTACGCCGCAAAGCAGACCACCTCCACCCACAGATAACAGTACGGATCCCGGCTTGACTCCAGCTTGTGCAACCTCGTCGATCAGCGTCGCATGGCCTTCCCATAGCAGCGGGTCGTCGAAGGGATGGATAAACGCTGTATGCTCAGTGAGCAGTGACATGGCATATGCATTGGCTTCCGCCCACGATTTGCCGTAGACAACGAGACTTGCCCCTTCCAGCTCGATCAAAGCCCTTGCCCGAGCAGATGTGCTTTCCGGAACCACGACCGTTACGGGCACATCAAGCATCCGCCCGCAATATGCGACAGCCAGACCGGCGTTGCCACCTGATGAGGAAACGAAATGCTTGGCGCCACGCTCCAAATGCCAACTGCACGCATATGAAATGCCGCGCAATTTGAATGAACCAGAAGGCTGCAGAGCCTCCATCTTCAGCCAGACTGTTTTGCCCAGACGGACGGAGTTTGACTGCGAACGCAGCAGCGGTGTATTGATATACAGAGTCATAGCGGTTCAAATGGAAGTGCAGAAGTGATTCAGGCAGGTGTATCCGAAGCTGGCGTGACGCCCTTAGCACGGGTCGCCGCACCAATGGTGCGTGTGGACCAAGCTAGCGCCAGCAAACTCAAGGCCGCGCTTGCGGAAACGTACCAGGCCGGCGCGGAACCACTCTCGCAAACTCGGATGAGCCAGGTTGCGATAAGGGGAGCAAAGCCACCGAAGACCACCACGGCGGCGTTGTAGGCGATCGATATACCGGTGGACCGGACTTCCTGCGGGAACAGCTCCGCCATGGCAGCCGGCGCGGGGCCGGCGATTACCGCGACGAACATTGCCATCCAGAGTTGAACGCAGATCAGCATCCCAAGGCTTGGGAAACGCTGGAGAGATACGATCGCGGGATAGCAACTCACCAGTATTCCGGCAATGCCCACCAGAATGATCCGGTAGCGGCCCCAACGATCCGAGAGGCTGCCGAACAGCGGTGCGAGGACAAGCAGCATCACCAGCCCAATCGCATTGCTGGCCAGCGAACTGGACAGCTCAATATGCAATTGTGTCGTCGCGTAGGTCGGCATATAGACCAGGAAGAAGTACGAGCAGACCGTCCAGACGGTGGTAATACCCAAGCCTGCGACGGTTTCGGCGCGGTGATCGCGAAGCACCGACCTTAATGGAGCGCGACGACGTGCCCGTGACGCCTCACTACTTGCGTGCTCTGGCTCCGGCAACTTTCGCCGAATGTACCAGCCGATCGGTCCGATCACCAACCCCAGCATGAAAGGGAGGCGCCAGCCCCATTCGTTCATCTGCTCGGCCGTCAGCGTCGACGACAGCAGTGCCCCGAGACCGGATCCAAACAGTAGTGCAGTGGACTGAGCTACTTGTTGCCAGCTTCCATATAAGCCTCGGCGGCTGTTGGGGGCAGACTCGATCAGCAGGGCCGTCGCGACGCCCATCTCCCCACCCGCCGAGAAGCCTTGGATAAGCCGTGCGGCAACGATCATGAGAGGTGCCCAGATTCCTGCTTGCGCATAGGTTGGGGCGAAAGCGATCATGGCGGTACCGATGACCATAAGCAAGATCGTTAGCGATAGCGCCGCGGATCTGCTATGTCGATCCGCAACCGCCGCCAGCATCACCGCACCCACAGGGCGCATGATGAAGCCAACGCCAAAGGTCGCGACCCCTAACAGCAGGGACACCGAACTCTCGTCCGACGGAAAGAAGAGTTTAGAAATGGTGAGCGCGAAGAAGCCATATACGGCGAAGTCATACCATTCGAGCGCGCACCCGACAACGGCAGCAGCTATCGCCTTCTTTTGAACCGCATCGGGCCCATGATGTGTTTTCAATTCGCCCATAATGTCTCCTCTTGTCTTATGGATATCTTTTGCCCGTGCCCCAGCCGATCAGTCTCTGCTCGCCATCTCGGCGCGTGAGGCAACGACTGCACAGCAGTTCCCTTGCCGCACAAGGCCGGGTTGTCGCTTCGCGTAAAAAATTCCGCTTTGCATGCACTTGAGGTCGAGCGGCACTCGGCCGGGATCGCTCGGAAAATGGATTCGCCCTGCCACCTGCCCGGCTTCGACCAGTTCTCCGATGGAGAAGAGCGGTTCGAACACACCATCCGCGTTGGCGATCACGTAGGCTGCGGGGCCCGCCACTTTGTAGAGCATCTCTGCGGGAGTCGGTGTCGCGGGCGTGACGTCTTTCAGGGCCCCTAGATGGCTCAGGACGCTGGCGACGCCACGCCGGCAAATGGTGAGCGCCTCGCGCGAAACGGTCCCTTGCCCTGCCATCTCCACGCTCACCGTAGTCAATCCAGCCGCCATCGCCGCACTGGCGGCAGTACGCGTGTCCCCCAGGTTGTCCAAAAGGACCGAGACTGGCGCACCAAATGCCGCTGCGGCCGCGAGATTACGCTCGGTGTGCGGCGCATCGCCGGCGCAGTGAACGATGCTGCTAGGGAGAATGTCTAGTGAACTGCCCCCTGAATGAAGACTGATGAAGGCATCGCTCGCGGCCATGAGAACATCATTCACAAAGGCTGCAATTTGCTGGGTCACGGAGCCGCTCGGATCCCCCGGAAAGGCCCGATTGAAGTTGAGCCCGTCAATTGGTGAGTTTCGCTTGCCCGCGTTGGCGGCCGGAAGGTTGATTGCCGGGATGACGATCAACCGCCCCCGGACCCTGCGGATATCGAGATCCCGGATGACCTCACCGAGCACGAGCTGCCCTTCGTACTCATCGCCGTGATTCCCTGCCTCCAGCAGCACGGTAGGCCCGTCGCCATGCTTTAGCACGGCGATCGGGATCCGTGTCGTACCCCACGCGTCATCGTCAGGCGAGTGAGGGACATAGAAATAGCCCACCTGCCTGCCCACGCGATCAAGGTCGACATCGCTGAAAACCAGGTGCTTTCGCGGGGTCCTTTCACTGCTAACCGCGAGAAGGGTCTCGGGGAGAGATTCTCGTGAATCATGCGTCATCGCTTGCCTGCCGTTGGTTGCTCATCGGAGATAGATCCGAAAGATAGACGTGCATCGCCATACTTTCAAATACCTGATGGTTACGCTTGCTATACTTTCCAGGCATATATAAGGGGGGCTACCTTATTTGCCCTCACGCGGCGGAGACAGAAATGCAGACGATCGAGATACGCCATTTGCGCTACTTCATTGCGGTGGCCGAAGCGCGAAGCATCGTTGCGGCGGCCCGCACACTGAGCATCGTGCAGCCTGCGCTGTCACGTCAGATCAAAGATTTGGAGAGCTACATTGGCGCGCCGTTATTCGTACGGCATGCAAAGGGGGTAAGGCTCACCCCCGCTGGGTTGAGCTTTCTGAATGACGCGAAGCAGTTGCTGCGCAATACCCTTGAAGCGCGCGACCGCGCGCATCGTATCGGGCAAGGGCTCGGTGGAACACTGAAAATAGGCGCTCTGCCAAACTACCTGGTCTTGCCGGAAACACTCGCAATCCTCAAGGACTTCCGGGAACATCAAGCCGACGTGGTGCTTTCCGTCGAGCCAATGTTGTCTTTGCAGCAGGCCCAATCTATCCGGAGCGGCGAGTTGGACGGCGGCATCCTGGCATTTCGGTCCAAAGACGACCCATCGCTTCAGGGCATCCGTCTCCTGCGCGAAGGCTTCGTGCTGGCCATGCCTGCCATGATCAAGAACTCAAGGATTGCCCCAAAAAAGCTGGCAGACGTCGCTGCGGAGAAATTCATCTGGTTTAGCCGGGACCGATCTGCCCCGCAGCATGACGCGCTGATCGCCGACTGCGCCAAGGCAGGCTTTGTTCCGCACATCGCCCAGATCGGTGCCGATATCCCAACCATGCTCGGGCTAGTCGCCGCGGGGATGGGATATGCATTCGTGCCGGCCAGCACGCGGACGGCGTGCCCGCCGTCCGTAGATCTGTTGCCGCTCAGTGGACTGGACACCGAGTTTGACGTCGAGTTCGTCTATAGCCGGGATGCGGAGTCTCCGCCTGTCGATCGATTCGTTGCATCGGTTCGCAAGGTGCTCGGGGGCCACCCCTAGAGACACTCGGCCCGCCACTGCGGCGGTCTCTTTCCAGGCTTCGGTCACCTTCCCATCATCACTCGAACGGCAAAAGATCGGTGTGGAATGTCTGAGAAGGTCGGGAGGAGCCGACCAGCCCCAATCGCGCGCGGCGACGTCAAATACCCGAAATCGAACCGCAAGGTGCGACACTATGACGACCGCCGCCCTGCTTGACGCGACACGCACGGATGATCGAATCACTCCGAGGAAAATGTTGCACGACTCGACTAGTGCCCTCTAGCTTAGTTAAAGGTGCCCCTCGCCGACCGCCCTAGGCCATGAATATCTACTATGTCCGCAACGTAGCCATCTCGTCAGGGGGGCGCCGGCTATCGTTCGCTCCGACCATCGCTAAGTAAGTCAGATACCGTCGTCGCCCCATGCGGCCCTGCGCAAGCCCGAGTAGTCCCGGTCTGTACTCCTAGCCCAGACGTAACCAATGGGGCCGGCCGCTATTCGCGACCATTTTGAGGTCTTGTCGCTCAATAACGAGCGCGCCGTCGAAGATTGCCTTGAAACTCTGGCGCAGGCCCGCCTGAGAAAATCCGGAGCGCCTGCCGGGCACGCTCACGCTCGGCAAGCAAATCCACCCGCCCCTCCAACCGCGCCAACACCTTACTTTGGTCGACGTCCCCTTCCTCGCGCGCCACGACGCAAGGGACAGTCGTTACATCAGGTCGGTTGATCATCGATAACTCCGTCATCATCGCTGCTTCGCCACTCGGCAGCGACGAATCCTTTCATGAAACCGCCGCGCAGACGCGATCCGGGTCATGGTCACTACCGCCGTCGGCTTCTGCTGCCTAACGCGCTCCGCACAGGAAATCTTTTCGACGGTCGAAATCATCGCCAAAGCGAAACCTAGTCCAGCCGTAGGATTTGGCGACAAGGCCAACTTCGACTGGATTGGCGGCCGCCACAATGCGCTGCGCGGTTTGCGGGCGCTCGGCTTTAAGGGCACGCCAGGCCGTCACACAGTTTCGCTCGCCGAAGAGACCCGCGCCCTTGTCGAGCTAGGCGAGCCTTTGCTCCTTCCCAGGGCAGTTGTACTAGGATATGCCCGCAACCATCTGTCGCGCATGCGCGTCGGAGCGATCGCTTATCGCTGCCCAGTCAGGAAGTCTTCCCAGTCCCACGCGTATGCCGAACCGAAAGCAGGCGTACTCGATCCACGCAAATTGTGCATAAAGAACGTGCGGGTCGGCTCGGGGATATCGTCAAAGCGGACGTACGGCCAAGGGCCATCGGCGTCGTGGATGGGAATCGGCGGGATGGTCGGCCGCGGAGGCAGTTCCTCCTTTCCCGTCTGCGCCACGGCAATGCTGCGCGCGACCAGGTCCCAGACGCTGGCGGACCAACGCGGATAGTCCTGCAGCACACCGGTCCAGACCTGGTCTGGCAGCAGATCCTCTTCCATATCAATTTGATAGTCGGCGAGCGCGCCTGAGCGCGCCCGCCCAATGTCGGCCGTCGCCACCGTTCGGCGGCCGCGAGCATCACCGCCCG
>NZ_KB902867.1:0-9950 GCF_000379565.1 Cupriavidus sp. UYPR2.512 | reverse complement strand
CGGGTGATGTCGATGCCGTTGAAAAGGATGGTGCCGGTGGTCGGCTCCAGGAACTTGGTGAGCAGGTTGAAGCAGGTCGTCTTGCCGGCGCCGTTGGGGCCGATCAACGCATGGATCGACCCGCGGCGCACCCGCAGGCTGACGTCGCTCACCGCGGTAAAGCCGCGGAAGGCCTTGCCGAGGTTACGGGTCTCTAGTATCAGGTCGTGGTGCATGGCCGTGACTCCGTGGCGCTGTCTTGTCGGTTGGGATAGCGCGGCATGCTCAGCCCGCGACGGGCAGCGCCGCAACCGCGTACGCGTGGCGCAGCGTGCGCCCCAGCACCGGATCTTCCAGCTCGATCTCGAAGCGCTCGGCCGGGCGGATGCCGCCAATGGCGGGCAGCGTGCCGCACAGCATCGCCGAGCCTTCGCCAAAATCGCCGCCATGGCCGCTGAAGCGCTCCAGCAGGTCGGCCGGAGAGCGCATGGCGGTCACCGGGCCCTCCTGGTACAGCACGCGTTCGCCGTCGATGGTGGCGTAGGAGCGCAGTACCAGCCGGTCCCAGTGGCCTTCCACCTCACAGAGACGCCACAACGCCGGGGCACAGGGCTTCTCGCACATCTGCTTGGACACGGTGATGCCGTAGGTCTCGGCCTCGCGGTCGGTATGGTCCGAGGCAATGCCGACCAGGATCTCATCGCCGTCCCGGACCAGCAGGAACTCGGCTTCGCCACTGCTGGCCCCGCCGCTGACCTGGATTTCCGGCGCCGGCCCCAGGCGTTGCGCAGCGACGCGGTAGAACACCGGGGTGTAGGGTGGGCGCTTCACGCCCAGCTCTTCCAGTTCCCGGATGTGGGCTTCCATGGCTTCGACGTCGCGGCCGGTCCAGCCCGCCACGATGAGCTGGTGGATGGTGACAGTGCGTTGCGATTTACCCTGGCGGGTGTCGATATCAAAGGTAAGGGTCTTCATGATCGCTTGCTCTCTGCAATGGGGTGGAGCGCCGGCTGGAATGCCGGCCTCGGTGAGGGATATGGGCTTACTTCCTGACCAGCGGGCAAGTGCTTGCGCTGAGCGGACGAAACGCTTCGCTCGCGGGGATCACGCTCTTGATCTTGTAGTAGTCCCAGGGACGCTTCGATTCCTGTGGCCGCTTCACTTCGACCAGGTACATGTCGTGCACCATCAGGCCATCGGCGCGGATCGTGCCGTTCTTCGCGAAGAAGTCATTGACCGGGGTCTCGCGCATGCGCGCCAGCACGGCATCGCTGTCGTCGCTGCGCGCGGCCTGGATCGCCTTCAGGTAGTGCGTGGTCGACGAGTACACGCCGGCATGCACCAGGGTCGGCATGCGGCCCGTCTTCTCGAAGAAGCGTTGCGACCAGGCTCGGGTAGCGTCGTCGCGGTCCCAGTAGAACGATGTCGTCAGCGTCATGCCCTGCGCGGCTTGCAGCCCCAGGCTGTGGATGTCGCTGATGAACATGTGCAGCCCGGCCAGCTTCTGCTTGCCCACGGTGTTGATGCCGAAATCCGCGGCGGTCTTGATCGCATTGACCGTGTCGGCGCCGGCGTTGGCCAGCCCGATCACCTTCGCGCCCGAGGACTGCCCCTGCAGCAGGTAGGACGACAGGTCGGCGGAATTGATCGGATGCTTCGCCTTGCCCCTCATGGTGCCGCCGACACTAAACAGGGCCTCGGTGCCGTCCTTCTCCAGCGACGCGCCCAGCGCGTAGTCCACCGTCAGGAAGTACCAGCTGTTGTCGCCGCGCCGGGCCAGCGCCTTGACCGTGTTGGCGGCAAAGGCATAGGTGTCGTACGAGTACTGGATGGTGTAGGGCGAGCAGTCTTCATTGCTCAGGCGCGTGGTGCCGGCCCCGCTGGCGATGACGATCTTGTGCTTGAGCTTGCCCAGGTTGGACACCGCCAGCGCGACCGACGACGGCAGCGCGTCCTGGATCACGTCGACCTTCTGGTTGTCAAACCAGCCGCGCGCCAGCGTGGCGGCGACATCGGTCTTGTTCTGGTGGTCGGCGCTGACCACCTGGATGGGGGCGCCCAGCACCTTGCCGCCGAAATCATCCACGGCCATCTGCGCGGCCACCACCGAGCCCTTGCCGCCGATGTCGGAAAAGATGGACGACATGTCAGTCAGCACACCGATCTTGACCACGCCGTCGCTGATGGGGGCCGGGTCGGCTGCGGAAGCAGTCGCCGCGAACAAGGTGGCGCAGGCCAGTACGGCGGCGCCGGTACGGATATCAGGCATTGTTGTCTCCACTGTAGTTATGGGTACTTCTGTACTGCTGCGGGGGCTCAGCCCCGTTCGTGCCGCAATGCCGCCTCGATGCCCATGCCGATGGCCAGCAGCCTGCGGTCGGACAGGTGGCGCCCGAACAGCATCAGTCCTACCGGTGCATCGCCCAGGCGATGGCACGGGACTGACAGCGCGCACAGGTCGAGCATGTTGGCGATGGCCGGGTTGCGCAGCAGCAGCCGGTTGGTGCTGAAGAAGGCGTCGTCGTCGTCCAGGTCCGCGATGCGCGGCGCCACCACCGGCACGGTGGGAAGGACCACGGCATCGAAGCCCGCCAGCTCGGCATCGGCCTGCCGGCACAGCTCGCCCCGGCGCTGCAGCATGCGCAGGTAGTCGGCGGCACGCTGCCCGTCAGCCAGTCGGATGCGCGACAGCACGCGCGGGTCATAGCGATCCGCCTGCTCAGCCAGCAGATTGCCGTGCCAGGCACTGGCTTCCGCGGCGACCAGGCCGCCGTTCGCGCCGACGCCGGCCAGTTGGTCCCAGCTGTCGAAGCTCACGTCCTGCAGCAGCGCGCCCGCCGCCGAGAGCCGGCGCAGCGTGCGGCTGAAGACCTCGGCCACCTCGTCCGACATTCCCTCCAGCACCAGGCCGATGGGCACCGCCAGGCGCAGCGCGGCCAGCGGCGCCGGCCCCGCGGGCGGCGCCTCGCCCGCCATCACGGCATCGATGGCGGCGCAGCACGCCACGGTGTTGGCCAGGCAGCCCACCGAGTCATAGCTGGGCGACAGCGGCACCGTGCCCTGCAGCGGCACGCGGCGCGCCGTGGGCTTGAAGCCCGCGATGCCACACAGCGCCGCCGGGATCCGGCACGAACCGCCGGTGTCGGAGCCGATCGCCGCCAAGGCCATGCCGTCGGTCACCGACACCGCCGCCCCCGACGACGAGCCACCCGGAATGCGGCCGGCCTGCCGGTCGTAGGGATTGCGCGGCGTGCCGTAGTGCGGATTGATGCCGACGCCCGAGTAGGCGAACTCGGTCATATTGGTGCGTCCGACAAACACCGCCCCCGCCGCGCGCAAGCGCGCAATGGCCGGTGCATCGGCGCCGGCCGCACGCTCCGGCAGCACGAGGGCGCCGGCGCGGGTCACGTCGCCCTGCACGTCGAACAGGTCCTTGACGGACACCGGTACGCCCGCCAGCGGGCCGGCCACGCCTTGCTCGCGCAGCATGTCGCAGGCCTGGGCCTGCTTGCGCGCGGCCATGCTGACGCCATGCGGAAACACGCGCGCGCCCTCGCCGCCGGGGTTGCAGATACGTTCGACGCAGGACGCCAGCAAGGACTGCGCGTTGGCGCTGCCCGCGGCAAGCTGGCGCTGTGCGGTTGCGATGGTCGCTTCCATGGTCAGGCCGGGTCATAGTAGTGGATCTCCATCAGCATGCAGCCGCCATTGGACTTGAACGGGCCGTGGAAAGCGCCGGGCGGCCGGCAGGCGTAGGTGTTGGGGACAAACGCTTCGCCGCCCTTGCCATCGGCGTCATTGCCGACGGTCAGGTCGCCGCTGAGCAGGTAGACCTCTTCCCAGTACTCATGCACGAACGGCGAGGTGGTGAACACGCCGGGCTGGAAGCGCAGCAGGCGGGTACGGCTGCCGCTGCGGCCGCCCTCGTCCAGCGAGCCGGACAGGATCTTCTGCTGGATACCCGAAGGATAGCCGTGGGGGACCTCCCAGCCGGACTCCAGGTCCAGGGTGTGGAACTCGTCGTGAAGTTTGGTGATTGCCATGTCGATCTCCGTAGTCGATGCAGGAAATGGGAACGGTGCGGGGTGTCAGGCGGCCTGCGGCAGCTTGGCCAGTTCGCTTTCGAGGGAATAGCTGCCGAGCATGTTGTCGACCAGGCCGGCAGCGTTCTGCCAGTCGTAGGTGCGGTAGGCATGGCCCTTGGTGACGAAGGTGGCGCCGGCGTAGAACATCTCGTACTGGTTGTGGCGCGACGCAAACTCGGAGCCGACCGCGTCCCAGGCGAGCTTGAAGAACTTGACGCGCTCTTCCGGGCTGCACACCGGCGACTTCTGCGTCTTGGCGATGATCCCGGCGAGCGACGGATTGGCGAAATCCTCGATGCTCGACGGCAGCATGATCATGCCGCCGCCGGCCAGCTCGCGCAGCGTGGCCAGCACCTTGCCGTAGAGCTGCTGGGTCACCACCTGCGAGCCGTACAGCATGCTGCGGTCCGGCACGAAGTAGCCGTGCTTGCCGACCTGGCCCTTGGCTTCCATGCCGTAGACCCAGGCCTCGACCATGCCCGCCTCGGCGGCCAGCTGGCCCAGCATTTCCCTGACCTGCGGGAAGCTGCTGGTGCCGTTGATCTCGGTGATGCGGTGCGCCAGGCCCACCAGGAAGCGCAGCTTCACCATCAGCCGCACCTGGCACTGGTAGTTCTGGTAGACGTGCGCCGGCGTGGCGTGGAATTGCTTTGCGCACAGGCCCACGTCGCCCGCGACGAAGATGCGCTCCCACGGCACCTTGACATCGTCGAAGTAAAGCACCGCGTCGTTCTCGTCGAAGCGGCTCGCCAGCGGGTTGTCGAACACCGAGGTGGCATGGGCTTCGTACGACTTGCGCGACATCACCTTCAGGCCCTTGGTGTTCATCGGCACCGCGAAGGACAGCGCATACATCTCGTCGCCCTCGCGCAGCGGCTGGATGCAGCTGCAGAAGACTTCGTTCGCCATGATGCCGCTGGTGGCCAGCATCTTGGCGCCACGCACGGTGATGCCTTCCGCGTCCTGGTCGACGATGCCCACCGCCAGGTACTTGTCTTCCTGCTCGTGCGCGGACTTGGACTGGTTGGCCTGCGGGTTGACGATCACATAGGTGAGGAACAGGTCGTTGTCGCGGGCGTAGCGGTAGTAGTCACGCAGCGCGCCGGCGCGGGCCGGATCGGCCTGCTCAAAGACATCGATGCCCATGTACATGCCCGAAATGCAAGAAGCCACGTGGTCGGGCGAGCGGCCCATGAAGCCGTAGTGCAGTTCGGTCCAGGCTTCCAGCATCTGGCGGCGCTCGACCAGTTCGTTGTAGCTGGTCGGCAGCTCCCAGATCCGGCTGACGCGTCGGTCGGTGCCCGCGGGCTGGAAGGTCATCTTGTCGATATTGCCGGGCTGCGCCTGGAAGTCATAAAGACTGGCGTAGCTGCGGATCGAGTTGCGGAAGGCCGGATGGCTGGTGACGTCCGTCACCCGCTTGCCGTCCAGGTACACCTCGCGGCCATCGCGCAGCATGGCGATGTGCTGGTTACCGGTCTTGATCATGTCGTTCTCCTGTGCTGACTGTCTGTTCTTGTGGATTCAAGCGGCGGCCGGGCTGTCTTCCAGCGCCCGGTACTTGCCGCCAAAGAAGATGAGGGGCCGGCCGTCCTGGCGGGCCTGGTGACGGACCACCCGCCCGATAAAGATCACGTGGTCGCCGCCGTCGTGCTGGGCATAGGGCTCGCACTCGAAGGTGGCCAGCGCATCCGGCAGCAGCACATGGTTGTCCCCGTCGCGCTTGCCGAAATCGATGCCTTCCCACTTGCCGGAGTTGGCCCTGGCGAAGCGGTTGGAGATATCCTGCTGCGCCTCCGCCAGCACGTTGACCGCATAGCGCCGCGCGGTGCGCAGGTCCCCCAGGCTCAGGCAGCGGCGGTCCACCGAGAACAGCACCAGCGGCGGGTCCAGCGATACCGAGTTGAACGACGCCACCGTGATGCCGACCGGCAACCCCTCTTCCCGCGGCGCGGTAATCACGGCGACGCCTGTTGCAAACATCGCCAACGCATTCCTGAAGCGGCGCGGCGCTTCGGCGTCCGCTTCGGCGTCCGCTTTGACGCCCCGACCAACAGATGACTCAGCCATCACGACTCCTACGCAAGTGTTCTCACCAAACCAGTTACTTTGTTTATTTATCTTTGTAACTTAGGTTTTATTGAATGCTAGAAAACAACGCTATTCAAGTTGGTGGAAACCCTAGAGCGCGGAACCGAACCGCCCCCAGGGCGACTCAATGAAGTCCGGAACCCATGCTGGACAAGGTTTTCCGGTTAGCGGACAGGTGGCGCCAAGCGCCCGGAATTGCAGCTGTCCGCGCCTCAAGCAACCCTACGGCCAACATGGCACCGCCGCGAACGGCCGCTACCCGGTGCTAGACTCGGCCTCACTTTCCTTGACCGGCGGGTACGCTTTGCCCACGGTCGTCCCCACCTCCGCCTCCAGGAATGAGCGCTATGCAATCCGAGCCGAAGACCCTTCCGATCTACATGGACTACAGCGCGACGACGCCGGTCGACACCCGCGTTGTCGAGAAGATGGTTCCCTACCTGCACCAGCAGTTCGGCAACCCCGCATCGCGCAGCCATTACTACGGCTGGCAGGCGGAAGACGCGGTCGAGACCGCGCGCGCGCATGTGGCGGCGCTGCTGAATGCGGACCCGCGCGAGATCATCTGGACCTCCGGCGCAACCGAAGGCAACAACCTGGCGATCAAGGGCGCGGCGCATTTCTATCGCGGCAAGGGTAATCACATCATCACCGTCAAGACCGAGCACAAGGCCGTGCTCGATACCTGCCGCGAGCTTGAGCGGCAGGGCTTTGAGGTGACCTATCTCGACGTCGGCACCGATGGCCTGATCGACCTTGACGCGCTGCGCGCGGCCATGCGGCCGGACACCATCGTGGTGTCGGTAATGATGGTCAACAATGAGATCGGCGTGATCCAGCCGGTGGCGCAGATCGGCGAGATCTGCCGCGCGGCGGGAGTGGTGTTCCATTGCGATGCGGTGCAGGCCGCCGGCAAGATCGCCATCGACCTGGAAGCGCTGAAGATCGACCTGCTCACCGTGACGGCGCACAAGGTCTATGGCCCCAAGGGCATCGGCGCGCTCTACGTGCGGCGCAAGCCGCGCATCCGCATCGAGGCGCAGATCCACGGCGGCGGGCATGAGCGCGGCATGCGCTCAGGCACCCTGCCGACGCACCAGATCGTGGGGATGGGCGAGGCCTTCAGGCTGGCAAAGCTGGAACTTGCAGAAGAAGCGCGCCGCGTGGGCGCATTGCGCGACCTGCTGCTCGCGGGGCTGTCGCGGCTGGACGAGGTCTATGTCAACGGCAGCCTGGCGCACCGTATCCCGCACAACCTGAACATCAGCTTCAACTATGTCGAAGGCGAGTCCCTGATCATGGGCATCAAGGACGTGGCGGTGTCGTCGGGCTCGGCCTGCACCTCGGCCTCGCTGGAGCCCTCGTTCGTGCTGCGGGCGCTGGGCCGCAGCGATGAGCTGGCGCATAGCTCGATCCGCTTTACGCTGGGGCGCTACACCACCGAGGCAGAAGTGGACGAAGTCGTCCGGCAGGTCAGCGAGACCGTTACCCGGCTGCGCGAGCTGAGCCCGCTATGGGAGATGCATCAGGAGGGCATCGATGTCGGCACGGTGCAGTGGGCCGCGCACTAACCTTTCTGCCGGCGCGCCTGCAGGTGTTCGAGATCCAGCGCGGCGCGATCGCCGTTGGCGACCAGCCGGCCCACCACCGAGCACAGCACCTTGAATTCGGTGCGGGAAACGCCGTCGAACAATACGTCGTTGATCTGCTGCTGCACCGGCAGCAGTTCATTGAGCAGACGGGTCCCCGCGGCGGTGATGGTCAGACGCATCTTGCGCTTGTCTTCGGGATGGGCCTTCTTGTCGATCAGCCCCAGTTTCTTGAGCTTGCCGGTCTCGATGGTGATGAACGGGCCGCTCAGGTGCAGATGGTCGGCGAGCTGGTTGACCGTCACCTCGCCTTGCTGCGACAGGTGCAGGATCGAGCGGATCAGCGAGTACTGGACCCCCGTCAGGCCGATCAGGCTGCCAAAGCCGTCGCGCACGGACAGCAGGCGCGCGGCAAACGGCAACAGGCCATTCACCAGGTGCCGGAACTCACGGTCCGAGCCGTCGACCAGGCACGCCGGATGCGTTACGGTCAGGTTCTTGTTTGCAGGAGTCGTTGCCATCGGCGGAATGTCCACTTAGCTTTTGATACAAGCTTTGTGCCAAATTCTATCAAACTCGCCGCACCACCCCGGCGGCCCCCGCCTTTCAACCCATGCCATTGAGTCCAGCATGAACACAATCCCGCTCGCCACCGCCAAAGCCCGGCTGGCCCAATACGTCGAGGCCAAGGACAACAACCGCCCGGCGCTGATCCACGCAGCCTTTGCCGCGGATGCGTCGCTGACCTTCTCGATCGATACGGACAACATCACCTTCCCGCCCAGGGCCGAAGGCGCGGATGCCATTGCCGCGACGCTGGTCAGCGAATTTGCGAAGACGTTCGACCGCTGCCGGACCTACTACATCGGCGACGTTGCGGCCGCGCTGAACGGCAACGCCATGACGGTCCCCTGGCTGGTGGTGATGCGCGAAACCGCGGCCAACGCCTTGCGCGTCGGCAAGGGCTACTACCACTGGGGCTTTGCCGCCGGCGATGACGGCACCTACCGTATCGCCAGCCTGCATATCCATATCGAACGGATGGACACCAGCGCCGATCCCGGCGCGGTCACGCTGGCGGCCCTGCAGGCGGCGCTGCCCTATCCCTGGCTGCCTGCGCCGGTGCTGGCTGCCGCCATCGAAGCGCAAACCAGCGCGCAGCCCGCGCTGGGGTTCCTGAACGTGTTCGCGCAAGCGGCCCGCATGCCCTGACGGGCGCAAGTCATTTGGCCGGCAATTGCTGCGTGACCAGCGCCACCCAGTACGCCGCGCCCAGCGGCAGGATCCTGTCGTTGAAGTCGTAGTAGGGATTGTGCAGCGGCGGGTCTTCAGCGCTCTCGCCGGCGCCGATGCCGATATAGGCGCCGGGGCGCTTTTCCAGCATGAAGGCGAAGTCCTCCGATCCCATTGCCGGCTTGATATCGGTCTTCACGTTGTCGGCACCCACCAGTTGCGCGGCGGCGGCAATGGCGGCGTCGGTCTCTGCCGGGGTGTTGACTACGCCGGGGTAGCCGGGGCGGTAGTCAATCGCGATCCGCGCGCCGTGGGTCGTTCCCACGCCTTCGCAGATCTGCCGCATCTCGGTCTGCGTGCGGTCGCGCACCGCGGGGTTCAGCGTGCGGATGGTGCCGCGCAGCACCACCGATTCAGGCAGCACGTTCCAGGTATCGCCGCCGTGGATCTGGGTGATGCTGACCACGACCGAGTCAGTGGGATCGGTGCGGCGGCTGGCAATGGTCTGGAGCGCGGTGATCAGGTGCGCTGAGACGACCACGGAGTCAATGCCGTGGTGCGGCTGGGCGCCATGCGCGCCCTTGCCGGTGATGACGATCTCGAAATTGTCCAGGAACGCGGTCATGGTGCCGGCGCGGATGGCGAACTTGCCGCGCGGCAACTGGGGAAAGTTGTGCATGCCATAGACGGCATCGGCCGGGAACTCGTCGAACAGGCCCTCTTCCACCATCACGCGGCCGCCGCCTTCATTCTCCTCGGCGGGCTGGAACACGAAATGCACCGTGCCGCGGAAGGCATCGCGGTTGCGCGACAGGTGCGCGGCCGCGCCCAGCAGCATGGCGGTATGGCCGTCGTGGCCACAGGCGTGCATCTTGCCCGCGCAAGTGGAAGCATGGGCGGCCTTGCCCAGCTCCTGCATGTTCAGCGCATCCAGATCCGCGCGCAGTGCGATGCCGGGGCCGTCGCCGTTGCG
>NZ_KB902866.1:0-10236 GCF_000379565.1 Cupriavidus sp. UYPR2.512 | reverse complement strand
GAATCTGTTCAAGCACAAGAAGGCTCGCTACAGGGGATTGGCCAAAAACGGTGCGCAGTGCGACACCTTGTTTGCGCTGGCCAATCTGGTGATTGCAAAGAAAGCGTTGCTGCAATCAATGGACAATTCCGTCTGCAAGGCGGCATAAGGCGTGAAACCCGGGGCAAAAGCCCCAAAAAATGAAAATTTCCAACTGGCAAGCCGTCAAATCTGCTGTTGGTTGACAAAAAAAATCGGCATCACACTGGCAACGCTGCGCGCTGACGCTTTGTTCAGCGATTCCCTAGAGCCGACTCCACCTAGCATGCCAGGGATTGGATTGGGCGCATTCCACTTCGAAATGCCGTTCCCCACGCTCGTCCAATCTGGAGTCCACCACCCGCGTGGGTCCATTACCTTAGCAGTGGGGACCTCAATTACCTTGCCAACGCCGTAGCCGACCACAGTGCCAACTGTGGCTCCAGCAACTCCACCATTCGGATTTTCAACCTTCACGCCCGAACCAACAACGGAGCCACCAACGTTTGTTACGATAGATGAGCCCAATCCAGATCCAGTCGTAAGAAAGCCTGTTGCGGCCGCAATACCAACATCCAACCAGTCCGTCTGCCCAGATTGAAACATATAGTTCGCAGCCGCCCCAACTCCAGCACCGAACATCTTGATGCCAACGGCAGTGCCTGTTCCCCCGGTGACATAACCAAGCCCCACCATTCCTGCACCCGCAAGAGTTGCACCCACCGCATCTTTCTTGACGTTAGAAGTTACCAGCTCGTTGTAGGTCTGCCCCTTGCCTAGTTGAGCTTGTCCTCGGTTGTAAGTGGCTTGGTTGCCCGTAATGTATTGGCTGTTGTAGTCGTGGTTGGCATAGTTTGCATCGGATTTGTAGCCGTCACAGTTCAAATTCTGGCAGCCGAGAACGCCTCGCACCTCATAGTCATGCTTGCCTCCGGCTGCGTCGGCCGTCTGCTTATCCGAGTTACGAAGAATCTCGGCAACAATCCGACCTTCCGCATCCAGCTCCGAGATGCCGAGCTTCAGAGCCACAACCTTTGCGTTCTTTCTTGCAAAGTCATACTCACTCTGGTGAAGTTGACGATTGTAGCGATCCACATTCGCTGCCGTTGCCGCGCCAGAGCCTCCACCCACAACCGCGCCAATACCGCCCGCCGCAATATTGGCCGCCAGGTTGCCCAGTGTTTCATTGAGGTCGGCGTTCCCGGTGTTTGCTCCCTTGGTTACCGCGCTGCTCAGCTCGTTCAGCTTGCCGCCGGCAAGCGATGCAAGCCCGGCTCCCGCAGCACCTGCCAAGGCGTTACCGCCACCAAGTCCGGCGATGAGCGCGCCGCCAGCGGAATGCAGCGCAGCCCGGTAGCTGCCACCTTCGCCCCAGCTCTTGGCCTCGGCCAGGTATTGCTCTTGCAGCCTGGTGTCGCCTGCCTCGCCGGCGGCCTTGGCGTTCTTCATGGCCTCATCGTACTTGGCCGTGGCGACATCGCCCACGGTCTTCGCCACTGCCTCGCCTGCCGCCTGCGCTGCCGCCATCATGTCGGCCTGCTTGCTCAGCAGGTTGTCCAGATCCGGATTGCTGCCGACCTGCGTATTGGTCTTTGACGTGTCGCGCTGCAGCGTCGCCAGATCCTGCTTCTGGTTGGCGCTGTCGGTGATGTTCAGCGTGCCTTCGGCCACCGCCGCCTGGGCGATGCCACTTTCGCTACCGCTCTTGTGCTGCGGGACCATCGGGCTGATGCCGCCGGTATTCTTGCCGGAGGTCGGGCCGCTATTACTTTGTCCGGATGGAGTGCCCATTGTGCCGCCCGCGGAGACACCCATCGATGTGGCGCTGTAGTCCGAGTGGTTCTGGACATCGCTCCAGGTCAGGGTGCCAGTGGTCAGGCTGTTCTTGTCCTTACTGGCTTCGCTGGCGATCACCGCGCCCTTCAGGTCGGTGTTGCCCTTCACATCGATGTCGAAGCCGCCTTGCCCGGCGTAGATGCCGGACTGCTCGGAGACGTTCGCGTAGCTGCTGTCCGCCTTGCCCTTTGAGGCAGACAAACTGGCCGAGCCACCGCCCTGGCTGATGCTGAAGCCGCCGCCCATGCTTTGCTGGCGCGCATGGGATTCCTCGGTGTCCTGCCGGCTGGCGAGGTTCAGGTCGCCGCCCACATTCGCGATCACCTTGCCGCCGCTGACCGTGCCACCGAGGATGTTGGTGTCGTTGCCCGAGACGATGGTCACCGACTCCTTGCCATTGACATGACTGTTGGCCTGGCTCGCTCCAACCGTATCCGCGTTGCCCTTGGATTTCGAAGCCGAGGCCGAAACGCCAAAGCCCTGCGCACCGTATGACACGCCCACACTCGCGCTGCTGGACTTGTTGGTGCTGTGGCTCTCGTCGGTATCGGTTGCCGACACGATGTTCACATCGTTCCTGGCACCCAGCGCTACCTTGTTGGCATTGATGTCGGAGCCAACGACGTTCAGGTTGCCCGCCGTCTGGTTGCCGTCGGCATCCATGCCTGTGGCGACGAATGCTGCGGTACCGCCTGCCTTCACACGCGAGCCGTCGTGGCTGGTGCTGTTCTGCGTCAGCGTCTGCTTGCTCTGGCTGGTGCCCCAGGACAGGGTCACGGCTGCCCCGGCCAGCGGATTACCCATGGCTTGGGCAGTATCGGCCACGTCCCGTGCGGCGGCGATGCCCCACAGCGCCGAGGCCCGGCCGTCCTGGCTCTTGCCGGCGGAATTGATCTTGTTGCCGGCATTGATCGCCGCGCCGATGGCGCCGCCCGATACGCCCAGCGTAAAGCCGCTTTGCTTCACTTCGTGCGTCTCGTCGTGGTGGCGCGTGCCTTGCGCCGCCTCGATGGTGACGTCCGCCGCCACGCCCGTCACGTCCTTGGCCGCGATCAGGTCACTGCCGCTCACCTTGATTGTGCTGCCGGCTTTTAGATGCACACTGCCATCAGTGGCGCCGACGAGGCTGCCGGTCTGGGTCACCGCGCTGTCGTTGGTGGTGTCCTTCTGATCCCGCTTGCCGCGGGAAATGCCAGAGCCGGTCGCCCCGAATCCCGACTTGGTCGTGTGCTCATAGCTATGCGCGGAACTGGTGTTCTGCGCGCTGCCGATGGTCAGGTTGCGGCCCGCGTCCAGGTTCACATCATGCGTGGCCGCAACCGTCGAACCGGAGACCGTCAGGTCTCGCCCGGCGTTGGCCGAGACGCTGTCGCCTGATACCAGCGAACCCACCGCGACGGTCTGTTGCTGGCTGCTCTCCTTGGTCGTCTGCTCCTTCGACATGAAGCCCGAACGCTTGGTCTCCGACCAGCTCTGCGACTGGTGGGTCTCCGTGATGGTGCCCAACGTCACGTCGCCCGTGGCAACCAGGTTGGCAGCGCCCTTGTCGGTGGTCACCGCCGAACCCAGCACCGCCAGGTTGCCGGTGCCATTGCTGTCGGGCGAGGCAGGTGCGATGCCGTTGGCCTGCAGCACAGAATTCACACTGGCCGATTGCCCGGCTCCCAGGTTAGCGTTGTTGCCCGCGCGCACCGAACTGCCGCTCGCGCTCTCGTCAACCGACGATGTCGTGTACTGCGCGCCCTTGCCGCCGAGCGAGCCTTCGCTGTGTGTGCGCGTATCCATCAAGGCGGTGACGGTAGTGTCGCGCCCGGCGACCAGCGAAGCGTTACCGCCTGCCTGGATGGCGGAGCCAGTCAGCGTCGCATCGCGCCCGGCAACGACCACCGCATTCTGCCCGGCCTGCACCGCGCTGCCCGCGCCGGCGGTAGTCTGGTCATGGTAGTAGCTCTGGCCACCGCGCGAGCTGGAATCCTGGGTGGTGCCCAGCGCCACCGTGCCCAGGTTCAGGTCGCGGCCGGCCGCCAGCAGGGCGTTCTTGCCAGCATCGACGGTGCCACCGGCCATGTCGATGTCGCGCCCGGCGAGCACGGCCGCCGTACCGGTTGCCGTAATGCTGGCTACGGAACCGACCCCGGTTGCCCCGGCGCTGTGGGCGCCCATCGCGACCTGGTTGGTGACGGTCTGCGTCTCGTTGACGACGTCACGCCCGGCGGACACCAGGGTGTCGGTACCGGTGATGCGTCCGCCCAGGTTGCGTACGTCCTGCCTGGCCTGGACCACGGTAGTGCCGGTGCTGCCAAGCTGGCCCCGGTTGACGATGTTGTTGCCAAGCACCTGCGTGGCGAAGTCTCCAACGATACGGCCGCTGTTGTCGACGTCACCGCTTGCGCCGATCGCCACGGTCTTGCCAGCCACCAGCGAGCCGGTATCGGACAGGTTCACCGTGCTGGCCTGTGCCAGGTAGAGCTTGGGCACCAGTACGGACTGGCGGCTGCCGTCGGGCAATGTCACCTCTTGCGACACCAGCCACACCATGTCCGTGGTGAGCTGGCGCATCTGCGCGTCGGTCAGACCCACGCCCGGCGTCAGGCCGAAGGCATTGGCGTATGTCACGCCGTTCGTCATGAGGGCCTTGTACTCCTCGAGCTGGTCAGAGTACCCGGCAAGGAACGTGCGGCCAGTCAGCTGGGTCACCTGGTCACGCACCAGCTTTTCTTCGTAGAAGCCATCGCCCAGGCGCTTCTGGATCTTCTGCGGATCCAGCCCAAGTTGCCCCAGCAGGTAGTCGCTGGAGATGAACGACTTGTACTGCGTAAAGCGCGGGTCCGTCGCCACCAGGTAGCTCGCGCCCGGTGCAGTCTGGAAACGGAACAGCCCATTGGTCGGCAGCGTCAGGTTCGGTAAGCCACCCTGCGCGGTGCCCACGGTTTGCGGACGGCTGCTCTGGCCGGCGAGGCTGCCCACCTGCGCTCCGACGGTACCGCCACGGGTCACGCCATTGGTAGTCACGGTCTGGCCCACCGTATTCACGGTCGCGACGGTCACATCCTGTGCCGCGATCTGCACTGCCTGGTTGGACGTGACCACGGCTGGCAGCGCCATCACCGTGGTGGGTGCTTGCGGCATGGTCGGGTAGGGCACAACCTGCGTGTCGTTGTTGCCACCGGTCTTCTGGCGCCAGTAGAAGGTTGAGGTCTCGGTTGTGCTGACGCTTTGCTGGAGCGCTGTGCCGGTGCTGGTGATCCCGCCACCGGGAGCCCGTGCGGCCAGGTCGCCGCCGGCGGCAATGAGGGAAGACTGGTTCAGGATCGACCCGCCCGCGCTGTTGATGCGGATCGCCCCGTTTGCCTGGATCTTGCCCGGGTCGGTGGCGCTCACCAACCGGTCGGTCGCGGTGGTGGTGGCTGTCGTGCGGGAGATTTCGCTGTAGTCGTGGCTGTCCTCGCCCAGGTCAAAGCGCATCCGCACCTCGTCCGGGCGGATCTGCCTGGCGGGATCCCAGTCGGGCCAGAAGGTGATGCTGTAGGTGCTGCCGTTGTCCGTGATGGACTGGTAGTGCTGCGTAGGCTCGCTGGTCAGATTGCGCGTGAGCGGCTGCGGCGGCGGGCAATCCGAGCAGATGACCCGCGAAGTCACATCGTAGTACTGCTCAACCGGTTGCTGCGCAAAGGAGAAGGTCCGTGCCGAGGAATCGAGATGATTGACTGTTGCTTTGTCCACCGTCAGCGTGACGGGCTGCATCAGGGCGTAGGTGCGGCTGGCGCTGACCGAGGCATTTTCGCCGTTCCACCTCCAGGCCGGGAATGTCACGCTCTCATGAAAACTCAGGTCCGCGCCGGTCATGCCGGCATTCCACATGGTCAGCGTCTCACTTTCCGTCTGCGCCGTGCCCGGCGCCGTGACGATGCTGGTGCGGGTGTTGCTGACCGTGCGCGCGGCAATGTCGATGTCGCCGTCCGCCTCGATCGTTGCGGATCGGTTGGTCAGGGTATTGACCTGATTGGCGAGCATGCCGCCGGCGTCACGCGTGCCGTCGCGGGCAATCTGCAGGTTGCCCGCGCTGTAGAGCGTCGCGCCATCGAGGTTTGACACCGAGTTGGTCGCGTAGACCTTGAGGTCCTGCGCGGCGGCGATGATCGCCGACGCGCCAGTGTTGGTCAGATCCGTGGCCTGCACCTGGACGGTATTGCCGATCACCGTGCCGGTGTTGTCCAGCGTCGTGCTCGTGGTCTGCACCGTATCACCCTCGATGCGGCCCGCGTTCGTGATGGCGTTGGCGGCCTGCACGGTGGTCGTGGTGCCGTTCATGCCGCCGCCGGTGGCATTGATGACATTGGTGCCGGCCACAGTCAGGTTGCCGGCGGCTGCCAGCGCACCCGTGTTGGTCAGCGTGCCGCTGGCGGCCACGTGCAGATTGCCGTCGGCCTTCAGGTGGTTGGCCGCGTCGTTCAGGTAGTCGCCCGCCACGTCGAGCGACAGGTCGCGCCCGGCCGTCATCTCGCCACTGCCGGCAATGGCGCCTTTGGCACTGACGTCCCGGTTGGCGCGCACGGCGCCGCCTGCGTTGCTCATCGACGCAACGTTGACCGTCACGTCCTGCCCGCCCAGCATGGTGCCGCCGTCGTTGGAAAGCGTCGCGCCCGCCTGGTCCAGCGTCAGGCCGGTGCCGCCATACAGCGTGCCGCCGCGGTTGTCGACCTTGTGGTTGGTGTTCAAGGTCAGTGCCCCGGCGGCGACCAGCGTCGCGCGGCCGGTATTGGCGAGATCCTGGGCGTTGACCGTCACGTGGCCGTTGCCGCCGATCGCGCCGCCCGTGTTATTGAGCGCCGTGGCCGAGGTGACCGTGGTCGAGCCCGTGCCGGCATTGACGAGCCGCCCGCCGGCGTTGTCGAGGCTGGCCGCCGAGACGACAGCCTGGCTGCCGGCGCCATTGGCGGCGAGCGTACCCCCGGCGTTGCCGAGCGCGCCGGCCGCGCTGACCGCGAGGTCGCCGCCGGTCTGTGTGGTGCCGCCCGTGTTGTCGAAGGCGTCGCCGCTGGTGAGCGACAGGCCGGTTTGTCCGTAGAGCGTGCCTGGGCATTGTTGACGGTGCCGGCCTGGGTAACGAGCGCGCCATTGGTCTCAATGCGGCCTGCGGTATTGGCAAGCGCGCCCTGGGTGGTGAGCGTGAGCGTGCCGGTACCGGCGTGGGCGATCTGGCCACCGTCGTTGATGAGCGCACCCGCGCCAAGGGTCAGGTTCTGGCCATTGGCGGCGAGCTTGCCGCCGGTGTTGTCCAGCGATCCACCGACGCTTACGGCGGCATCGGACTGCCCATACTGGCTGATAGTGCCGCTGCGGTTGACCAGGTCGTCCGTCGTGCACAGGCTGAGCTGGTCACCCTCGAGGCGGCCCGCGGTGTTATCGAGCGAGGCGGCCGACGCGTTCAGCGTGGCGCCGGAGATCGTGCCCTGGCGGTTGCTCAGGGCGCCCGCCACGGTGGCGGTCAGGGTGCCGCCAGCGGTCAGGCTGCCGGCATCGTTGTTCAGCGTGGTCGCGCTGACACTGGCATCGCCCGCGCTACTGATCTGGCCATGATTGACGATGGTGTCGGCCGTCAGTTTCGCACTGCCGTTGCCCCCGATCACGCCGCCCTGGGCGCCGGTCGCGGTGGTACCAGAGGCGTTGGTCAAGGCGCCGGCGGCGTGGATTGCCAGGCTGTCGCCGCCCAGCGACACCAGGCGCCCGGCGGTGTTGTCCACGGCGCCCGCGTCAACACCGAGCGCACCTTCGGCCTGGACGGTGCCTTGCGTGTTATTCAGTGCGCCGGCCGACTGGATGGTCGTCGCGCCCTGCGAGACGATCTGCCCGGCCTGGTTCGACACGCTGGCGGCCGTCAGGGAAAGATTGCCCTGGCTTGACAGTTGCCCCCGATCGTTGAGGAGGGTGCCCTGAGCGCTGGCAACGAGCGCGCCACCGGCGCTGGCCGCCGCCCCAGTCAGATCGAGGTTGCCTGCCGTTGCCGTCAGGTTCAGGTTGCCGTTGGCGCCGGTCTGGCTGCCCGCGAGCGTGACGCTCGCGCCCTGCAGGGTGGCGCTGCCGCCGGCGATGTTCCTGCCCGTGGCCGCCAGCGCGCCGTTTGTCGTCACGTTCAGATCCCCGCCTTGGACCACTGTGCCGTCGGCGTTGACGCCCGCGCCGAGCGTGCCGCTGGATGCCACGCGGTCGGCATTGACCGTGAGCGCTTGTTGCGCCGCCAGCGTTCCGCTATTTGTCAGGGCGCCGCCGGTGCTGACCGATGCCGCGCCAGTGCCGTAGGTGTTGCCGCTGTTTTCGATACCATCGCGCGCACTGACGGCCAGATTGCCGCCGGCGTTGGTTTGCCCCGCAAGGACCAGCTTGCCTTGCGCGGTGAGCATCAGGTCGCCAGCCTGCGCGGCCAGCACGCCCCGGTTTGAAACACCGACACCCAGCTCGGTCGAGGCCAGCAGGATCTTGTTGGCATACATGCCGCCCAACTGGCTCACGTCAATGCCAAGCGCCGGGGCGCCCCCGACGCCCGCCACCGGCGTAGCCGCCAGCGTGGCACGGTCCACCTGGTTCGCGCCGGCCACGACATTGATCTGGTTGGCATAGAGCGCCGCATTGGCCGACACCGCGCGCGCGATCAGGTCGACCTGATCGACGTTGGCCGCGTTCAGGCCCGCGCCCTCGATACTGATCTGGCCACCGGTCACGCGAAACGCATCCAGGCTGCCGCTGCCGCCGAATACCGGCACCCCGGTCGTGAGCGTCGCGCGGCTGGTATTGATAAAGCCCGCGCCATCCACGAGGATGCCGTTCGGATTGGCTACGATTACCTCGCTTTTGGGGCCCGCCACCTCAAGATACCCGCGCAACTGGCTCGGCAGCGTGCTGGTGACCTGGTTGACGATGACCCGGGCCGAGCCGCCCGGCAACAGGTTTGGATTGCCGTTGATGTAGCCCGCCTGCTGGGTTGAGGCCGCCGTCGGCGAGTTGTTCAGGATCACGCCGGTCCTTGGTACGTCGAACTGCGTGTAGGCATTGGCGGACACGCCCGCGGCCGAGGGGCGGGTGATGTTGACCTGAGGCAAGCCGTTGGCCGTCTGCCCAACCGTCGGACGATTCGCCCCGGAATTCGGGTCCGCCACCACCTGCGCGACAACCTGCACGGGTAGCCCTGCGGCCAGCCACGCCGCGAGTGTCAGGGCTGGCAGTGCAAAACGTGCGACGCGTAGCGCGGCTCCAGCTCCCGTCGCTCCCGCCGCACGCGTGCCGGCCTGCTGGCCCTTGCCGGTGCTGGTGGCCGACTCTTCAACGGCAATCAGCATGCCGCGATGCTTGTTGAAAACGAGACGGTAACGGCGGTGGTTCATAAGTCGGGAATCCGCGAGGCATTTTTACGCCTCGCAATATAGCCAAGATCTGTACCACTCAATCGTTAAAGATTGAAAAAGTTGCGAGAACTCAGTGAAGGTGGGAAATCTGAATTTTCCGATATACGGCAGTAGAGGAAAATGCTAGCCGTATAATCGCCGGCCTTGACGTTGAAGGGCCGCAGCCATCATTCTCCCCGTGCGGGATATGCATCCGGGCATCATTTATTGATCTGGAGTTTCTCCTCCGGCCGTAGACTGGTCTCAAGCCGCGGGTGACCGTGCTGCCCGGCGTTAAGTTGGCATGAATCCAAACTCCTTTGAGGATTTCCTTCCAGAGGGCAAGACCTTCGATACGCTTAGTGAACGGATTGCTGCTGTTCGGCCGACCGCTCCTCAGTGCTGCTCCCGTGAGTGGGGGGCATAGATTTTCGCATTACATCGCACTCGATGAATCTGCCGGTGGCTGAGATCGGACCCTTAGCGGTCGGTCAAGCGCGCTCCTCAAATATAGGTTCCTCGCCAATCTGCCTGCCGCTCGCGTCGCGGTAGTCAACGAAATCTATGATTCGGGATCATCGTAGGATTCAAAATAGAATCTCATTACGCCTCGAAACAGGACTGCAGAAACTCCGCCGATTAAGAAAGGAATTCCCCGGAAGGCAATGACATCAACAATGAAATACATCATGGCGGCCGCGATAGACGCGGCCCCGAAATGATTCCATCCTTCGACGATTACTCAGCAGTCAGAAATATATGCGACAGAAGGATGGCGGAAGAATGAGCGTACAAGCGCCGGATTTTCCGCCACGGTTTGAAGCTGTTCGTTGACCTTTTGTTGCAGGTCCTCACCTTTACGAAGAGGCCTGCGTGCCACACCTGTGCGCTTGGTATGACTCCACACCAACTCGTCTGGATTGAGGTCGGGCGAGTAGCCAGGCAAGAAGTGCAATGTGAGCTTGCCCTTTGTCGATTGAACGTAGCGCTTCACGCATGCCTT
>NZ_KB902865.1:0-143799 GCF_000379565.1 Cupriavidus sp. UYPR2.512 | reverse complement strand
TCTTCCGCGACCACGCGGTGCGAGCGCAGCGATGCACTCCGTGCCCGGGCCTCCGACCTGAGATGCTGCGTGCGCGCAGCGCAGCCGAAGGCGTCCCACCGATGGCGGTCTTAGCAGGCTGCCAACAACCTAAAGTCGGGTTCGTCCAATAGTCCGTGGACGGAGGCACCAGACAGGGAGCGTAGCTGGCTCGAACCACCAATCACATCAGCGGAAATCACCACCGCCCGAACCACCAACGCCGAGCAATTTATAGCCAGCCGCTCAGGCGACGCGTTTCTTGCCTACTTCTTGTCGCTCGGACAAGAAGTAGGTCGCCGGCTACGCCGGCGAAACAGCCCACGCCCGCCAAGCACGACAACCGCCCTCATGGCGACAAGCCCTCCAGTCAACTGCAATCCAATTGCAACCAACTCAGAACTTATGCCGCATCCCCAAAGCCACCCCCACCATACTGCGCTGCCCATTAGCCGCAGCATAGCTGTTGCCCAGCGACAGGCTGTTGGCATAGACCGTGGCAAGTGGCCTTTGCGGCCGGATTTTTTTGTTGTGCCGCGGACGCGGCGAGGTCACGAATCGTGCGTGACCAGGGTGCCCAGCTCCGCCAGCAAGTCATGGGCACGCGGCCACGGGCCATAGCCCGCGGCAGGGTTGAGGTGGCCGACGTTGCCCAGGTCCACCAGCCGGCTGCCCCATGCGGCGGCCATCTCAGTGACGCGCGCATGGCTGGCCAGTGGGTCGTTTCCGCTGGCAGCAACCAGGCTGGGGAAGGGCAAGGGCGCGAGCGGCGTCGGCAGCCAGCCTCCCTGCGCCAGCGCATCCTGGGCCGGATAGCCGGGCGGCAGCGGCTGCGAGAAATCCGGCGGCGTCACCAGCAGCGCGCCCAGGATCTGGCGCTGGTGCCGTGCCGCCCAGTGGACGGTGATCATCACGCCGGCGCTGTGCGCGACCAGCACGACCGGTTTGTCAATGGCCGCCAGTGCCGCATCGAGCGCGGCGACGCGGGCCGCGCAGCTGAGCTTGTCGTGCTCCAGCGGCGGCACGCAGCGGACGTCATGCCCCTGCGCCTGCAGTTCGGCTTGCAGCAGCGTCTGCCAGTGCTCGGCGACGTGGTCGCGCAGGCCCGGCACCATCAGGACAGTGTGGGTGGGTGTAGCAGTCATGGTCGGATTGGAAAGAGTCAGGCAGGAACAACGTTGGGCACAGAATGGCCATCCAGGCGGCGCAGGTCCGCCGCGTAGTGCCGGCGGCCGATGCAGAACAGCAGGGCCGCGCCCGCACCGGCCAGCGGAATCCATTGCAGCGCGCCGGTCAGGCCGATGTGGTCGGCCAGCACGCCAGTCAGGAACGGTCCCGGCGCCAGCCCCAGCAGGTTGTTGATCAGGGTCAGCGTGGCAAACGCGGTCGCATGGATGGCGGGCCGCGTCAGGTTGGCCACCATCGCGCTGGCGGGGCCGGCGGTGCCGCCCACCACCAGCATGCCCGCGCCGATCAGCACCAGCTGTGCATGGCCCGCGGGCAGCCGGAATGCCGTCATCAGCAAGACGCAGCAGACCACGCTGTAGGCGATGGCCATCTGCCATTTGCGCGCGGGCGCGCGCCGCGCCACGCGGTCGGTCAGCGCACCGCAGGCCACCATGCCCACGCCGGCCATCAGCACCAGCATTGCCGCAGCCACGCCGGCGCGCCCGGTCGCCATGCCGTAGTCGCGCGACAGGAAGCTGGGCAGCCAGGCCAGCAGCGCCGCCATCACCAGCAGCTGCAGCGCACTGCCCGCGCAGGCGCAGAGCATGGAAGGCACCGTCAGCAGCTCGCGCACGATCCGGCGCGGCTCCATTTGCCGGGCCGGGGCCGCGTCGCCGTTGGCCGCGCCCACGCGTTGCTGGAGCCCGCGCAGCCGATGCTCGCTGATCGTCAGGTAGTAGAACGCCACCAGCACCAGGCCGAAGCCGGCGATCCCGGCAAAGGCGAGGCGCCAGCCAAAGTGGGCCGCCAGGATGCCGCCCAGCCCCATGCCAAGCACCGAGCCGAAGGCACCCCCGGCAATAAACGCAGCGCTGAGGCTGGCGCGCAGATGGCGCGGGAACACCGACACCACCACCGCGATACCCACACTGCCATATGCCGCCTCGCCGATGCCAACGCAAAGCCGAGCCAGGAACATCTGGCCGAAGCTGTCCGCCACCGCGCAGCCCAGCGTGGCCAGGCTCCATAGCGCCGCCATCAGGATCAGGCTGCGCACGCGTCCCCAGCGGTCGGCCAGCAGCGACAGCGGAATCGCGAGCACGCCCACCATCAGCGCGACCACGCCGCCGAGCGCGCCCAGCTCCGTATCACCGAGCTGCCATTCGGCCTTCAGCAGCGGAAACACCGCGTTGAGCACCTGGCGCGACATATAGTCAGACAGCAGCAGCGCAAACGTCAGCGCAAAGACGAGCCACGCATAGCGCGGTCCGGCAGCAGCCGGCAGGGTCGGCAGGGCCGACTCTGCGGCAAGGGCAAGGCGGGGTCTGGACATGGGGGTCTCCGGAAGCAGACCGGCGGTCTTCGCGCCGCCGTGCGTTCACAGCCCGCCCCCGAAGGGCGACGAGCGCAGGCAGTATCTGGCGATCGGGCCCGCCCGGTTTGATATTCCGGGACCTACGTTTGACAATCCGGGACAGCTGGGGAAAACGCCGAGACAAAAAAAACGGCACCCGAAGGTGCCGGTTTCTCGCTGGCCCGCCGTCAGGCGAGGCGCGGCGGAGCTCAGTCTTCCAGCTTCGGCAGCGAGGCGCTGACCTTGGACGACAGCAGGCCGCTCTTGGCATACGTCTGCAGCTTTTCGCGCGTATCGACGATATCGAGCGTGCGCATCGTCAGCTGGCCGATCCGGTCCAGCGGCGTAAACATCGACTCGCCCTTCTCCATGGTCAGCCGTTCCGGCTTGTAGGTCAGGTTCGGCGAGGTGGTGTTCAGGATCGAGTAGTCGTTGCCGCGGCGCAGTTCAATGGTGACTTCGCCGGTGATGGCGCCCGCCACCCAGCGCTGGGCGGTTTCGCGCAGCATGATGGCTTGCGGGTCGAACCAGCGGCCCTGGTACAGCAGGCGGCCCAGGCGGCGGCCGTTGTCGCGGTACTGCTCGATGGTGTCTTCGTTGTGGATGCCGGAGATCAGGCGCTCATAGGCGATAAACAGCAGCGCCAGGCCCGGGGCTTCGTAGATGCCGCGGCTCTTGGCTTCGATGATGCGGTTCTCGATCTGGTCGCTCATGCCCAGGCCATGGCGCCCGCCGATGCGGTTGGCTTCCATGAACAGGTCAACGCTGTTGGCGAAGGTCTGGCCGTTGAGCGCGACCGGCTGGCCTTCCTCGAAGCGCACGGTGACTTCTTCGCGCTTCACTTCCACGTCATCGCGCCAGAACTGCACGCCCATGATCGGCTGCACGATGCGGATGCCCGAATCCAGGTGCTCCAGGTCCTTGGCCTCGTGGGTAGCGCCCAGCATGTTGGAGTCGGTCGAGTACGCCTTTTCGGCCGACATCTTGTAGTCGAAGCCGTTCTGGCGCATGAACTCGGACATCTCGGCGCGGCCGCCCAGTTCATCGATGAACTGCTGGTCCAGCCACGGCTTGTAGATCTGCAGGCCGGGGTTGGTCAGGAGACCGTAGCGGTAGAAGCGCTCGATGTCATTGCCCTTGAAGGTGCTGCCATCGCCCCAGATATTGACACCATCTTCCTTCATCGCAGCGACCAGCATGGTGCCGGTGACGGCGCGGCCGATCGGGGTGGTGTTGAAGTAGGTGATGCCGGCGGTCGAGATATGGAACGCACCGCACTGCATGGCGGCGATGCCTTCGGCCACCAGTTGCGTGCGGCAGTCGACCAGGCGGGCTTCCTCGGCGCCGTAGGCCTTGGCGCGGCGCGGGATGTCGTCGTAGTCGGGTTCGTCCGGCTGGCCCAGGTTGGCGGTGTAGGCATAGGGAATCGCGCCCTTCTGGCGCATCCAGAGGAGTGCCGCGCTGGTGTCAAGGCCGCCGGAGAAGGCGATTCCGACGCGCTGGCCGGAAGGAATGTGCTGCAGGATGGTAGTCATCGCCAGAAATCAATGTGAATTTGTCGGCTCTTGGGCGGGCTTCCAAAACGCGCGCCGGGGCGGCGGGAAGCACGGCGACGCGGCCGGCCGAGTCACGTGCCGAGTCAGTGCCAAACGCGAATTGTGACACGGCAGCGCCCACGCGCCAAACGCCGGGGCTGGCGGGGGCGCCGGCGCCACCTGCATCCCGGCCTGCCGGACCATTCAAATCCCGCGAACGCGCCTTTCAAAACTATCGACTGGTTCGCTCCAGGACCCCTCCCTATACTGCGCCGCACTGTTGTCTGAAAGCGGAGTCGTCATGCTGCATCGCGCCCTGGAAGGAGTCCGGGTCCTGGACCTGTCGCGCATCCTGGCCGGTCCCTGGTGTACCCAGAACCTGGCCGACCTGGGCGCCGAGGTGACCAAGGTCGAGCACCCCGAGCGCGGCGACGATACCCGCGGCTGGGGCCCGCCCTACCTGGAAGCGCCCGAGGGCAGCGGCGACACGCAGCGCCTGTCCGGCTACTTCATCTGCTGCAACCGCGGCAAGCGCTCGGTCGCGATCGACTACGGCACGCCCGAGGGCGCCGCGCAGGTACGTGAGCTGGCGCGCGCAGCCGACGTGCTGGTCGAGAACTACAAGGTCGGCACGCTGCGCCGCTACGGGCTGGACTACGACACGCTCAAGGCCATCAACCCGCGCCTGGTCTACCTGTCGGTCACCGGCTTCGGCCAGAGCGGGCCGATGGCGGACAAACCCGGTTACGACTATGTGTTCCAGGGCATGGGCGGGCTGATGAGCTACACCGGCCAGCCCGACGGCACGCCCGGCGCCGGGCCGCTGCGCACCGGCGTCGCCGTGGTCGACCTGAGCACCGGCATGTATGCCACCTCCGCAGTCCTTGCCGCGCTGTACCAGCGCCAGGCGACCGGGCTGGGCGCACACCTGGATATCGCGCTGCTCGATGTCGCGGTAGCGATGAACGCCAACCAGGCTGCCAACTACCTGGTGTCGGGCCAGAACCCGCAGCGCAGCGGCAACGCCCATCCCAACTGCGCGCCCTATGAGGTGTTCCGCTGCGCCGACGGCCACCTGATCCTGGCGATCGGCAATGACAGCCAGTTCGCGCGCTTCTGCGCCGTGGCCGGCATGCCGGGCCTTGCGCAGGACCCGTGCTACGCCACCAACTCCGCGCGCATCGAGCACCTGCCCGCGCTGCGCACCCTGCTGACTGATCTCTTCCCCACGCGCACCCGCGCTGCGTGGACCGACGCCTTCGATGCGGCCGGCGTGCCCTGGGGGCCGATCCACACCATGGACGAAGTCTTCGCCCACCCGCAGGTGCAGCACCGCGGCCTGATGCAGGTGGCCGAACACCCTGTCATGGGCCGCGTACCCATGGTGCGCAACCCGATGCTGGCCGGGCACGACCTGCCGCTGCCCGCGCCGCCGCTGCTGGGCGAACACAGCCCGGCAGGCTGCACGGCGCGCAGCTACCCATAAGACCAAAAACACTGACACGGAGACACCAATGAAACCAACCTTCACCGCCATCGCGCTGGTGGCTGCATGCGCAAGCGGCGCCGCGCATGCAACCGCATATCCCGAGCGGCCGATCAAGCTGATCGTGCCCTATGCCGCCGGCGGCACCACCGACATCATTGCCCGCATCGTCGGCACGCGCCTGGGCCCGGTGCTGGGGCAGCCGGTGGTGGTCGAGAACCGCCCGGGCGCCGGCGGCGCGGTTGGCAGCGCCTACGCGGCCAAGCAGCCGGCCGACGGCTACACGCTGGTGATGGCGGTGGAGAGCTCGCACGCGGTCAACCCCAACGTCTACCTGAAGACCGCCTACGACCCGGTCCGGGACTTCGCTCCGGTCAGCAACCTGGCCGACGTGCCCAACGTGCTGGTGGTCAACCCGGCGTTCCCGGTCACGGACCTGCAGTCGTTCATCAGGCTGCTGAAGGCCAACCACCCGGGCAAGTACTCGTTCGGCTCGTCCGGCAACGGCGGACTGAGCCATATGAACGGCGAACTGTTCATGAACGCCACCGGCACGCGCATGCTGCACGTGCCGTACAAGGGCCTGGGCCCGGCGCTCAACGATGCGGTGGCGGGCCAGATCCAGGTGGTGTTCGACAATATCCCGTCGTCGTCGGGCCTGATCCAGGGCGGGCGCCTGAAGCCGCTGGCGGTCGCCGCGAAGCAGCGCCTCAAGGTGCTGCCCAATGTGCCGACCTACTCCGAGGCCGGCCTGCCGGCGATGAACAACCCGTCGTGGTTCGGCCTGGGCGCGCCGGCAGGCACGCCCGCCGCCATCCTCGACAAGCTCAACCACGCCGTGCGCCAGGTGCTGGCCGAGCCGGAGGTGATCGCCGCCATCGAGAAACAAGGCGCGATCCCGGCACCGACTTCGCGCAAGGCCTTCGGCGACCTGATCCGGGCGCAGAATGCGCACTGGAAGCAGGTCGTCGAGGACATCCACTTCACCAGGCTCCAGTAAGCCACAAGGAACGACATGAGCGCACTTCAGCAAGAATCGCACGCCGGCGTCGAGATCGACGCGCGCGGCATCGCCACCGTCACCATCCGCGAGGCGGGCTCGCTCAATATCCTGAGCACGCCGGTCATCGCATCGCTCACGCACGCCATCGAAGCGCTGGCCGGCCATGACGCGGTACGCGTGCTGGTGCTGCGCGGCGCCGGCGAGAAAGGCTTTGTCGGCGGTGCCGACATCAAGGAGATGGCCGCGCTGGACCGCGCCAGCGCCGAGACCTTCATCAGCGGCCTGCGCCGCCTGTGCGACGCCGTGCGCCACCTGCCGGTGCCGGTGATCGCGCGCATGCCGGGCTGGTGCCTGGGCGGCGGGCTGGAACTGGCGCTGGCGTGCGATATCCGCATCGCCGCCGACAACGCGCAGCTGGGCATGCCGGAAGTGAAGGTCGGCATCCCGTCGGTGATCCACGCCGCGCTGATGCCGCGCCTGATCGGCAATGCGCGCACTGCATGGATGCTGCTGACGGGCGAGATCTGCGACGCCACCGAGGCGCTGCAGTGGGGGCTGGTGAGCCGCGTGGTGCCGCTGGCCGAGCTGGACCTGGAAATCGAACGCGTGGCCGCGCTGCTGGCCGGCTTCGGCCCGGCCGCGGTGCGTCAGCAGAAGCGCCTGCTGCGCGAATGGGAGGATGCGCCGCTGGAAGTCTCGATCAACAACAGCGTGACCGAGTTCGGCAGCGCCTTCGACACCGGCGAGCCGCAGCAGCACATGGCCACCTTCCTGAACCGCAAGCGCTGAAGCGCGGGGCAGGACTTACGGCGCCGTAACCGCGACGGCGCCGCCCTCACGCGTGGCCACCACGCGCGGATCGTTCAGCAGGAACTGCGCAAAGGCCTCGGCAAACGCCGGCAGCTTGCCGTCGGCGCGCACGATCAGGTTCAGTTCGCGCACGGCCCACGGCTCTGCCAGCCGCACCCCCACCACGCGCGCCTCGCGCAACGCCTGCGCCGCCACGCTGCGCGGCACCAGCGCCACCCCCACGCCGGCCTCGGCCAGCGACAGCACTGCATCGAAGCTGTGCGCATGCAGCCGCACATTGGGCCCCTTGCCCGCGCGCTGCGCCATGTCGCGCAGGAACAGGAAGTTGCTGCTGGTGCGGCTCATGCAGACAAAGTCGAAGGCCAGCGCCGCGCCGAAGCGCACCTCGGGCTCGCGCGCCAGCGGGTGATCCGCGGCCACCGCAAGGATCAGCTCGTCGCGCGCATAGCGCACCGAGCGCACGCCGGTGGCTTCGCCGCCAGTCTGGAAATCTCCGGCCAGGATGCCGACATCGGCTTCATGCGCTGCCACCGCCGCCAGGATCGACTGGCTCGCGCGCTCCTCCAGGTCGATGTTCACATCCGGGTTGGCCAGCAGGAAGCGGCTCACGCTCGGGATGATGAAGCCGTTGAGCGAACTGCTGTTGGCCAGCAGCCGGATATTGCCCTTCAGCCCGGCAGAAAAGCGTCCCACCTCGCCGTGCATGCGCTCCACGCCAAGCAGCAGTTCGCGCACATGGACCAGCAGGGTTTCACCGGCCGGCGTCAGCTCCATACCGCGCGCGGTGCGCACGAACAGCGGCGTGCCCATCGCATGCTCCAGGTTCTTCAGCCGGTAGCTCGCCGCCGACGCGGTGATATGCGTGGCCGAAGCGCCACCTGACAGGCTTTGCGCATCGGCAATGGCCTGGAACAGGCGCAGGTCGGTCAGTTCGTAACGCAAGGCAACTCCGTTTGGGGCGGGACGGTCGAAGGGATTGGCGCTTGGTGGTGTCGCGGCCATTCTAGTGCAGCACCGTGGGCTTCCTGCCCCCACCCGGTCCGCACACACTCCGCTCTTTTTGATGTGGACGCCGTCCATTTTCTTTGCTAAGGTATTGTGGACGGCGTACACAAGAGCGTGCGCCGCAATGTTCACTGCGGCCAGCGCGCCGCCTGGTTCGCGCGCCATGCCGATATCCACGGCCGCCCCAGCGGCGGCCTGCCTACAGGAGTTGTCATGCAAGTCCAGCCCTATCTGTTTTTCGAAGGCCGTTGCGATGAAGCCGTCGAGTTCTACAAGAAGACCCTCGGCGCCAAGGTCAACATGCGGATGACGTTCAAGGAGAACCCGGAGGCCGACAAGGCCGGCCCGGGTTGCCAGCCCGGCGCCGGCACCGAAGACAAGGTCATGCACCTGGAGTTCCAGATCGGCGACAGCGTGATCATGGCCTCCGACGGCCGCTGCTCGAACCAGCCCAACTTCCAGGGCTTCGGCCTGTCGATCAACTACCCTGACAAGGCCGCGGTCGAAAAGGCCTTCAACAGCCTGAAGGAAGGTGGCCAGGTGGTGATGCCGCTGGACAAGACCTTCTTTGCCGACCAGTTCGGCATGGTCACCGACCGTTTCGGCATCATGTGGTTGCTGCTGACGGCACCGAAGTAAGCGGCGCATCGCGCAGGCTTCCCGGCAGCGACGCGCCCCTTGAGCGTATGGGCTTACAATGCGCCGCCTGCCGGAGAAACCTTGCCATGGACGATCGCATCAACGAACTCGAAATCAAGCTCGCCTTCCAGGAAGACCTGCTTGATACCCTGAACAGCACCGTGGCACGCCAGCAGCAACAGATCGACCTGCTGCAGGAGCAGTTCCGCGCGCTGTACCAGCAGGTGCGCAGCGCCGCCACCACCGCGGCCGAAGCCGACCCCCAGCAGGAAATCCCGCCGCACTACTGATGGACGCGGCCCGCGCCATTCGGGCCGACAAGCCGATGTGACGGAACGCCACCCCGCCCGCGCGGTCTGACAGGCTGACCCATCCACCGCCGCCCTCGACAGGCGCGCCCCATCCGCCACATGCGTCTGAAACCTTCCCTGCTGATTGCCGCCGCCTGCGTTGCTGGCGCTGCTGGTGCCTCCTCGGCGCTGGCCGGCTACAACATCTGGACCGGCGAGTTCTCCCTCTCCCGGCAGGAACTGCAGACGGCGCTGGACCAGCGCTTCCCCGCTACGCTGCGCTACGCCGAAGTCGTCAGCGTGCAGCTCAGCCATCCCCGCCTGGTGCTGGACGAGGCCAACAACCGCGTCACCACCCACGTCGACGCACGCCTGACCAACGCCTTGCTGCCGTCCCCGCCGGTAGACGGCAAGCTGGCGCTGAACAGCGGCGTACGCTACGACCCGGCCAAACGCGCGGTGCTGCTCGACAACCCGACCGTGCAGCAGGTGGAGGTTGCCGGCATGGGGCAATACCGCGAGCAGCTCAACGCGATTGGCGCCGTGGTCGCGCAGCAGTTGCTGAAGGACTATCCGGTCTACACCTTCAAGCCCGAGGAACTGCGCGTCGGCGGCAAGGACGTGGAGCCGGGGGCGATTACCGTGGGCAAGGATGAGGTGCGGGTGGAGGTGAAGCAGCGGTAGGCTGCGGGCCGGCCTGCTTTCAGATCACCCGCGCATCGGATTTCGCCCTCCCCGAAACACCACCCCCAACCCCGCCAGCACCGCCCCCATTCCCGCCATCGCCAGCGGCGCCATCCGGTTGCCCAGCAGCAGGTAGTCGAGCACTGCCGTACCCGCCGGCACCAGGTAGAACAGGCTGGTGACGTTGACCAGGTTGCCCGCGCGGATCAGGCGGTAGAACAGCAGCGTCGCTCCGATCGAAATGACCAGCGCCAGCCACAGCAGCGGCAGCGCGAAAGCCAGCGAAGCATTGAAGGCGAAGGGCTGGAACGGCAGGCACAGCAGGCAGGCCGAGAGGCTCACGCCGTACTGCAGCGGCAGCACTTCAGCGGGTGCGCACGTGATGCGCTTCTGCAGGATGGCGCCGACGGTCATGCTGGCGAGCGACGCCAGCGCGCACAGCGCGCCCGCCAGCGACAGCCTGGCCAGCAGCAGGCTGTCCGCCACCACCATGGCCAGCCCGGCGAGCGCGAGGGCCAGGCCCGCCATGCGTGCGCCGCTGAAGCGCCGCTCGGTCAGCAGCAGCGTCAGCATCGGCTGGGCGCCAAGCACGGTGGCGAGCACGCCGGGTGTCATGCCGTGGTCGAGCGCAAGGAAGTAAAAGGCGGAGTAGCCGCCGATCAGCAGCAAGCCGGCCAGGGCGGCGTACCGCCGCTCGCCGCGCGGCGGCAGCAGGCGGTGCCTGGCCAGGCCGATCGCGCCCAGCACGGCGCAGACCAGCGCGAAGCGCAGCGTCAGCAAGGCGAAGGGCGTGGCGTGGTCAAGGGCCAACCGGGCAGCGATGGCGCCGCTGCTCCACAGCAGCACGAAGAGGGGCGTGGCCCAGGCGGAGGTAGTGGTGGTGCGTGTGCCGGTGGCGGCGTCGAATGGCCCGGCGCAGTCTTTGTCGGTCGTCATGGATGGATGTCATCTGTCGTCAGCTTGGCAGGCTCCGGCGACGCGCATCGGCATGCGGCCATGGCACTGCGGCAGACGCGTACTGGCGTGCGGCTGCCGTGCGCGCAGGCACAGGGATACGGGACTACCGGAGACGAATGAGGCTGGGGGGCGTGCCCGTCAGCCGCGCGGCGGCGGCGGGTGCGCACCGCCGATGAACGGCGGCGGCGCGACAGATGTGAACGCAGGCTGGCGACGCACGCATGGCAACGCGCGGCCCGGGGGCGCGGCGTTGACGGGGCGTTGGCGGTCTGCGGTCATGGTGGAAATTGAAGACTTCGAAGAAGTAGTCCGGCGATGCTATGCCTGTGCGGCCATCGCGTCAACGAGGTTTTGTCGTGCCCTGCTCCAGCCGGGACACCAGCGCCTGCAGCGTCGGCACGCATCCGGCTTCCACCTTCAGCGCGAGCATCGCGTCCGCCCGCGTGGTGCCCAGGTTGAGCGCGGCCACCGGCTTGCCCATCTGTCCGGCCCAGACGCAGAAGCGGTAGCCGGAATAGACCATCAGGGACGAACCGACCACGAGCATGGCATCCGCTGCCTCCAGCGCCGCGCGTGCGGCACCGACCCGCGGGCGCGGCACGGATTCACCGAAGAACACCACGTCCGGCTTGAGGATGCCGCCGCAGCGCCCGCACTCTGGCACGCGGAACTGCGCGAACAGCGGCGATTCGAAATGCACGTCGCCATCGGCGGCGGGCTCGGCGATCACGTCGCGCAGCGCGGCGTTCTGTGCCAGCAGCCAGTCCTGCAGGCCGGCGCGGTCATGGCGCGTGCCACAGTCCAGGCAGACGGCGCTGGCCAGGCTGCCATGCAGTTCGATCACACCGTCGCTGCCGGCGCGCTGGTGCAGGCCGTCGACATTCTGCGTGACCAGCGCCGTGAGCCGGCCGTGCGCGCCAAGGCGCGACAGCGCATGGTGCGCGGCATTGGGTCGCGCCTGCCACGCCACCGGCCAGCCCAGCATGCTGCGCGCCCAGTAGCGCTGGCGCCCCGCGTGCGAGCCCAGGAAGGCCTGCAGCGTGATGGGCTGCGAGCGCTGCCACTGGCCGCGCGCGTCACGGTAGCCGGGAATGCCGGAATCGGTGCTGATGCCCGCGCCGGTCAGCACGAACAGGCGCGGGTGGCGCTGCACGAAATCGAACAGCGCGGACGTTGGGTGCGGGGGTTGCAGCGGCTCGCTCAACTTGCCGGATCCTCGGCATGACGCGCCGCCTGGCGCGCCTCCCAGGCACGCAGCGCCTCGCGGTAGCGGTCCATCTCCTGGTAGTAGTAGTCGAAGATGCAGGGATCGCAGCCGGCGCCGCAGCACTCGTCATCGCCGGGCCGCTCTGGCGGCATCGGGCGGGGGTCGTCGGGGGGCACGGCGGGGGACGCTTGGGACACTGACAGTTCGCGAACAGGCGCAATGGCGGATCAACCGCCAGTATATTCCCGCCGGCCCTGGCCTGCCGCCGGACCCCTCAGTGGCCGAGCAGCCCCTCGCCGACCGGGATCACCAGCGCCGTGCCCGCCAGGCAGGCGATGTCGTCCTCGGCAAGCCGGCGCGACACCACGTTGGCCAGCCTGGCGCCGATACGGGCAAGTTCGGCGGCGTCGGCCAGGTAGACGGCGTCGATCACGCTCTGGTCGAACTGCAGGGCCGCGCTCAGGCGACAGCGCCCGGGCGAGCCGGCTGGCTCGGCCTGCCAGCTGACCTGCACCTGGTTGCCGTCGCTGCGGTGGTATTCGGCCGACATCGGAAACAGCCGGCAGGTATGCTCGCGGGCCCACTCGACCAGGGCAGTCATGGCGATTCCCCCTTTGGCGGGACAGCGCGTCCGCCGGTGCGCCGCGTCAGCGGCTCAGTACATGGTAGAGCCAGTCGTGCGCGCGTGCCGGCACGCCCAGCGCGCTGGCATCGATGCGCCGCCCCTGCGCCCGCAGTGTGCCTTCGTGCAGGGCATCCACCGCTGCCTGGGCATCCGGGAACCTCCCCATCACGCCATTGCCCAGCATCAGCATCCAGTCCTTCTCGCGGGGAATGAGCGTGAGCTGTCCCGCGGCGGTCTGGCAAAAGAAATAACCGTACATGCAACCCCCAAAGCACCTCGCCTGTGTCCATCTTAGAGCAGGGCACCACAGGGCCGCGTGCCGATCTGCACGCTTCCGAACGGCGTGATGAATTGTTTTTGCACGGCCGCGGGCAGGCGGCCCGCATGCGGCATTTTGCCCGAAGATAGCTGGACCTCCGCGCCCGGCTGCCGCCGGGCCGGGCCACTGCCGCCCGCTGCGGCCGGCAGCGAACCGATTGCGAACCCACGGTGCCATGAAGGCAGCCCCATTCCATTGCTTGCGCGAACTGCTCGTAGCGGCGGCCCTGGCGCTGGCTGCGGGCGCGGTCCTGGCCGCTGAGCCGGCCTCCATGCCGGCGGCGCCGGCCAATGAGCCGCCCGCGGACCAGGCCGCGGCGGCCACGCCGCAGCGGGCCGCAGGCGCGCGCCCCCGCATCTGCCTGGTGCTCTCGGGCGGCGGCGCGCGCGGCGCGGCACATATCGGCGTGCTCAAGGTGCTGGAGGCGATGCGCATCCCGGTCGACTGCATCGCCGGCACCAGCATGGGTTCACTGGTGGGGGGCGCCTATGCCACCGGCATGACGCCCGCCGAAATGGAGCGGCTGGTCGGCGGCCTGAGCACCGACAAGATCTTCAAGGAACGCCCGCCGCGCCAGGACCTGACCATCCGGCGCAAGCAGGACGATTTCACCAACCTGCTCACGCCCGAGATCGGGGTGCAGGCCAGCGGCCTCTTGCTGCCCAAGGGCGCGGTCTCCGGCGTGCAGCTGGAGACCGTGCTGCGCCAGCTGGCCAACGCGCCCGGCTACCGTGACTTCGACCAGCTGCCGATTCCCTACCGCGCCGTCGCCACGGACCTGGTGGCGGGCACGCCGGTGGTGTTCAGCCAGGGCGAGCTGGCCAACGTGATGCGCGCCAGCATGTCAGTGCCGGGCGCGGTGGCGCCGGCCGAGTATGAGGGCCGGCTGCTGGTCGACGGCGGCCTGACCGACAACCTGCCGGTGGACGTGGCGCGCAAGATGGGCGCCGATATCGTGATCGCGGTGAACCTGGGCACGCCGCTGATGAAGCGTGAGGAGCTGACCTCGATCATCGGCGTGACCGGCCAGATGCTCAATATCCTGACCGAGCAGAACGTGCGTGCGTCGCTGGCCTCGCTGCGGCCCACCGACGTGCTGATCGAGCCGGCGCTGGGCGATTTCTCCGCGACCGACTTCGACCACCTGCCGGCAACCATCCCCATCGGCGAAACCGCCGCGCGCAAGGCCGCCGACCGCCTCGCGCCGCTGGCGCTGCCGCCGGCGCAATATGCGCAACTGCGCGCCAGGCAACAGGCGGTGCAGCCGCCTGACACCCGCCCGGTCGATGAGATCCGGCTGGCGCCGCTGCAGCGCGTCAACCCGGACTACGCCACGGCGGTGATGGAAACCAAGCCGGGGCAGCCGGTCGACCAGGCCACGCTGGACCAGGACATGCGCCGCCTGTTCGGCACCGGCGACTTCGAGCACGTCAACTACGGCCTCCTGGAAGAGCCGGGCAAGCGTGTGCTGGCGGTCAATGCGGTGGAGAAATCCTATGGTCCCGACTACCTGCGCTTCGGGCTCGGGCTGAGCTCGGATTTCCGCGGCGATGCCTACTTCAACCTGGTGGGCAGCTACCGGCGCACCTGGCTCAATGCGCTTGGCGCCGAATGGCGCACCGATGCGCAGGTGGGCCAGACCACGTCGCTGATCAGTGAGTTCTACCAGCCTCTGGATACGCGCCAGTACTTCTTTATCGCGCCGCGCATCGAGCTGGAGCGGCGCCCGGTCAATGTCTTCCAGGGCAGCACGCGCATCGCCACCTATGACCTGCGCCGCTTTGACATCGCGCTGGACGCGGGCAGCCAGTTCACCAAGTACGGCGAGTTGCGCGTGGGCGTGCAGACCGGCTCGGAACACGCCACCCTGAGCACCGGCCCTGAGTCGCTGTCGCCAGGTCCGGGCAATATCCGGCGCGGCGCCATCACCGGGCGGCTCTTGTTCGACCAGCTCGACAGCGTCGAATTCCCGCGCTTCGGCTATGCGGCCGGGCTGCGCATCTACGCCTCGCAGCCGGGGCTGGGTGCCGACCAGGCTTATGTCAAAGCACAGGCGGACGGCATCTATGCCCACTCGTTCGGCGACCACACGTTCTCGCTGGGCTTCAAGGTTGGCAGCAATCTCGGCGGCAAGCCGCTGCCGCGCTATGACCTGTTCCAGTGGGGCGGCTTCCTGCAGCAATCCGGTTATGCCACCGGGCAGCTGCTGGGCGGCAACCTGCAGTTTGCGCGGCTGGTGTACTACAACAAGCTGGCGCGCCAGACCCTGCTGCAAGGCGTGTATGCAGGCTTTTCGCTGGAGACGGGCCGCGTCGGCGACCCGCTGGTGCCGGGGAGCCCGACCGGGCTGCTCAAATCCGGCTCGGTCTTCCTGGCGCTGGACAGTCCGCTGGGCCCGCTATACCTGGCCTATGGACGCGCCGCCGCAGGCACATACAGCTTCTACCTGTACCTGGGCAAACCCTTCTGAGCCGGCCAGCATAAGCGCCCACCAAATGTGAACCCGCCGTACCCTACCAAAGTTGTATGTAATGTCTTAATTCAAATGTCTATACTTTTTCCGTCACCAAGACCCCCTCTTGAATGACGACCTTCCCCGGTCGCCGCTCCCCAGCGGCGACTTTTTTTTTGGGCGCCCGCCTGGCATGCGGCGCCTATAATCCGGCCCTCGGGCTGCACTTGCGGCCGCTCCGCGCCCTTTCGCGCGCCTCCCCCATGCAGATTGATTTGACACATTTCACGCCGTGGCTGTCGCTGGCCGGCGGGCTGGTCATCGGCCTCGCGGCGGCGCTGATGATCCTGGGTCTCGGCCGCATTGCCGGGATCAGCGGCATTGTCGGCGGCCTGCTCAAGCTGCCGCACGGCGACACCGCGTGGCGCGCCGCCTTTGTGATCGGGCTGTTGCTGGCGCCGTGGCTGGCGCGCGCGTTCGACGCCATGCCCGCGGCTCAGATCGATGCCGGCTGGGGCGAGGTGCTGGCGGCGGGGCTGCTGGTAGGCATCGGCACGCGCTACGCCGGCGGCTGCACTAGCGGACACGGCGTGTGCGGCCTGTCGCGGGGCTCGGTGCGCTCGCTGGCCGCCACGCTGACCTTCATGGCGGCGGGCTTCCTGACGGTGCTGGTGCAGCGCCATTGGCTGGGAGGCTGACCGATGGGCACGCTCTTCTCATTGCTGGCCGGGCTGGTGTTCGGCATCGGCCTGATCCTCTCCGGCATGGCCAACCCGGCCAAGGTGCTGGGTTTTCTCGACCTGGCCGGCGCCTGGGACCCGTCGCTGGCCTTTGTCATGGCCGGCGGGATCCTGGTGGGGGTAGTGGCCTTCGCACTGGCGCGCCGGCGCCAGCGCTCCTGGCTGGGGCTGCCGATGCAGTGGCCGGCGCTGGCCGCGGTCACGCCGCGGCTGGTGCTGGGCAGCGCGGCGTTCGGCGTGGGCTGGGGCCTGGCGGGCTTCTGCCCGGGCCCGGCGCTGGTGGCGCTGGGTGCCGGCTATGCCAAGGCCTGGGGCTTTGTCGGCGCCATGCTGGCAGGCATGGCGCTCTATGAGATCGCGCAGCGGCGCGGACGTTGATGCAGTGCAGCATCCGGCGCTCGTGCCGTGCGGGTTATGCGCGAATGCAGCAAAGGCTGGCCCCTGGCGGCCAGCCGGTTTAAGATTGCGCGATTATCGGACAACAAGCCCCAGGCAACACACCTCCCAATGGATGTCCTCCGCCCCCTCGGTTTTGGCCATGCACAGGCCGACACCGTCCGCGTTGCCCGGCCCCAGGCCGAGCTGCTCGCCAGTTTTGCCGGCGATCCCAACTTCATGCTGTCGCTGGCGCGCGGGCTGACCGTGCTGGAGGCCTTCTCGGAACGCAAGCGCCCGCTGACGATCTCGCAGGTGGCGCAGCGCACGCAGCTGTCGCGCGCCTCGGTGCGCCGCTGCCTCTATACGCTGGAACAGCTCGGCTACGTCAGCCAGCAGGACGGGCAGTTTGCGCTGCGACCGCGCGTGCTGCACCTGGGCCACGCCTATTTCTCGTCGACCTCGCTGGTGTCTCTGGCGCAGCCGATCCTGGACAACCTGAGCGCGCGCATCCACGAGACCTGCGCGCTGGCGATCCTGGACGGCACCGACATCCTGTACCTGGTGCGCTCCGAAGTGCAGCGGGTGCTGAACTATTCGCTCGGCATGGGCAGCCGCCTGCCAGCCTACTGCACCTCCAACGGCCGGCTGCTGCTGGCGCACCAGCCCGCCACGGTGCTGGACGGCTTCTTCGAGCATGCCGAGCTGCGCCCGCGCACGCTGCAGACCAAGGTCTCGCGCCAGGAGCTGGAAGCGTGCTTCGAGCGCGCCCGCGAAGTGGACTACGTGATCGTCGATGAAGAGCTGGAACCGGGCCTGCGCGCAATGGCCGTGCCGGTGCGCTCGGCCTCGGGCATCGTGCTGGCGGGGCTGAGCGTGAGCGTGCGCGCCGCGCGTGTCTCCGAAGCGGAGATGATCTCGCGGCTGCTGCCGCCGATACGCGAAGCCGCAGCGGCAATCGGCCGGCTGATCGGCTCCTGATTACCGCTGACTGGTCCGCTGACTGGTCCGCTGACTGGTCCGCTGACTGGTCCGCTGACTACCCGCGCAGCGGCGCGGTACGGTGCATCAACCCCGGTGCGCCAGTTCCAGCGCAAATACCAGCCGCTGCAGGAAGTTCTCCATGCGCCCGTCCGGATGGATGAAGGCGCAGCCGAAATGGTGGATGGCGCTGTCGTCATGGCCCACCAGCCAGTGGCCAACCACCTGCAGGTCCAGCTCAAGCTTGCCCAGCTCGCGGAAGTCCAGCCGGCACTTGCCGACCGTGGTGCCGACCGGCAGGTGCTCTGCCGAGACCGTCTTCGAGCGCAGCCCCACGCCCGACAGCGACAGGTCGGCGATATCGAGCCCCAGCACGGTCTTGTCCGACATGTGGATCTCGCAGCGGTAGCCCCTGGTCACCAGCGTGCGCGCGCGGAAATGGCGGCGGCGCTGGAAGTGATAGAGCTTCTCCGGGAATTCGACGACAAAGGCCGGGCCTTCCTCATAGCGCGTGGCGGCCGGCTGGCCCACCATGAAGTTGACCGGCACGCCGCGCAGCAGCCCCGAGAAGGCGTTCTCCTCCGAGGTCATCAGCGACATCCGCTCGGGCTCCGTATTGCACCAGTCGAACACGAAGGTGCGGTTGACCGGGTCGACGTGCAGCACCGACGTGACGAACTGGTGCCCGGTGCGGGTGCGCACGCTCAGCATGCACTTCTGCCAGGACAGGTCGCGCAGCACGGTGCCGATCTGCGAGTTGTGCGTCAGGCGGTAACGTTCATCCGCCGGCTCAATGCCGGATTCGGCGTCGTTGTCGGCTGGCCCGGAGGCATCGTGCTGATTCATGGATTCACGCAACATCTGGAGTGGCTGGGAGCGCCGGGTACGGGGGCTTCGGCCTGCCGGCCGCGCGCATGTTAAGCGCGTGCCCCAATGCCCGGCAAGACTCATGCTCTCACTTCGGCAGATTTGTGGCAGAACTTGAGCACAGACTTCCGGGGGGTAGCGCGCACGCCGCTTTCAGGCGTCCGGGGGCGACGGCGGCGGCGCCGCAAGCGTTGCCTGCGCCTCTTCGCGCAACCACGCCAGCAGCACCAGCCGGCGCGTGTCGTGTTCAAACGGCGCGGGTGACAACAGATGATAGGCCGATCCGTCGGCCACAAAACCGAACGGCGCGGCCAGCCGGCCATCGGCGATCTCATCAGCGGCCATCAGCTGCGAGGCCATGGCCCAGCCCAGCCCCGCGGCGGCTGCCTGCAGGCTGAGGTAGAAGTGTTCGTACCAGGCGTCCCCGTCGCACTGCACGACCGGGGCGGCGTCGCCGCGCGCCGCCTGCCAGCGCTGCCATGCCTCGGGCCGCGTGCGCGTATGCAGCCGCGCCGGGACCGTGGCCGCCCCCTGCGCAAGCTGCGGCCGGCACACCGGCCCCACCCGTTCCTGTGCCACCTCGCGCGCGTGCCAGCGCGCATCGAAGGCAAAGTCATTGCGCCGCAGTGCCAGGTCGGCGCCGCTGCGGGTGAAGTCGATCGGCCCGCCCGCGGCCATCAGGTGCAGCGGGATATCGGCATGGCGCGCGGCAAAGCGCGGCAGCCGCGGGATCAGCCAGCGCATGGCGATGGTTGGCTCGCATGACAGCACCAGCGCTCGGCCCGGCGGCTGCGTGCGAATGCGCGCGGCGGCGCCGGCCAGCACCTCCATCGATTGCGTGGACGCCGCGAACAGCGTGCGCCCCGCCTCGGTCAGGAAGACCCCGCGGTTGCGCCGCTCGAACAGCGCCACGCCCAGCGTGTCCTCCAGCTGGCGGATCTGCCGGCTGACCGCGCCATGGGTCAGGTGCAGTTCCTCCGCCGCCCGGACAAAGCTTTCGTGGCGCGCCGCGGCCTCGAAGAATCGGATCCAGCCCAGCCAATGCATCAGTCAGTTTTTCTCACGTAATTGCGCGAGTATATATCGGTTGTGATAGGGCTTTCCGGCACGCAGAATTGGGTACGCCCGGATCGCACGATGTGGCGATCTCCGTATAACTGCAACGTAACCTGACAGAAAATGCCCTCAATCGCCGAATCCCTGGCGGTCGCCGCCGTGACCGTGCTGGCCGTTGTCAGTCCGGGCCCGGACTTCGCCATGGTCACCCGCAACAGCTACCTGTACGGCCGCCGCGCCGGCCTGCTCAGCGCGCTCGGAATCGCGCTGGGGGTGCAGGTGCATGTGCTCTATACGATGTTTGGGGTGGCGCTGCTGATGGCCCATGCGCACAGCGTGCTGACGGCGGTGAAGATGCTGGGCGCGGCCTACCTCGTGTGGATCGGCATCCAGACGCTGCGCAACCGCGAGGCGCTGGCAGTAGATCTGCAAGGTGCGCGCACGCTGCGGCCGTGGGCGGCGCTGCGCATGGGCTTCCTGACCAATGCGCTGAACCCGAAGACCACGCTGTTCGTGGTCAGCACCTACACCCAGGTCGTCGATGCGCACACGCCGGTGCCGGTGCAATGGGCCTATGGCGGATTCATGTCGGTGGCGCACCTGGCGTGGTTCAGCCTGGTGGCGTGCGTGTTCACCGCGCCGGCGCTGCGCGCGGCGATGCTGCGGCGCCAGCGGCTGCTGGACCGCACCATCGGCTCGGCCTTGTGCGGGCTGGGCGTGGCGCTGGGGCTCAGCAACCTGGCGTAGGGCCAGCCTGCGTCAGTGGCCAGGCCTGGCGCACGAGATGCTGGGGGCCTTGCGGGCCGAGCCGGCTTTCGAACAGCACCAGTCGCTGCACGTGCCAAGGCTCGCCGGCCAGCGTGCGGTGCGTATCGAGCCAGACGCGCAGCACGCTCTCCGGCACGGACGGCTTGCAGCGCGCCAGCGTCAGGTGCGGATGAAAACGCCGCCGCTCCGGGGTAATGCCCGCGGCCTCGGCCAGCGCCTGCCCGACCTCAGCGTGCAGGGCGCGCAGCGCGTCCAGGCCGGGACCCGGCGCCAGGCCTGCCCACAGCACCGACCCCTGGCCGCTGCGAAAGCGCCCGGTACCGGCCGCCTGAAGCAAGAAGGCAGGCGCGTGGATGCGGTCGAGCGCGGCCCCCAGCGCTACGCCAGCCACGTTGCACTCGCCCAGGAAGTGCAGGGTCAGGTGGACCTGCTCTGGCGCTGCCGGCCGCACGCCGTGTGCGGGCGGCAGGGTCGACAACAGCCATGCCGCCTGCCCGGGCGGGACTTCCACGGCAATGAACAGGCGCGGCATGGCAGCGCAGCCGGCGCGATCAGCCTGGCGTGGTGCCGACGCCTTCGCGTTGCAGCAAGGCGCGCTTGCGGTCGATGCCGCCGGCGTAGCCGGTCAGCGCGCCGGCACTGCCCAGCACGCGATGGCAGGGCACGATCACCGACAGCGGGTTGCGTCCCACCGCGCCGCCGACTGCGCGCGCATGCGCGGGCGGCAGGCCCAGGGTGCGGGCCAGTTGGCCGTACGATGCGGTCTCGCCGCAGGGGATGGCCAGCAGCGCCTCCCACACGCGCTGCTGGAACGGGCTGCCGGCAAAGCGCACCGGCACGGTGAAGGTATCGCGGCGGCCGGCGAAATATTCGGCCAGTTCCGACGCGGCGCGGTCGAGCACGGCGGCATCGGCCGGCGGCACGTCGCGGCTGTCGGCGATGTCCGCGGGGTGGTATTTCTGCCCCGCGAAGAACAGGCCGGTCAGGTGTGCGCCTTGCGCGCGCAGCAGGATGGTCCCGAGCGGGCTGTCGATATGGCGATAGCTGGTCATGTGATCGTCTCCGGTTCGGCCGCGGCGCTGGCCGCGTCCTTCATCGCTTCATAGCGATGCCACAGGTGGATGGCGGCGTACGCACGCCACGGCGCCCATTGCGCGGTGCGTTCGTGCATCGCGCGCACGGTACTGACGCCCAGCACCTTGCGCAGCGCATAGTCGGTGCCCGGGAACGCATCGGGCCAGCCCAGCGCGCGCATGGCGACATACTGCGCGGTCCAGTCGCCGATGCCGCCGACCTCGCGCAGCGCCGCCACGGTCTGCTCCGGCGGCGCGTGCGCATCGAGCGCCAGCGTGCCGTCGGCCACGCGCTGCGCCAGCGCCAGCAGCGTGCGCGCCTTGCCTGCCGACACCCCGGCATCGCACAAGGTTTGCCCTGGCAGGGTGGCAATGGCAGCGGCCGTCGGGAACGTGTAGCGCAGGCCGTCCGGGGGCGTGCCGTCCAGCGCCTGCCCCGCGTGCTGCGCCAGCGCGCCCAGGATGCGCCGCGCCTGCACCACCGAGATCACCTGCCCCACCACCGCGCGCACCGCGATCTCAAAGCCATCGACGCTGCCCGGCAGGCGCACGCCCGGCATTGCCTCGGCCAACTCGCCCAGGTGCCGGTCCACCACGTCCGGGCGGCAGCCCAGGTCGCACAGGCGGCGCACCTTGCCCAGCGCCTGCGGAATCACGCGCGCCAGCGAGGCCGACAACGTCACGCGCAGCACCAGCCGGCGCGGCACGTGTTCGATCCGTACCCAGCCGGTGTGCGTGCTGCCGCCGGCATCCACCCGCAGCGTGCGCATATAGGTGCCGTCCCGGATGGCCTCGATGCCGTCCACCGCGCGGGTAGCCAGGAAGCGCAGCCATGCGTCCCAGGCAAACGGCGGGCGGTAGCCCAGGTCAAACACCAGCCGGTCGGCCACGCCGTCGGCGGCGCGGCGGCGCAGCGCCAGCGGTGTCAGGCCGTAGCGGGTCTTCAGCACGTCGTTGAAGCGGCGTACGCTGCCGAAACCCGCCGCCAGCGCCACTTCGGTCACTGGCAGCGCGGTGTCGGCCAGCAAGCGCTTGGCCAGCAGCAGCCGCTGCGTCTGCGCGTACTCCAGCACCGACACGCCGAACTGCGCATCGAACAGGCGCCGCAGGTGGCGCTCGGTCACGCCGATGCGCGCCGCCAGCGTGGCCACGCTGCCTTCGGCCATGAAGCCCTCGTCGATCAGCGTGGCCGCGGCCTGCGCCAGCCGGCCTGAAATATCGGCCAGCCCGTGACCGGGCGCCAGCTCCGGACGGCAGCGCAGGCAGGGGCGGAAGCCATGCTTTTCCGCCGCCGCGGCGCTCTCGTAGAAGGTGCAGTTTTCGCGCTTGGGCGTGCGTACTGCGCACACCGGCCGGCAGTACACGCCCGTCGACGACACACCCACGAAGAAGCGTCCGTCGAAGCGGCGGTCATGCGAAGCCACGGCCTTGTAGCAGGTATCGGGATCGAGGTGCATGACGGCATGCTACCGCTACCTGCAAGTGCTTACCGGCTGGATTCGGACATTTCCCTCTGGCGCGCAGGCGTGGGCTGCGGCACAGTTCCTGGCAGGGGCGGCGGCTAGAATGCGCTTCGTGCCTCACCCACCAACCCACTGCCACCGCCCGCCCGGAGACGCCATGCGCCGCACTGCCCTGCACCTGTCCTTGCTTGCTTCGCTTGCCTGCGCGCCGGCGTTGGCACAGCCGGTGCAGACCGCCCCCGCGGCGACGCCTGCCAGGGCCGCGCAGGTGGCATCGGTTGAAGGCATTACCGAATACCGCCTGCCCAACGGCCTGCGCATCGTACTGGCACCGGACGCGGCCAAGGCCACCACCACCGTCAACATCACCTATCTGGTCGGCAGCCGCCATGAGAACTATGGTGAGACCGGCATGGCCCACCTGCTCGAGCACCTGCTGTTCAAGGGCACGCCATCGCTGCCCGGCACGACCATCCCGACCGAGTTCGCCCGGCGCGGCATGAGCGTGAACGGCACCACGGCGCAGGACCGCACCAACTACTTCGGCACCTTCAGCGCCAACGATGAAAACCTCGACTGGGCGCTGCGCATGGAAGCCGACCGCATGGTCAACAGCGTGATCTCGCGTGCCGACCTGGACAGCGAGATGACGGTGGTGCGCAACGAGATGGAAATGGGCGAGAACAGCCCCGGGCGCATGCTGATGCAGCAGACCATGGCCGCCGCCTACCGCTGGCACAACTACGGCAAGGCCCCGATCGGCGCGCGCAGCGATGTCGAGCACGTCAGCATCGACGGCCTGCGCGCCTTCTATCGCCGCTACTACCAGCCCGACAACGCGGTGCTGGTGGTGGCCGGCAAGTTCGATCCCGCCGCCACGCTGGCACGCATCGAGCGCTACTTCGGGCCGATCCCGCGCCCGACGCGCGTGCTGCCGCCCGAGCATACCGTCGAGCCCGCACAGGAAGGCGCGCGCGAGCTGGTAGTGATGCGCCCCGGCGACAACAGCCTGGTCGCCGCGCAATACCACGTCAGCCCGGGTGCGCATCCGGACAGCACGGCACTCTCGCTGCTGACCCTCATCCTCGGCGATACGCCGGGCGGGCGGCTGTACAAGGCACTGGTCGAGCGTGGCCAGGCCGTGTCGGTCGGCACCGCGCTCTATGCGATGAAGGACCCGGGCGCGCTGCTGCTCATGGTCGAGACGTCCAAAGACCAGCCGCTCGCGGCCGCGCGCGCCGGGCTGATCACGCAGGTCGAGGGCTTTGCCGAGGCGCCCGTGACCGAGGCCGAGCTGGAACGAGCGCGCGTGCGCATGCGCAACGCGTACGAGCACTACATGAACGATCCCGGCGCGCTCGGGGTGGCGCTGTCCGAGGCCATCGCCAAGGGCGACTGGCGCCTGTTCTTCCTGGCACGCGACCGCATCGAGACCACCACCCTTGCCGACGTGCAGCGCGTGGCACTGAACTACCTGCAGGCATCGAACCGCACCCTGGGCGTGTTCCTTCCCGTCGAGCAGCCGTCGCGCACGCAGGTGCCGCCGGCGCCCGATGTCACGGCCATGGTCAGCGGCTATCAGGGCAGGCCGGCGATGGCCGCGGTGGCGGCATTCGATCCCAGCCCCGCCAATATCGAGGCCCACATCACGCGCCAGACGCTGGCCAACGGCATGCAGCTGGCGCTGCTGCCCAAGCCCGCGCGCGGTGAAGTGGTGCACGGCGCGCTGGTGCTGCGCATGGGCGACACGCAGAGCCTGCAGGGGCTGACCACGGTGGGCGCGCTGACCGCCTCCATGCTCCGGCGCGGCGCGGCTGGCATGGACCGCCAGCAGATTGCCGACCGCATCGAGGCGCTGCGCGCGCGCGTCGGCATCTCTGGCAGCTCTGAGCGCGTCACCGTCAGCTTCGAGACCCGCCGCGCGCACCTGCCGGAACTGCTGGCCCTGCTGCGCGACCTGCTGCGCGCACCGAACTTCCCCGAGGCGGAGTTCGAGACGCTGCGCAAGACCAGCATCGCGGATATTGAAAGCACCCAGCGCGAGCCGGGCGTGATGGCGTCCAACACGCTGGGCCGCCATGGCGACCCCTACCCCGCGGGCGACCCGCGCCATGCGCGCACCTTTGCCGAGAACATCGCCGACCTGCAGGCCGCCACGCTGGCGCAGGTGCGCGATTTCCACGCGCGCTTCTACGGCGTGGGCCATGCGCAGCTGAGCCTGGTGGGCGACTTCGATGCCCCGACCGCGGCCGCGCAGGCAGCGCAGCTGTTTGGCGACTGGAGCACGCAACAGCCCTATGCGCGCGTCGAGCGCCCCTTTGTGCCGATCCCGCCGGCAGAGTTCGTGCTGCCCGCGCCGGGCAAGGCCAATGCCATCTACCTGGCCTCCACGCCGATCGACCTGACCGACGACGCGCCGGACTATGCGCTGATGATGATTGCCAACCGCGTGCTCGGCGGCGCCAGCCTGCGCGGCCGCCTGGCCGACCGGCTGCGCCAGCGGGAGGGCCTGAGCTATGGCGCGAGCAGCTGGGTGCAGGTGGGCGCGCTCGACCACGCGGGACGCTTCGGCCTGCAGGCGCAATACGCGCCGCAGAACCTGCCGCGCCTGCAACGCGCCGTGACCGAGGAGCTGGAGCGCTTCGTGCGTGACGGCATCACCGCGCAGGAACTGGCCGAGGCCGTCAGCGGCCTGCTGCAGCAGGGCATGGTCAGCCGCAGCAACGACGCCGCGCTGGCCGGCACGCTGGCCAGCCAGCTCTACCTGGGCCGCACCATGGCCTTTACCGCCGAACTCGAAGAGCGCCTGCGCAACGCCACGCCGGAAGCCGTCAACGCAGCCATTCGGCGCTACATGCAGCCAGGCACGCTGTCGCGCGTCTATGCTGGCGACTTCAGCGGCGCACCGGCGCAGGGGGGCGCAACCGGCAGCGGTAGTGGCGCCGGCGCGGCCGGCAGCACAGGCAACGAAGCGGCCGGCGCGGCACCGCAGGCGCGCCCCTGACATACGCGGGAAACAATATTCGGCTGCACTGGCGAAAGGCCGCAGACGCGGCCAGCGCAACATCGCAGCGGCAAGGCGGGGAGCGGTCGGCAGGCGTCCCGTGCAAGCCCCTTGCCGCGACCCCGGGTTGACTGTATATTCGTACAGTATAAGTCGATATAAGAGGTGTGGATGTCAATCGTGCGAGCTGGCAGCAAGGCAGAAGCGCTCAGGCTTCTGGCCTCGGAAGGCGTGCTGGCGCTTGAGCTGGACTACGAGACAGGATGGCAGGATGCCGTCGAACTCGGCAGGCTCGGAGAAAAGCGCGGTATCAAGGTGCAATATCGCGGACAAGAAAGCATCGCCGTCCGTTCCCGCGAAGCCCTGATCGAAGGGCTGGCCAAACCCAAGGCCACGTTCCGTCAACGCAATCTCTATTGCCAGTTCGATCTCGGCACGCTGGCGGACCATGAACTGCTCGACCTCGAGGCCAAGGCCACGCGGCTCGGGGACTATATCCTCGCCGGCCACCTGCTGCGCGATGTCGATGGCGTGTGGCCGCAATAAGCCGCTTGCGCGCACGTCAGACCGCTAGAAGAGAAAGAGAAAAAGCCGCCATGCAGGCGGCTTCCGTCAGATTGCGCTGAGCACTTTCTTCGTGCCCGATGCCCCGGTCAATGCCACACCCGCGTGGCGTTGGCCCAGCGCGCCGCGCACGACGACTGCGCCACGGCCGCGCCGATCGTTTCGTCGGCGGCCTGCGCCACCGGCACCGCCGCGGCGGTATCCAGCGCCGCACGCCACAGCACCGCCGACACCAGCGTCTTGCATTGCCGCCGTTCGCCATGCGCAAGCGCCAGCAGCCGCTCATAGCCGTCCAGCACGATCAGCCGGTCGCCGCGGCGCGGATGCAGCGACAGCGTGTAGAGGTGGTCAAACTCGCATTGCAGGCGGCCGCCGCTGACCGCGACCACGATTGCACCCGGCAACGCAATGCCGCTGGCCTGGACCTCGCCACGCAAGCGCGCCAGGTGCGCGTGCGCGCGTGGATCGCAGGTGCCGCCCACGCCGCTCGCCATCTCTGCCGGCAGCGCGCTGAGCGCCATCAGCTCGGCCGGCGACACCGCCAGCGTATAGGCCTGCAGCGTGGGACGATAAGTCGCCACCACGGCGCGCAGCCGGTGCGGCGCATCGCCATCATGCCCTGCCTGCAGCGGGCTGTCCGGCCCGCGTAACTGCATCGTGTTCATGTCGACTCCTGCCGCCCCGGGCGGTTGCATGCTCAGTCGCGCAGCAGTTGCTTGGCGATGATCAACTGCTGGATCTGCGTGGTGCCTTCATACAGGCGCAGCAGGCGCACGTCGCGGTAGAAGCGCTCGGCCTTGTACTCGGCGATATAGCCGGCGCCGCCATGGATCTGCACCGCGCGGTCGGCCACGCGGCCCACCATCTCCGTACAGAACATCTTGGTGCACGAGGCCAGCATGCTGACCTCCGGATCGCTCTTGCCGGCGGGCTTGGCATCGTAGCGCTGGGCGCAGTCGCGCACCATCGACAGGCCGGCGTAGAGCTCGGCCTGGCTGTCGGCCAGCATGCCCTGGATCAGCTGGAAGTCGCCGATGGGCTTGCCGAACTGCTTGCGCTCCCTGGCGTAGGCCACCGCGTCGGTGATCAGGCGATGCGCCATGCCGCAGGCCAGCGCCGAGATATGCAGGCGGCCGCGGTCCAGCACCTTCATCGCGGTCTTGAAGCCCACGCCCGGCACGCCGCCGATGATATTGGCGGCCGGCACGCGCACGTTCTCAAGCACCACGTCGCAGGTCTTGGTGCCGCGCTGGCCCATCTTCTTGTCCGGCTTGCCCAGCGAGATGCCCGGGGTGTCGGCCGGCACGATGAAGGACGAGATGCCCGCAGCGCCCGCACCGCCGGTGCGCGCCATCAGCGTGAAGGCGCCGGCGCGCGGCGCGTTGGTAATGAAGCGCTTGGTGCCGTTGATGACATAGTGGTCGCCATCCAGCTCCGCCCTGGTCTGCAGCGAGGCCGCGTCGGAACCCGCATTGGGCTCGGTCAGCGCGAACGAGATGATCAGCTCGCCGCTGGCGATGCGCGGCAGGTACTGCTGCTTCTGTTCCTCGGTGCCATCCATCAGGATGCCCTGCGAGCCGATGCCGACGTTGGTGCCGAACACCGAGCGGAAGGCAAAGGCGGTATGGCCCAGGTCGTAGACCACATCGCATTCCTGCGACATCGACAGGCCGATGCCGCCGTAGTTCTCGGGGATGGAGATGCCGAACAGGCCCATCTCCTTCATGTCCGCGACGATCTCGGCGGGCACGTCGTCGGTTTCCTCCAGCGTGTCTTCGGCGGGCTTCAGGCGTTCATCGATGAAGCGCTGCACCGAGGCGCGCAGCAGGGCAAAGGATTCTTGGTCAAGGGCCATGGTGATTCTCCGGGTCAAGCCAGTGCGTCAGTCTGGCCGCCTATGGTACGCCGGTCGCTGGATTTGACAATCCACTTAAACTTGGACAGAAACGTCAATATAATTTGACAATTGCAGCGGACCTCAATCCCATGTGGCGGATAACAGGCCCGCCACGCCGATGGCCAGCGCCGCCAGCGCATCGCCCGCGATCAGGCCACCACCGACCAGCGATGCGGTGCTCATGTCCCGCGGCAAACCCCGGACCGGCCTTGCGGGCCCGGCCGCGGCAGCGGCCACGCTCGCCACCACGCCGCCGGCCGCCATCCACCCCGCCGCCGCCAGGTTGACAAAGCCACCGAATGACGACGCATAGGGCGAGGGCAGGATCACCGCATCGAGCAGGAAATCCGCCATCCGCCCGCGCCGGCTGGCTTGTGCAAAGCGCTGCCACGCCGGCCGGCCGAGGATGGCCTTGCGCAATACCGCGGTGACAAGGCCGAGCGCCAGACCCGTTGCCACCGCCACATGCTGGCCGGCGCGGCTTTGCGCCAGCCCGTGCAGCACGCCCACGATCTTATAGGTCATGGCCGAGGTCCAGCGCGCCGGCTGCTGATCGGCCGGCAGGCTGGTCTGGTCCAGCGCCAGCACCGGGTAGGCATGCATGAACAGCCGCGCCATCGCCACCGCAACCAGCGCACCCACGACGATGCCCGCCACCTGGTAGCCGAACTGCACCATGCGGTCGCTGCCCAGGCGCCAGCCGGTGGAGCGGTCCTGCTGCATGTCGCTCGCCTCGGCCGTGGCCACCAGCAAGACCGTGGCGGCGATCAGCCCGACATGGGGCGTGCGCAGCCCGGCAGCGGCCATCAGGATCACGGACAGCACGAAGGCGGACGAGATCGGGTTCTGGTCGACCATGCCGACCGAGATACCGTTGACCAGCGCAAATACCAGCACCAGCAGCACCGCCATCAGCTGGAAGCCCAGCGGCTGGCCGAACCAGGCCACGCCCGCCGCCACCGTGGCCGCGCCCCACAGCAGCGCCCAGGCCGCCACCCAGCCCATGCCCGGCCCGCGCCGCGGCGCAGGGTGCCGCGGTTTCCGGCCCGCACGCCACTGCCGGCACGCCTGCGCCAGCAGCAACGCCACATCGACGGCGGCCGCCCCCATGATCATGCCCAGCGCCACCAGGAAGGTGGCCTTGCGATAGGGCTCGCCAGGCGCCATCCAGCCCGCGGCGACAAACCACGGAGTCATGGCCCAGCCCGCCAGCCCGCCCACCAGCGCGGCAATGCCCACGCGCGCGCCGACAATCATCCCGGCGCCGAAGGTCGCGGCCGACAGGTCCAGCGCCGCCAGCCACGGCGCGCGCGCCGAGCCCAGGCCGCAGCCCAGGCCCAGGGCCATGCCGCCCCCGAGCCGGGCCACCGAACGCCGCAGCAGCGCCGGATCGGTCAGCGCGCGCAGGATATTGGCCACCGCCAGTCCCGACGGAAAGGTCAGCTGCATCCGGTCCACCAGCAATGGCGTGTACAGCATGCCCACGCCCACCCCGAACATGCCGATGCACAGCATGTACAGCACCAGCTGCCACAGCGGCGGCTGCGCCATGCCCAGCCAGGCCATCGCCTGCAGCACCACGGCCATGCCGCCCATGCCCGCCACCGACGCCGCCGCGGTCTGGATGTAGTTGGCGCCGTGGCGCCCGGGCGCGCCATAGCCCGCCGTCACCACCGAGCCGAGGATGCCCGCCAGCACCTGCCCGCCCACAAAGAAGCCCAGCGAGAAATTCATATACGCGGCAGCGATGCCGCCCAGCGGCCCCAGCACCAGCATGCCTGCCGCGCCCAGCAGCACGTGGTACTGCCAGCTGCCTGGCGAGGGCAGCCAGGTGGCGCGGGGTGCGGCATCGGTCGGGAGCGTGGGCATGGCGCAGCGAACGGGTTGGGCAGTGTGTGTGCCTCTTGCGAAGCATAAGCCAAGGACGCCCAGGGGCGATGTGCGGCTTGTCTCCAACTTTCGCCGCACGGCCGATGTCCGGCCCGGGTTAACACTAGTTTCGCACGCAACCATCTGGTCGATATAGTTGCGCCCACAACTACATCGCAGAGACACCACAGCCCCGCCATGCCAGACTCCACTGCACCCCACGCGGCCGTGCCGCCGGCACCCCCGCCCTCATCATCGCGCCCATGGCCGCAGCGCGTGCCGGTACTGATTGCCGGCGGCGGCCCGGTCGGCCTGACGCTGGCCGCGCTGCTGGCGCGCCAGGGCATTGCCTCGCTGGTGGTGGAAGCCGACGACGGCTACTGCGCCGGCAGCCGGGCCATCTGTATGGCGCGGCGTTCCCTGGAAATCCTCGGCTGGGTGGGCGCGGACCGCTCCACCGTCGACACCGGCCTGCCGTGGGTGGGCGGGCGTAGCTACTACCGCGATGCCGAGGTGCTGCATTTCCGCATGCCTAGCGAGCCCGGCGAGCGCTTCGCGCCGATGGTCAATATCCAGCAGTACTACCTGGAGGCCTTCGCCCACGACGCCGCGCTGCGCGGCGCCGCACCGGCGGATGTGCGCTTCGGCGCGCGCGTGCAGGCAGTGCGCCAGCACGGCAGCGGCGTCGTGGCCGAGATCCAGACCGGCGCAGGCGTGGTGCAGGTCGACGCGCAATGGCTGGTGGCCTGCGACGGCGGGCGCAGCACCGTGCGCGAGCAACTGGGCCTGCGCATGGAAGGCACCCAGTACGAAGGCCGCTACGTGATCGTCGATATCGTGCAGAAGACGCGGCGCGAGGTGGAGCGGCTGGCCTGGTTCGACCCGCCCTCCAACCCCGGATCGACCATCCTGATGCACCGCCAGCCTGACGACGTCTGGCGCATCGACTACCAGATCCGCGACGACGAAGACCCCGACGAAGCCGTCAAGCCGGAAAACGTGCTGCCGCGCGTGCAGAGCCACCTCGACATGATCGGCGAAACCGCGCCGTGGCGGCCGCTGTGGATCTCCATCTACAACGCCAAGTGCCTGACCTTGCAGGACTACCGCCACGGCCGCGTGCTGTTCGCCGGCGACGCCGCGCACCTGGTGCCGATCTTTGGCGTGCGCGGGCTCAACTCCGGGCTGGACGATGCCGGCAACCTGGCCTGGAAGCTGGCTTGGGTGCTGCGCGGCCAGGCGCCCGACAGCCTGCTCGATTCCTATTCGACCGAGCGCGTGCATGCCACGCGGCAGAACATTGCCTACGGCGCCAAGAGCACCGAGTTCATGGCACCGCCCGACTTCGCCTTCCGGCTGATGCGCGAGGCCACGCTGCGGCTGGCGCAGCACGAGCCCGCGGTGCGTTCGCTGATCAATCCGCGGCAGTCGGCGCCGATTGCCTATACGGATTCGGCGCTGAACGGTCCCAGCGATTTTGGCGACGACTGCCCTGGCGCCGCACCCGGCATGCCTGCGCCGGAAATGCGCGTGGCTGGCCCCGACGAAGTCGCACACCTCACCCAATGCTTCGGGCAACGGTTCACGTTGCTGTACTTCAGCGATGCGCCCACGCTGCCCGAGCCGCTGGCCGCGTTCGCGCACGCGCATCCGGACGCCATGCAGGCACACGTGGTGGTCACCGGAGCCAACATGGCCGGCGCCACGGCGCTGGCCGACGTAGCAGCCCAGGCCCACGCCCGCTACGGCGCACGACCCGGCACGCTCTACCTCATCCGCCCCGATGGCTATGTACTGGCACGCTGGCGCGAACCGTCATGGGACGCCGTGCGCGCCACCCTTGCCCCCCTGATGCAAACCGGAGCCGGCCATGCAAGCTGAAGACCTCGACCTCGCCTACACCCGCCTGTGCGAGGCCATGGGCCGTGCCGGCGAAGCGCGCACCCCGCTGCTACTGGCGATGGTGTGCCTGGGCCTGATGAGCCGGCAGGACGCGCTGGCGCCGGTGCTCGCGCTGATCGACGAAGCCGAGGCGCACAGCCGGCAACAGGGAACACAAGGCTCTACAAAGCCGACGCCTGACCAGGACACGCCATGAAGCCACAGCCACGCCTAGACCAGTTCCTGACCTACCGCCTGCACCAGGTCAACAAGCTCAGCGACAAGGACAGCGCCGCCGCCTACCTGGAGCAATGCGGCCTGCTGCTCAGCGAGGGCCGCTGCCTGGCGGCGATCGGCGCCTTTGCGCCGCTGTCGGTCAACGAGCTCGCGCAGCGCGCCAACCTGACCAAGGGCCAGGCCAGCCGTTCGGCGCAGGCGCTGGTGGCACGCGGGCTGGTCAGCAAGGAGGCCAGCGAGGCCGACGGGCGCGGCGTGGTGCTGTCACTGACCGCACAGGGCAAGCCGCTGCACCGGCAGGCGATCGCGATGATCGCCAAGCGCAATGCGGAGATCTTCGGCTGCCTGAGCGATACCGAACAGGCGCTGCTGGGCAGCCTGCTCGACCGGCTGGTCGCGCACGCCGGCCAGCAGGACGAAGACGGCGCCGAAGACGCCGGCGCCTGATCCTTCAGCGGCGCAGGTTGTCGACCTGCACGCGTGCGCCATCGCGGCGCGCGGCGTCAGCCACTTCATTGGTGACCACAGTCTGGCCGATCGGCGCCAGCGCAATGCCGGCCAGCTTCAGGTGCTGGATCGCAAACGGGATGCCGATGATGGTCACGAAATTGGCGACCGCCGCCATCACGTGGCCGATGGCCAGCCACACGCCGGCAAAGACAAACCACAGCACATTGCCCACCAGCCCCAGCGCGCCGGTGCCGATATCGTCGCGCCCGGTCAGCTCGCGCCGGCTGATGGCCTGCTGGCCGAACGGGAAGAAGGTGAAAGTGCCGATCACGAAGCAGGCCTTGCCCCAGGGGATGCCGATGATCGAGATAAAGGCCAGCAGCCCGGCCAGCCACCAGGCCAGGCCCATCACCAGGCCGCCAAGGATGAACCAGAGGAAGTTGCCGATTGCGCGCATGCCATTCTTTCGCGAGTGAGGAAGAGAACACGCATGATACGCAATGGCGTTGTGCCGGCATGGCAGCGAGGGGGGCGTGGCAGCAAAGCGTACCCGTTTCTGCGTGGCTCGCCGGGACCGGCAGAACGGCGCCGCCGGCCCTTCTGGAAACGCGTTCGAGCCTTGTTTATAGGCATATTCCACGCTGCAAGACCGGCCGCAAAGCCCGCTGCCGCAGGCAAAGCGTACCCGTTTCTGCGTGCTTGCGCGCGCGCTGTCGCCTTCGGCAAGCCCGACGCCGCAGCGCTAGAATGTGACGTCTGCCCGCTATCCGCGTGACGGACACCCAGGTGCATCCAACACGCTGTCACCCTTCTCCGACTCCACCGTCTACTCCGCTGTCCCCGCCATGAAGCCCACGCTGCTGATCCTGACCCAGGTCGCCACCCACCACCGCGAAGCCATTGCCGAACGATTCGAGGTCCTCTACGCGCCGGACGCTGAAAGCCGCGCCGCACAGATCACCACGCAGGGCGAACGGATCCGCGCAGTACTGACCATCGGCTCCACCGGCCTGACCGCGGCGGAAATCGACGCAATGCCGGCACTGGAACTGGTGTGCGCGCTGGGCGCGGGCTTCGAGAATATCGCCGTGGCCCACGCCCGCGCGCGCGGCATCGCCGTGGCCAACGGCGCCGGCACCAACGACAGCTGCGTGGCCGACCATGCCTTCGCGCTGCTGCTGGCGACCGTGCGCGCCGTGCCCCAGCTGGATGCGGCCACGCGCGCAGGCACCTGGCGCACCGCGCTGCCGCTGCGGCCCAATGTCTCGGGCAAGCGGCTGGGGATCGTCGGGCTGGGCACCATCGGCCGGCGCATCGCGCGGCGCGGCGAGGGCTTCGACCTGGAGATCGGCTATCACAATCGCATGCCGCGCGAGGACGCCGGATACCGGTACTTCGACAGCATCGGTGCGCTGGCCGCCTGGGCGGACTACCTGGTGATCGCCACACCGGGCGGGGCGGGCACGCGGCACCTTGTCGATGCAAGCGTGCTGGCGGCGCTGGGGCCGGCCGGGTTTCTCGTCAATATCGCGCGCGGCAGCGTGGTGGATACCGAGGCGCTGGCTTCAGCGCTGCGCGCCGGCAAGCTGGGGGGGGCGGGGCTGGATGTCTATGAGAGCGAGCCGGCGCCGCCGGTGGCATTGTTCGACTGCCCCAACGTTGTGCTGACCCCGCATGTCGCCGGCTGGTCGCCGGAAGCCATCACGGCGTCCGTGACGCTGTTCCTGGAGAATGCGCGGCGGCATTTTGCGGGGGAGGGGGTGTTGACGTCGGTGGGGTGAGGAGGAAGCTTTTGCATTGGCCAATGGTACAAGCGACCGCATAGCAACAAGCCAAACAGCCCGCCCGCCAAGCGCGACAACAGCCCAACCAGCAGCTAAGACCTACCCGGCCCCAAACACCACCCTCACCCGCAACCCCGGCCCCGCGTCCTCCAGCACCACCCGCGCCCCATGCGACTGCGCGATCTCGGCCACGATGGCGAGCCCCAGCCCGCTGCCACCGGTCGGCGCTTCTGCCACCCGATAGAACCGGTCAAACACGCGCGCACGCTCTTCAGCGGGGATCCCCGGCCCGTTGTCGCTGACCACCAGTTCAACGGCACGTCCATCGGCGCTGCGACCCACCAGCACATCGATATGGCTTCCGGCAGGGATATAAGCCAGCGCGTTATCCAGCAGATTGGTCAGCAGGATGCGCAACGCATCCGCATCGCCCCGCACCACCGCCGGCGATGTGTCCTCGCTGCCGTCCAGCCCAAGGTCGATATTGCGGTCCAGCGCGGCCTGCGCCATGTCCGCGACCACGCTTGCGGCCAGTTGGTGCAGCGCCACCGGTTCGTGCCGGGGCATGGCTGCGCCCGGTTCCTGCCGTGCCAGCGTCAACAGCTGGGTGACCAAGTGGGTCAGCCGCTCCAGTCCCTGGCGCAGCTTGCCGATCGCTTCGTCACGCGCTGCGCCGTTGTCGGCGCGCTCCACCAGCTGTGCCTGCAGCTGCAGCGCTGCCAGCGGCGTGCGCAGGGCGTGCGCGGCATCTGCCACGAAGGCGCGCTGCGTGTCGATGGCGTGCGAGAGCCGCGCCAGCAGCTGGTTCAGCGCCGCGCTCAGCGGAGCGATCTCGTCGGGCATCTGGCGCACGGCCAGCGGCGCCAGCGTGTTGGCGTCGCGCGCGCGCACCTCGGTGGCGATTTCGCGCAGCGGGCGCAGGCCGCGCCCCACCGCCATCCACACCAGCCAGCCCAGCAACGGCAGCAGCAACAGCAGCGGCGCCACGGTGCGCAGCGCCATGCGCGCGGCCAGCGTACGCCGAGCGCTCATCGGCTGCGCGATCTGCACCACGGTGGGTCCAAGCTGCATGCTGTACAGGCGCCATTCGCCCTCCTGCGTGGTCACGTTGGAAAAGCCCAGCTCCGCACGCGCGGGCAGCGCCGGGTGCGAATGCGACAGGTACAGGCTGCGGCCGGAGCCGTCCCAGATGTGGATGACCACATCCTCGTCGGCGTGCGTCAGGTCGCCGGGCGCGCCCAGAAACGGCGGCGCCACCGGGTCGGCAAACTGGCTGGGCAATGCCGCGGCCATCTGCTTCATCTGGTAGTCGAACAGCGCATTGGCTTCCTGCCGCGCCTGCCCGTAGATCAGCCCCGTGGCGACGGCGATGCCGGCAAGCAGGCCCGCGGCCAGCCACCACAGCAGGGTTCGCTGGATGGAGCGCATCAGGGGGGGTCTCCTTCGCCCGCGGACGATGCTTCCCCGTCCAGGCGCGGCAGCACATAGCCCACACCGCGGATATTGCGGATCAGCGCCGCGCCGAACTTCTTGCGCAGCGCGTGGATATACACCTCGACGGTATTGCTGCCGACTTCATCGTCCCAGCCGTACAGCCGCTCCTGCAGCTGCGGCACCGACCAGACCTTGCCGGGACGCGCCATCAACGCGGACAGCAGCGCGAACTCGCGCGCCGACAGCCGCACCGGCTCGCCGCGGTGGGTGGCCTCGCGGGTAGTGGGGTTGAGCACGATGTCACCGTAGCTGACCAGCGGTTCCGCCCGGCCGGCGGCGCGGCGCGCCAGCGCATGCATGCGCGCCGCCAGTTCCTGCAGGTCAAAGGGCTTGACCAGGTAATCATCTGCGCCGGCATTGAGCCCCGCGACACGGTCCGCGACGGCATCGCGCGCGGTCAGGATCAGCACCGGCGTCGGCACGCCGCGCGCGCGCAAGGTGCGCAGGACGTCGAGGCCCGGGCGCCGCGGCAGGCCAAGGTCAAGCAGGATCAGGTCATAGCAAGCCTGGCCGTGCTGCGCGGTGCTGGCCGCGGCCAGGCCCGCGTCGCCGTCGCGCACCCAGTCGACGGTAAAGCCTTCCTGGCGCAGCGCCAGCTTGACGCTGTCGCCGATCATGGCGTCGTCCTCCACCAGCAGCACGCGCATGGCTATGCGTTCCCGCCGGAGCTGTCGAGCCGCTCGGCCAGTGCGCGCGCCAGTCCCGGCAGCGCGGGGTGGCTGGCGGTGATGACATGGACCGGCACGGCCTCCAGCCAGCCGCGCATGCGGCCCTTGGCGACGAAGCGCTCGGCAAAGGCCGAGGCCTGCAGCGCAGACACGAAGCGTGGCACGATGCCGCCGCCCAGGTAGACCCCGCCACGTGCGCCCAGCACCAGGGCGATGTCGGCCGCAACCGAGCCCAGCAGGCCGAAGAACACCGCCATGGCGCGCTGGCACAGCGGGTCGTGGCGCTCGAAGGCGCCGGTGGTGACTTGCTCGGGCAGCAGCGGCGCGAGCAAAAGCGTACCCATTTCTGCGGCCAGCGCGGCATGGATATGCGACAGGCCGCTGCCGCACAGGAGCCGCTCCGCCGAGACGCGGCCGACATTGCGATGAGCGGCGCGCCAGGCGACCCATTCGTCGTCAGTGTCGGGCATCAGTTCGATATGGCCGCCTTCACCTGCCAGCGCCACGGCTGGTCCGCCCGGCGCCGGCACCAGGCCGGAAACGCCCAGCCCGGTGCCCGGCCCGACCAGCGCGAGCGGCGCGGTGGGCACCGCGGTGCCGGCACGCACCGGCACCAGCCCGTCGGCAGGCAGGTGCGGCAAGGCCAGCGCCAGCGCGGTGAAGTCGTTGATGGCCACCAGGGTCTGCAGCCCGAGTGCGCGCCGCATGCCGTCGATCGAGAACGACCAGTTGTGGTTGGTCAGCCGGACCTGGTCGCCGGTCACCGGGTTGGCCAGGCCGATCGCCGCGTGGCGCGGCACGGGCTTGCCCGACGCGGCAAGTCCGTCGAGGTATTGGCGCAGCGCCGCTTCGAGCGACGGGAAATCGGCCACCTTCAGCGCGGTCACCGGACCGATCCGCATTGGTGCGGTTTCCAGTGCAAAGCGCACGTTGGTGCCGCCCACATCGCCGAGCAGGCGGGGAAAGTCAGCGCAGGAGGATGCAGTGGTGGCCATGGCGTCGGGTATCGCTCCCCTTGGGAATCAGGTCTGTCAGGTCTTGAACACGTCAAGCCCGTGCCGGTGCCGTGACAGCACCAGGCTGACCGGCAACGACGGCGCAGGGCCCTGCAGCGCGCGTTCGAGCACCTCGGCCTTGGCCGCGCCGGACACTGACAAGAACACGCGTTCGGCGGCCAGCAGCGCCGCCAGGTTCAGCGTGATGCGCGCATGCGGCGCGACTGACGGGTGCGTGATCACGTAGCCGGGCTGCGGCTCGCTCAGCGCGCTCTGCAGTTCGGGCGCATCCGGGAACAGCGAGGCGGTATGGCCGTCTTCGCCCATGCCCAGCACCACCACGTCGGGCTGGCGGAATGCGCTGTTGGCACGCGCCACCGCCTGTGCCGGCGCGGCAACGTCCTGCGCATCGGCAATCAGCGGTATGAAGGCGGCGCTGGCAGCGGCCTCGCGCAGCAGGTGCGCGCGCACCAGGGCGGCGTTGCTGTCCGCGTGGTCGGGCGGCACCACGCGCTCGTCGACCAGCGTGATGGTCACCGCTTCCCAGCGCACGTGACGGTGGCGCAGCCGCTCGAACATCGCCACCGGCGAGCGTCCGCCCGAGACCGCCAGCACCGCCCAGCCCTTGACGCGGATGGCCAGCTCCAGCGCATTGCCGATGGAGATGGCCAGCGCCTCGGCCTGGTCCATCGGGGTGGGATGTTCAAACAGGCGCATGATGGTTTCCTTTTCGATTCCGCGAGCGCATGGCTCAGGCTTCCTCGTGCCACAGCCCGCCGTCGCGCGACATCAGCGCCGACGACGCGGCCGGCCCCCAGGTGCCGGCGGTATAGGGCTTGGGCGGCACGGTGCTGGCCTCCCAGGTGTCGACGATGGGTTCGACCCAGCGCCAGGCCTGCACTTGTTCATCACGGCGCACGAACAGGCCCAGCCGGCCGCGGATCACATCGAGCAGCAGCCGTTCATAGGCGCCGGCGCGGCGCACCTTGAACGAGTTGGCAAAGTCCAGGTCGAGCGAGGTCGGCGTCAGCTCCAGCGTGTCGCCAGGCTGCTTGACCAGGCAGTACAGGCGGATGCTCTCTTCCGGCTGCAGCTGGATCACCAGCCGGTTCTGCGGCGACAGCGTCAGCGGCCGCGGGAAGATCGCATGTGGCACATCGCGGAAATGGATCACGATCTCGGCCACGCGGGACTGCATGCGCTTGCCCGTGCGCAGGTAGAACGGCACGCCTTCCCAGCGCCAGTTGGCGATCTCGGCCTTGATCGCGACAAAGGTCTCGGTGCGGCTGTCGGGCGCGATGCCCGCTTCTTCCAGGTAGCCCGGCACCGGCTTGCCGCCGATGGCACCGGAGCGGTACTGGCCGCGCACGGTCTTCTCGGCCACGTCCTGCGGCGTGATCGGTTTGAGCGCCTTCAGGATCTTGATCTTCTCGTCGCGGATGGCATCTTCGCTGAGGCTGGCCGGCGGCTCCATCGCCACCATGCACAAGAGCTGCAGCAAGTGGTTCTGCACCATGTCGCGCAGCGCTCCGGTGCGGTCGTAGAAGTCGCCGCGCGTTTCCACGCCCAGCTCTTCGGCGATGGTGATCTGCACGTCCTGCACCCACTCGCGCCGCCACAGCGGCTCGAACAGCGCGTTGCCGAAGCGGATCGCCATCAGGTTCTGCACCGACTCCTTGCCCAGGTAATGGTCGATGCGGTAGATCTGTTCTTCGGCAAAGTACTTCGCCACTGCGGAGTTGATCGCCTCGTTCGATTCGAGATCATGCCCCAGCGGTTTTTCCAGCACGATGCGCACGTTCGGCGCATGGCGCGTATTCAGGCCGGTGCGTGCCAGCTGCTCGCAGATCGACACGAACAGGTGCGGCGCGGTGGCGAGGTAGCACACCACCACTTCCGGCTTGCGTGCCAGCACCTGCTCCGCCAGCGCATCGAAATGCGCTGGCACGCGTGCGTCGGCCTGCACGTAGACAATGCGCGCGCAGAACTTGTCCCATGACTCGGGCGGCGCATGGGCCAGCCCGGGGCGCACGGTCTGCTCCAGCGAGGAGAGGTAGTCCGCGGTCGAGAGCGGCTGGCTGCCGGTGGCGAGGATGCGCGCGGCCGGATGCAGCAGGCCCGCGTGGTGCGCATCAAACAGGGAAGGCAGCAGCTTGCGCCGCGCCAGGTCGCCGGTGCCGCCGAACAGCACCATGTCGAAATCAGGCATGCTCACCCTGGGACTCCTTGTGCGGTTGAGGACCCGCCATGGGCGGGTTTGCATTGTGGCAAGTTTACGTGACTCGCCCCCGCTTGGCGAGGCGCAGGCCGCGGCACATGCCGCGGCAAATTCATGGCCTGGGCCCAAAGCGTACCCGTTTCTGCGTGCACCGGCTGGTGCACCGTGCGGTACGCGGCAAAGTGCGCTAGGCTGGAAGCTCCCCCGCAGGAGAACCCCATGCCACGCCATCCAGTGCTCGAGCGGGTCACCGCCCGCATCGTCTCCCGCAGCGCCGCCTCGCGCCAGGCGTACCTTGACCGCACCCGCGCCATGGCCGGGCAGAAGGTCGAACGCGCGCAGCTTTCCTGTACCAACCTGGCCCATGCGGTGGCTGCCATGCCGGACGCCGCGAAGATCCGGCTGAAGGCCGACGAGCGGCCCAACCTGGCGATCGTCTCGGCGTACAACGACATGCTGTCGGCGCACCAGCCGCTGGCGGCTTTCCCGCAGTGGCTCAAGGAAGCGGCGCTCGAAGCCGGCGGCACCGCGCAGTTTGCCGGCGGCACGCCCGCGATGTGCGACGGCGTCACGCAGGGCCAGGACGGCATGGACCTGTCGCTGTTCTCGCGCGACGTGATCGCGCTGGCTGCGGCCGTGGCGCTGTCGCACCAGATGTTCGATGCCGCGCTGTACCTGGGCGTGTGCGACAAGATCGTGCCTGGCCTGGTGATGGGCGCGCTGTCGTTCGGCCACCTGCCGGCCGTGTTCGTGCCGGGCGGACCGATGACCACCGGCATCAGCAACGACGAAAAGGCGCAAACGCGCCAGCGCTACGCCGAAGGCAAGATCGGCCGCAAGGAACTGCTCGAGGCCGAGACCCGCTCCTACCACGGCCCCGGCACCTGCACCTTCTACGGCACCGCCAATTCCAACCAGATGCTGATGGAAATGATGGGCCTGCACCTGCCGGGCACGGCCTTCGTCAACCCCAACACACCGCTGCGCGAAGCGCTCACGCGCGAGGCCGCGCGCCAGGCGCTGAAGCTCGTGCACGGCGGCGAGCGCTATACGCCGGTGGCCGAGGTGCTGGACGAGCGCGCCTTCGTCAACGGCATCGTCGGGCTGCTCGCCACCGGCGGCTCCACCAACCACACGCTGCACCTGATCGCGATGGCGCGCGTGGCCGGCATCGTGCTGGGCTGGGGCGACTTTGACGAGCTCTCGGCAGTGGTGCCGCTGCTGGCGCGCGTGTACCCGAACGGCAAGGCCGACGTGAACCAGTTCCAGGCCGCCGGCGGGCTGCCCGTGGTGATCCGCGGGCTGCTGTCGCTGGGCCTGGTGCATGACGACGTGACCACCATCGTAGGCCGCGGGCTGCAGGATTACACGCGCGAACCCGTGCTGCGCGACGGCAAGCTGACGTGGATCGACGGCCCGGCCGCGCCGCTCGATGACAGCATCGTGCGCGGCGCCGACGCGCCCTTTGCCCCGGACGGCGGCATCAAGGTGCTGGACGGCAAGCTGGGCCGCGCGGTGATCAAGACCTCGGCGGTCAAGGCCGAGCACCAGGTGGTGGAGGCACCGGCGATCGTGTTCGCGCATCAGGACGATGTGCTGCACGCCTTCAAGCGCGGCGAGCTGGAGCGCGACTTCGTCGCGGTGCTGCCGTGGCAGGGCCCGGCCTCGTGCGGCATGCCCGAGCTGCACAAGCTCACACCTACGCTGACAGTGCTGCAGGACCGCGGCTTCCATGTGGCGCTGGTGACTGACGGGCGCATGTCGGGCGCGTCGGGCAAGGTGCCGGCAGCCATCCATGTCTGCCCCGAGGCGCTGCACGGGGGCGCGATCGGGCGCGTGCGCAGCGGCGACATGATGCGCGTGGATGCGCCCGCGGGCGTACTCGACGTGCTGGTGCCGGATAACGAATGGCAGGCGCGCGCGCCTGCGCGTCCGGACCTGAGCGCCAATCGCCATGGCGTGGGCCGCGACCTGTTCGCCACCTTCCGCCGCCACGTCAGCACTGCGGAAAGCGGCGCCTGCACGCTGTTTTCGGACGAGGGCGACGAAAACAACCGGGGCAACGCGCCCGTGCAGGGTTAGTGCCCTGTTCCGTAGATAGCCAGCCAGAATTTCATGGCAAGGTATTTGCGGAACAGGACACGACTAGCCCAGGTGCCGCACCGGCTGGCGCGGAGCCGCGCCAGCCGGGTGCGGCGCGCCCGCCGATGGAGCGCTGTCGGCCACCTTCACCGCGCCCGGCACTGAGGCGGCGCCCGGCACGTGCAATTCCTGGATCGGCACCGCCAGCTTGCTGCCGGCCTGTTCCAGCACGTGCTTGATGCGCTCATAGAACGCGAAACGCACGTTCCAGTAGTCGTCGTTCGAGGTCCAGTAGCGCACGTTCAGCGTGATGCCCTGCTGCGTGTAGTTGACCACCATGGTCTCGGGCTTGGGGTCGGCCAGCAGGCGCGGCTCGCGCGCGAGCATCGCGCGCAGCGCTTCCAGGCTGCGCTGCACATCGCTGCCGAAGGTCACCGTGGCTTCGATGTCAGCGCGCCGCGTGGCGTTCTCGCTGTAGTTGGTGATGGCGCTGCCCCACAGCTTGCCGTTGGGCACGCGCAGGCAGACGCCGTCGAAGGTGGTCAGCTCCGTCATGAAGAGGCCGGTCTCGCGCACGGTGCCGGCCACCCCCTGCGCATCGATGTACTGGCCTACGCGGAACGGCCGCAGCAGCACCAGCATGATGCCGGCGGCAATGTTCTGCAGCGTGCCCTGCAGCGCCAGCCCGATGGCCAGGCCCGCGGCGCCCAGCATGGCGATGATGCTCGCGGTCTGCACCCCGAACTGCGACAGCACCAGCACGATGGTCAGCACGCGCACCATCCATTGCAGCGCGTTGGCCAGCAGCGGGCGCATGGTCTCGTCCACGTGCGTGCCGCTGAGTGCGCGCCGGGCCGCCCGGGCCACGCGGGCGGACAGCCACCAGCCGGCCATCAGGATCAGGATGGCTGCCAGGCAGTTCATGCCCTGGTTGATGGCGAACTGGACCAGGTAGGTCCAGCCCGCCTCCAGCTTATTGGCATCGATGAAGTTCAGGTCCATGGGAGCGGCTCCGTTGGCGGTTGTTATGGAGGAGAGAGGCGGTGCTGCGTACCCGTTTCTGCGCGCAGCGGCGGGCTGCCAGGGCCGCATCCAGGCGGCTGGCGGAAAATTTCCTGCATGACAAATTGCCGAATATTGCGGGTGCGATGTCAGACGATCACTGACAATGCCGGCACGGCAATACAGTGAAGGGGACAAGCAAGGCGGGATTTGGTTTCCGGCGACTGCGGGCACGCGGTTGCGTGCCGGCGCGCCAGGCCTTGTGGGATCAAGGCTGGCGATGGATCAGAAAAATCCGAGCAAGGGAGGGACCAGGGGGCAGCCAGGCCAGGCCCGGGGCGGCAGGCCAGCTGTGCGGCTCAACTTTCAGCGACGAAAGTTGGCGAAGGCGGGTCGGCGATACCGCCTCCGGACATCGGCAGGGGACGCAGAAACGGGTACGCTCCCTGCCCTGCCCCGGCAATGGCTCAGGCCGGATGATCGTGCAGCCGGTCGCGCGAGGCCAGCGCAGGAAAGCAGCGCATCCACAGCGCCACCACCAGCAGCGTGCCGACGCCGCCCAGGATCACCGCGCCCACCGGGCCCAGCAATGCCGCGGTGACGCCGGACTCGAACTCGCCCAGCTGGTTCGAGGCGCCGATAAACACCGAATTGACGGCGCCCACGCGCCCGCGCATGTCGTCCGGGGTGTCGAGCTGGACCAGCGTGGAGCGCACCACCACGCTGATCATGTCCGACGCCCCCAGCACCACCAGCGCCACCATCGACAGCGGCAGCCAGGTCGATACGCCGAACACCACGGTAGCCACCCCGAACAGCGCCACCGCGCCGAACATGATGCGCCCGGCGCGCCGGTTCAGCGGATGGCGCGCCAGCCACAGCGCCATCACCAGCGCGCCGACTGCTGGCGACGAACGCAGCAGCCCCAGGCCCCACGGCCCGGTGTGCAGGATGTCGCGCGCGTAGATCGGCAGCAGCGCCACGGCGCCGCCCAGCAGCACCGCGAACAGGTCCAGCGATATCGCGCCCAGCAGCACCGGGCGGCTGCGGATATAGGCAAACCCGGCAAACACCGTGCGCACGCTGACCGGCGCCGTCAGGCGCTGCGCGGCCTGGCGCAGCGTGATGCCGCTTACCAGCACGGCGGCAATGGCAAAGAGCGTGGCACTCAGCCCATAGACCACGCCCGGCCCGGCCACGTAGGCAAAGCCGCCGATGGCCGGGCCGATGATGATGGCGGCCTGCCCGGCGGAACTGGCCAGCGCCACAGCGCGCGGCAACTGGCGCGGCGTCACCACGCTGGGCAGCAGCGCCTGCAGCGTAGGGGTCTCGAACGCGCGCGTGGCGCCGATCAGCGCGACGAAGACAAAGATGTGATGGCTGTCGATCCAGCCGGTCTGGCTGGCCACGGCCATGCCAGCGGCCAGCAACGCCTCGATCGCCTGGCAGGTGCGCACGATGCGGCGCCGGTCAAAGCGGTCGGCCACGTGCCCCGACATCAGGATCAGCACCACCGACGGCAGGAACTGCACCAGCCCGACCATGCCTAGCATCAGCGGGTCGCGGGTCAGGTCATACATCTGCCAGCCGACCGCCACCGTAAAGATCTGGTAGCCAATCGTGGTGCACAGGCGTGCGAACCAGTAACGGCGGAAAACGGCGTCGCCGAAGACGCTGTCCGGCGCGGCGGCCCGGATGGTGGCAGGGGAAGACATGGATGCGGGAAGGAGGCGGAGATTGCTGCGCACCGACCAGCGCCGCCGTGCCGTTGAGGACGCCACGCCAGCGTTGCGATGCACAAAGGCAAGATTCTAAAGCGCTTGCTGAATACCTGCATACAGATGCCCACATGCGCACACCCGCCGGAAACAATGTCGGAAATTCATCTCTTTCAGGCGTCTGAATGTCTGCACATTGATGCACGGAAACCACAATGCCCGGCGCCGGGTGCTGGCCGTCTCGCTTCTGAGAATCACTCGCATTTATAATCGCGGCCCATTGGCGCGGCCGCCCACGACGTCCCTCCCAGGCTTGCGGAACGCGCTGCTTTTCAGGAATCTCATCTTGCAGCCCGCTTTCCGCCTTTCCGGGGGTGCCGTCGGCGCCGCCCTGCTGTTCGCCCAGCTTGCCGCCCTGCCGGCCCACGCCGCTGATCCCGCACCTGTTGCCGCCACCGCAACCGCCGCGCCTGCCGCCAACCCCGAAGCCACGCTGAACACCGTCACGGTGGTCGGCAACTGGCTGGAAAATGCCAGCGAGGCCAAGGTGCTGGAGCATCCCGGCGCGCGTACCATCGTCGACCGAGAGACCTTCCAGGAAGCCGGCGCCAACAATGTGCGCGACGTGCTGCGCCGCATTCCTGGCGTGCAGGTGCAGGAGAACAACGGCACCGGCGGCAGCGATGTGTCGCTCAACGTGGGCGTGCGCGGGCTGACCTCGCGCCTGTCGCCGCGCTCGACCATCCTGATGGACGGCATTCCGCTGGCGGTGGCGCCTTACGGCCAGCCGCAGCTGTCGATGGCGCCGCTGTCGCTTGGCAACCTGGAAACCATCGACGTGGTGCGCGGCGCCGGCTCGGTGCGCTATGGCCCGCAGAACGTGGGCGGCATCATCAACTTCGTGACGCGCCCGATCCCGAGTACCTTCGCGGCCGATGCGTCAGTATCGACCGACATCTATAGCCATGGCGGCAGCGTCAAGACCAACCCGAGCGCATTCATCGGCGGCACCAACGACAATGGCCTGGGCGGCGCGCTGCTGTACTCGGGCATCCATGGCAACGGCTATCGCGAGAGCAACGACCACGTCAATATCGACGACCTGATGCTCAAGGGCGCGTACCGGATCTCGAAGACCGATGAACTGAGCGCGGCCTTCCACTACTACGAGGGCAGGGCTGGCATGCCCGGCGGCCTGACTTCGGCCCAGTATGCGGCCGACCCGTTCCAGTCGGTGCGGCCCTACGACAATTTCGACGGCCGCCGCAGCGACTTCAGCCTGAAGTACAGCCACAATGACAACAATCGCAAGTTCGAGGTGCTGACGTACTACACCGACAGCTTCCGCGGCAGCAATATCGAGCAGCAAGGCACCGGCGCGCAGGCCAACCTGCGCCGCCTGACCGCGGCCCCGCGCAACTACCATACGTTCGCGATCGAGCCGCGCTACTCGCAGCTGTTCCGCGGCGAGAGCATGAGCCACGAGGTCAGCGTCGGCTACCGCTTTCTGCGCGAAGCCAGCGACGAAAAGGCATCGCGCACGCTGTTCTACACCCCGGGCACCATCGATCCCACCATGCTGCCGTCGCCGGTGTACCAGTCGCGCACGGGCGGCACCACCGCCAATGCGGTCTATATCGACGACACCATCAACATCGGCAGCTGGACCATCACGCCGGGCCTGCGCTACGAGTTCATCCGGTCGTACGTGACCGACAACTTCACCGGCGCGCGCAACGATGTCTCGTCCAATGAGCCGCTGCCGTCGCTGGCGGTGATGTACCACGTCAGCGACCAGTGGAAGCTGTTCGCCAACGCCGGCGTGTCGTTCGGCCCGCTGCAGTATTTCCAGATCGCGCAGACCACCAATGGCCTGACGCCCGAGAAGGCCAAGACGTATGAGGTCGGCACGCACTTCAACGCCAATGGCTGGGGCGGCGAGCTGACCCTGTTCAATATCGACTTCGACGACGAGCTGCAGCTGCGCGGCGGCACCGGCGGCGCGCCGGATGCATGGACCAACCTCGGCGCCACCACCCACCGCGGCGTGGAATCGTCGCTGCGCTATGACTTCGGCGCGCTCGACAAGTCGCTGGCCGGCCTGTCGGCGTACGCGACCTACACCTTCACCGAAGCTACCTACAACCAGGGCAACTTCGCCGGGCGCGACCTGCCGTTCTATTCGCGCCACGTGGCCACCGTAGGCATGCGCTATGCGCGCAACCGCTGGGCGCTCAATGTCGATGGCTTTGCGCAGTCGAAGCAGCATTCGCCGGGCGATCCGAGCACGTCGACCAACTACCAGACGGCGGAAAGCGCAAACGGGGCGCTGGGCGATATCCCGGGTTATGCACTGCTGAACATGCGGCTGGGCTATGACTTCGGCAAGTCGGCGCAGAACCTCAAGGTGGCGGTTGGGGTGAAGAACGTATTCGACAAGCGCTATTTCACGCGCTCGACGGACAACAATGCCGGCAAGTATGTGGGGATGCCGCGCACGTTCTATATCCAGGCGTCGCTGGCGTACTGAGGCGAAACCACGCTGATACGTGCTCCCCGCTCCCATGCAATTGGGGAGGGAAGCAAATCTTCAGATAGCAAAACGGCTCGCCAATGCGAGCCGTTTTGCATTCCAGCTTCAATACGCGATCACACGATCTCGCGCGTCTCCAGGAACTGCAGCTCCGGGAACCGCTCCTGGGTCAGCCGCAGGTTCACCATGCTCGGCGCCAGATAGACATGGTCGCCCGCGCCATCCAGCGCCACGTTATGCCCCGCCTTGGCGATCAGCTTCTCGATCTCCGCGGGCGCGCCCTTGAGCCAGCGCGCGGTCGCGCATTCATGCGATTCGAAAATGGCATCGACGCCGTACTCATGCTCGAGCCGGTGCGCGACAACATCGAACTGCAGGATACCGACCGCGCCCAGCACCAGGTCGTTAGAGGCGAGCGGGCGGAACATCTGCGTGGCGCCCTCCTCGGCCAGCTGCTGCAAACCCTTCTGCAGCTGCTTGACCTTGAGCGGGTTGTTCAGGCGCGCGCGGCGGAAGAACTCCGGCGCGAACGACGGGATGCCGGTGAACTTGAGCGGCTCGCCCTCGGTGAAGACATCGCCCAGGCGGATGGTGCCGTGGTTGGGCACGCCGATGATGTCGCCGGCATAGGCTTGCTCTGTGGTGTTGCGGTCCTGCGCCATGAAGGTAATGGCGTTGTTGATCGCCACAGTCTTGCCGGCGGCCACGTGCAGCAGCTTCATGCCGCGCTCGAAACGGCCCGAGCACACGCGCACGAAAGCGATGCGGTCGCGGTGGCGCGGGTCCATATTGGCCTGGATCTTGAAGACGAAGCCGGTGAACCTGGGCTCCTGCGGTTCAACCACGCGCGAATCCGTGTTGCGCGCCAGTGGCGGCGGCGACAGCTCGCACAGCGCATCCAGCAGCGACTGCACGCCGAAGTTGTTGATGGCCGAACCGAAGTAGACCGGGGTCTGCTTGCCATTGAGGAACGCATCCTTGTCGAAGGTGTGCGAGGCACCGCGCACCAGCTCGATCTCGATGCGCAGCTCTTCGGCCTGGCTGCCCAGGATGCGGTCCAGCTCCGGGTTGTCCAGCCCGTCCAGGATCGCGGCCGTGCCCTTCTCGCCGTGCGGATCGAACAGCTGCACCTTGTCGTCGATCAGGTGGTACACCCCGCGGAAGGCCTTGCCCATGCCGATCGGCCAGGTCATCGGCGCGCACTGGATCTGCAGCACCTCCTCGATCTCGTCGAGCAGCTCGATCGGCGAACGGCCTTCGCGGTCGAGCTTGTTGATGAAGGTGAGGATGGGCGTATCACGCAGGCGGCAGACGTTGAGCAGCTTGATGGTCTGCGCTTCCACGCCGTTGACCGAGTCGATCACCATCACCGCGGAGTCCACCGCGGTCAGCGTGCGGTAGGTGTCTTCAGAGAAGTCCTCGTGGCCCGGAGTGTCGAGCAGGTTGACAATGTTCTCCTGCGCCTTGCCATCGGCAGTCTCCCGGCGGTAGGGGAACTGCATCACCGACGAGGTCACCGAGATGCCGCGCTGCTTTTCCAGCTCCATCCAGTCCGAGGTGGCGTGACGGTCGGCCTTGCGCGCGCGCACTTCGCCCGCGACCTGGATGGCGCCGCCAAACCACAGCAGCTTTTCGGTCAGGGTGGTCTTGCCCGCATCGGGGTGGGAGATGATGGCAAAGGTGCGTCGACGCGCAATTTCAGAAACGAGCGAGCTCACGGCAGCGGAGTTTGACTGGCAAATATTGGATGGCCCGGCGGGCGGCCGGGCCAGGGCCGGCAGCGCCCGCAGGCGATGGCGGGGCCGGGCTCTGCGGGCACGCGAAGGGAATGGGGCGCTATTTTACCGGTTTTGGGCACCGCTCCGGGTTTGTGGCCCCCTGGTTCGGCAAGTTATTCCGCCAGCTTCTCCGCCGGCTTGCCGCGCAGGCTGCCGAACTGCAGCGCGTACTGACGCGTCAGTTCCGCGCCGAAAAAGAAAATCTGTGCCGAGTAGTACACCCATAGCATCAACGCCACCACCGAGCCCGCGGCCCCGTACGACGAGGCCACGGCGCTGTTGCCCAGGTACAGGCCGATCAGCCGCTTGCCGATCGAGAACAGCAACGCGGTGATGACCGCGCCCATGGTGACGTCGCGCCAGGCAATGCGCGCGTTGGGCAGCATCTTGAAGATCACCGCGAACAGCGCCGTCACTACGGCAAAGGAGAAGGCGGTGGAAATCACATCGGCCACGGGCGCGAACCACGACTGCGTCCACAACTGGCCCCAGAGGCGCTCCACCACGGCCAGCGCCGCATTGACGATCAGCGACACAAGCAGCATGAAGGCCAGCACCAGGACCAGGCTGAACGACAGCAAGCGCGTGCGCAGCAGTTGCTGCCAACCCGCGGTCGCGGGCACCGGCACATGCCAGATGTCGTCCAGGCTGCTCTTGAGCTCGGCAAAGGCGCTGGTGGCGCCCACGAACAGGATGCCCGTCGCAACCAGCGCCGCCATGCCGCTGCCGCCGGCGCGGTGCGTGGCCGCCAGGATTTCCTGGATGGCCGAGGCGCCCTGCGCGCCCACCAGGCCTTCAAGCTGCGAGAAAATCTCGCCGCGCGCCGCCTCGGCGCCGAAAAACAGGCCGGCAATCGAGATCACCAGCACCAGGATGGGCGCCAGCGAGAACAGCATGTAGAAGGAGAGCGCCGCCCCCTTGCTGGCCGCCCGATGCGCAAACCAGGAGTTGATGGCGGCGGCGACCACGCGCACCGTGCGGGTGCCGGTATGGCGGTCCGGCAGCCAGTGCGGGCGGTGCCGGCGGGGCTGTGGCGCCGCGCTGCCGGCGGAAGTGGATGGGTGTTCGGTGTTGTCGGTCACGGCCTGGTGCTGGCGCGATGCGCCAGGCGGATCGCGTGTGCGTTGCGCATGCCTTCGCGTCTGGTCTGTGCGGCGAGGGCCCGTGCGTTCATCATACTGCGCATTGCGCGCTGCCCCAAGCCGGCGCACGGGGGGCAACCTGCTACAGTAGGACGAGGCACACCTGCCGGCGCAACCCGTGCCCGCGCGCCGGCGCAAGGAGGCACCGTGACCTGCAACCTCTGCTCGCGCCCAGCGGCCGTGCTACTGATCATCGGGATGCTGGGCTGCGCCGGCTGCGAACGCAGCCAGCCGGGCCCCAAGCCCATTTCCGGCACGGCGGCCAGCGCCACCCCGGGCGCGCCCGCCACGCTCAATCCCGCCGACACAACCGGCGCGCCGGCATCCGGGCAGCCACGCTGACGGCGCTGCTCTGACCGGGGCGTACCCGTTTCTGCGTGTCCAATCGGCTGCCGGCTGCCGGCGCAGGTGCTGGCGGGCCGCGTCCGCAGCAACGCCGGTTTCAGGCGTGCAACGCGTTGCAAGACCGCGCCTGCGGGCGTGGCGCAGCGCGTTATCCCGCACCCCGCGTACGCAACGGGCACCCTGCGCCGCACCAGCGCCGCCACCACGCGCGCTGCCGCGCGCATGACGCGTTGCAGCGGCGAAACCGATTGGTCTGCCACTGCGCCCCGGAGCCTGCCCGCGCTCGCCCCGCCCGCCGCAAACCCGCTTGGCATAAGCCTTTGCGGCCCTTGGCACACTTGTCGCTCAGGCTGGACAGAGGCACATGCGCCCGTGTCCATTGAACCAGCCATTGCATGCAGGAGAAAACCCAGCCATGCGTCATCCGCCATCACGCATGACGGCGCGCCGGCGCTCCCACCGGCTCGCGGGTCCGCCGCCGTCGGTGGTGGACCTGCTGTCATCGCCCCTGTTGCCCCATCCGCGTGCGCGCACGCCGCCCGCCACGTCAGCCGCAGGCGTTGGGTGCGCAGCGACAGCAAAGCAGGGGGTTGCCAGGGCTGCCTTCCGGCGCCACGCGGGCAAGCGGCGCGCGTGACCACAGGCAGCATCGGCAACGCAGGAATTCGGGGCAGGCTTGCGCCGCAAACAGAATGATGGCGGGCACGCGAGCCCGCGTGCCCGAGCGGATTTGGTGCTCCGTCCCCCGGCGGGCACCGCTTTTTTAAAGGGAGACACCCACCATGACAGCCCGAATGCTTGCCACCACGGTGCTGGCGGTGTTCTCAACCAGCGCCGCGGCGGCAAGCTACGCCTGGTTCGACCGCCCCGAAGCGGCCGGCGCCAACAGCCACTCGGCGGTCAGCAATGATGTCTACGTGCGCGGCTTTGGCTGGGCCTGGGGGGAGCTGCGGCTATCCCCGGACACACCGTCCGGTGCCGCCATGCCAACGCCTGGGCGGCAAGCGCGCGACAAGCCGGAGCACGGCGCGATCGTGCCGTGGCGCCAGCAAGACGAGAACGGGCCGCCGCGCCATCCGCGCGGCAAGCTCGGCATGAACCTTGCCGCCGAGCCGATGGATGCGGCCAGCGGCGGGTCCGGGGCCAGGCATCCCCTTGCGGTGGTGCGCTGACGTGCCGACGGGCACGAGGAAAGGCGGAACCGGCGAGCGGACGTTGCCGGTTCCCCTTTCCTGCGGCGCCTGGGATTGCGCCCCGCCTCCGGCAACCCGCGCCGGCTGAGGCCCGCCAACCGTTTACTCGCCCGCCGTCGCCTGGCTCTCCACGCGGATGTTGTGCTTGTGCATGAGCCGGTACAGCGTCACGCGCGACACATTGAGTTCACGCGCGGCCGGCACCACGTGAAAGCCGTGGCTGGCCATCACGGTGCGGATGGCCTCGCGCTCGGCCTCTTCGCGGATCGCGTCGAGGGTCTTGCGCGGCAGCTCCGCCCCGCCATGCAGCTGCAGGTCTTCGGCGGTGATCTTGCGGTTGTCGGTCATCACGATGGCGCGGCGCACGCGGTTGATCAGTTCGCGCACGTTGCCCGGCCACGCGTACTGCATCATTGCCTGCGTTGCGCAGGCCGAGAAACCACGAATGCGCCGGTGCGCCTCGTGCCCGTGCTCGGTCAGCACCGCGTTGGCCAGCTGCAGGATGTCCTCGCCGCGCTCGCGCAGCGCCGGGATGGTCAGCGTCAGCACGCACAGCCGGTGGAACAGGTCGGAACGGAAGCGCCCGTCGGCCTGTGCCGCCACCAGGTCCACGTGCGTGGCCGAGATGATGCGCAGGTTCAGCGGGATCGACTGGTGTCCACCCAGGCGGGTGATCATGCCCTGCTGCAGGAAACGCAGCAGCGCCACCTGGCTCTCCAGCGGCAGGTCGCCGATCTCGTCCAGGAACAGCGTGCCGCCCTGCGCCTGCTCGATCCAGCCGATCTTGCGCTGGTTGGCGCCGGTGAACGCGCCCTTCTCATACCCGAACAGCTCGGACTGCACCAGATGCGAGGGAATCGCACCGCAGTTGATGGCGATGAACGGTCCCTTGCGCCGGCTCGAGGCATCGTGGATCGCCTGCGCGGCGAGTTCCTTGCCGGTGCCGGACTCGCCGGAAATGAACACCGGTGCCTCGTTGTGCGCCACCTTGGCCAGCGAGCGGAACATCGCCCGCATGGCCGCGCACTCGCCGATCATGGTGCCGCGCGAGGCGGTCTCATGCGGGCGCGCGCCATGCAGCGACGCCATGCCCTGCGCATGCTTGAGGGTGTAGAGCAGCTCCGGCATCGAGAACGGCATGCGCACGTAGTCGACGCAGTAGTCGCGGATCAGCCGGCGCACGCGCTCCTGCGCCAGCATTTCATCGGAGGTGATGGCCACCCAGGTAATGTGCAGGTACTGCAGTGCCTGTTCGAGCTGCGCGAACTCGGCATCGCTGTAGTCGGACTGCAGGTCGATCACGCCTGCCATGGGCGGGCAGGCCCGCACCACGCGTTCGAGGTCGCGAATCTGCTGGACCCGGCGGATTTCCCATCCCGTGGCGCTGCCAGACGGGTCAAAATCAAAATCTTCATGACGCGACACGACCACGATCTGTGCAGTGCGTGACGCCTTGCACAGTCGGTCCATCCCGATCTCCCGGACGTTAGGCTTGTTTTTGGTTCCGGCACCCGTGTCCGCCGTCGCGGCCTGCGGCCGCGGCGGACGGTGGGGCTGAACTGGCTGCGGGCACGTGCCCGCGCGCGACGTCGGTATCACGAGCTGGACAGACTGCGGAGTTGCTCATCGGGTGCGGCAAGACAGTCCGCACCCGCCTGGAGCTGATCGCGGATACGCCGCCGCACAGTCTCTTTTTCACGCATCAACTCCAGGCGCGGCGCCTGCAGCGACTGGCCGGAGTATTGATAGTAGAGCGTCTTGTAGGTCAGCTGGCTCAGGATCCATTCCTGCAGCAGCGTGCGCTGGCGTGTCAGCTCGCCCTCGAGCAGGCGCTGGCGGCGCAGCAGGTCCGCCACGGCCGCGCGTGCGCAGTCACTGAGTTCGCTGTCTTCGGCAAGCAGGGCGGCCACGTCGGCCGTCGCGCCCTCTTGGACTGCCCACTTGCCAGGCGCTTCGCCTGCGGCTTCCCCCACGGCAGCCCAGGCATGACGGATGGATCGGATGGAGCGGTTATTAGTCTCCCTGACAGGCCCGATAGCGGGTCGCCGGATCTCTCCTGCGGTCATGATAATCCCCGTTGAACAACATCCCCCGGCACTACACGTCTGCGGTTACCACTTGTCAGTCTTTGAACTGGTTTTTTGCCTGCATGGCGCGCGTGTTTCCCGCACGCTCCCGGATGGTGGCTATGCCGCCTTGTTGACGGTCTGGTCCGAAATGTCCCCGACTGGCGAACGGCGCTGAAGCGCTCTCGGTTGGCTCCGGCATCCTGCCGCACGCACCGGAGTCAAGAAGGGGCGCCTTGCCGCGCCCCTCTTTGCCACGTCTATAGTTCAGTGCATTTGGGGCACTTTGTCCAGCCCCGCGTTGGCGACTTACAGCCAATCTCATACTTTGGTATGAGGCCACGTGCACACTAGCCGCCGGCCTGCGGTAGCGCCCCCTTCGGGCACATTCCCAGCGGCAGCTGTGTGCATACAGGCTACGCAGAAACGGGTACGCTTTGACACCCCCCCAACGGGTGATGGCAGCACCGTCGCCGCGGGAATGGCAAGCCGTGCCCGCGAGGGCGTGGCCGGCCGCCACGCAGAAACAGGTACGGCCAGCCTGTGGGCCCGCTTGCGCGGTACGCAGAAACGGGTACGGCTGGCGGACGCCGGACGGCGCCACGGGGCACAGCCCGTCATCACGATGGCAATATCATGACAGCAGCGCGCCATGGAAAAAGGGCGGCCCTGGCCGCCCTTCCTTCATCCCATGCCGGCTGGCGCGCTCAATGCCCTGGCAGGTAGTAGAACTTGAAGATGAACACCGCCGCGATGATCCACACCATCACGGGCACGCTGCGTGCGCGGCCAGTCAGCAGCTTGAGCGCCGCGTAGCTGATAAAGCCGAACGCAACGCCGTTGGCGACCGAGTACGTAAACGGCATGCCAAGCGCGGTCATCACCGCGGGCACGACTTCGGTGACATCATTCCAGTCGATCTCCAGCAGCTCGCGCAACATCAGGCAGGACACATACAGCAACGCCGGCGCGGTGGCATAGGCCGGCACCGTGCCGGCCAGCGGCGCGATGAACAACGCCGCGAGGAACAGCACGGCCACCGTCACCGCCGTCAGTCCGGTGCGCCCGCCCGCCTGCACGCCCGACGCGCTTTCGATATACGCCGTGGTGGAAGACGTACCGAGGAACGAGCCCGCCATGATCGCGGTGCTGTCGGACATCAACGCCTTGTTCAGCCGGTCCATTTTCCCGGCCTTGAGCAGGCCCGCGCGGTTTGCCACGCCCATCAGCGTGCCGGTGGCGTCGAACAGCTCCACCAGGAAGAACACCAGCACCACGTTGATGATGCCGATCGACAGCGCGGCGGAAATATCGAGCTTGAACAGCGTCGGACTGAGCGACGGCGGCGCGGAGAACACGCCGTGGAAGGTATTGCCGGCAAACGCGAAGCTCAGCAGCGTGGTGAGCAGGATGCCGATCAGGATCGCGCCCTTCACCCGCAGGTGGTCCAGTGCCACGATCACGAAGAAGCCGATGATCGCCAGCACCGCCGAAGGCTGGTGCAGGTCGCCGATGGTCACCAGCGTGGCCGGGCTGGCGGTGACGATGCCGGCGTTCTTCAGCGCGACAATCGCCAGGAACAGGCCGATGCCTGCGGTAATCGCCACCCGGATCGAATGTGGAATGCCGTTGACGATCATCTCGCGCACGCGGAACAACGTCACCATCAGGAACAGGCAGCCGGAGATAAAGACCGCCCCGAGGGCGGCCTCCCACGCAAAGCCCATGCCCTTCACCACCGTATAGGCAAAGTACGCGTTCAGCCCCATGCCCGGCGCCATCGCGATCGGGTAGTTCGCGTAGAAACCCATGATCAGCGTGCCGATCGCCGCGGCCAGGCAGGTGGCGACGAACACCGCGTCTTTCGGCATGCCCGCGTCGCCCAGGATCGACGGGTTGACGAAGATGATGTACGCCATTGTCAGGAACGTGGTGACGCCGGCGAGGATCTCGGTGCGCACATCGGTCTGGTGTTCGCGCAGCCTGAACAGTCGCTCGATCAGCGAAGGCGCGGCCTGGGGCTGGCCGTGCGGCGGATTGGCGGTTGACGTGCCCGGCTTGGAAGCGGGTTCCGGCATCGACATGACTGGTCTCCTGATATCGTTATCGTGTGCGCGGCGATAGGAACGGCGCGGCCGCAGATGGCTGGCTTCGGCCAGAAGCATCCAGCGACGCCCCACTGTGCGGCAAACGTACTCTGGTGCAGGTCAGCCCCGCTTCGCCATGGCACAAGCGAATAAGCGATATGCAAAAGGCGTGATGATCCCACAGCGCACACCGCTGAAGCCAGCGCCCCAACGGGACGTTCCGGGGGCATTCCGGGGCGCCCCCAGCTTGACGCTTGCGGCAATCCCCCGTATAAAGCCGCCTAGATTCAAGCGACGAGGCAACAGTTCATTCGTTAGCCACCGTCTGGTACTTCGGTTGTCCATGGTGTCCTTTCCTTGAGTTCCCCGAGTCGGATGACGTTTTCGTCATGCGATGTTTTTTGTCCTTTTTCTGGAAAGCAAATCATGCAAACCGGTATCGTCAAGTGGTTCAACGACGCCAAGGGCTTCGGCTTCATCAAGCCGGACGCGGGTGGTGACGACCTCTTCGCCCATTTCTCGGAAATCCGCGCCGACGGCTTCAAGTCGCTGCAGGAAAACCAGCGCGTTCAGTTCGAAGTCAAGAATGGCCCGAAGGGCCTGCAGGCCGCGAACATCACCCCGCTGTAAGCATTGACTGCCGGCGCGCCCCGTGCGCGCCGAACAGCATAGAACCCCGCCCGATGGCGGGGTTTTTTGTTTTCAGGCGCAGATCGCGCCACTGGCGGTGCTACCTGCGCCACCTTCATCACATCCCGCCCCGCCCCGCTCCCGCCTGCCCCGGTCATGCAAACGACCAGGCGCCCCGCTCTTGCCCTGCCTGCCATGCGGCCGATAGCCAGCACCCTGGCCTTGCGCGGCACGCCATCCTCACACCGCCTGCCTCCCTCCCGCCTCACGCAGAATCGGGTACGCCTTGCTGCGCCGCACGAAGCATGGCGCCGCCCGCGAGCGCCGCAGAAATGGGTACGGTCTGACTGGCGGGCAATGTTCGCACCGCGCAGCGCGCACGCAGAAACAGGTACGCCCTGCGGCTAACGTGTCTTTCCAGGTGACTTCTGGCACGCAGAAACGGGTACGCCCCAGATTTTTTTTCCAATTCGATGCGACCGATGGCAGCGCTTGCCTGCCCCGCATTCCGCCGACATATCCACAAAAACGGCTCAGGCCGACGACGCAGAAACGGGTACGGCGGGTGCTGCAATGCAATAGCCATCTGAAGTCCTGAGGCTGCCCGCACCTCACGCAGAAATGGGTACGCCGGCGGGCATGGGTGCGCAACGCAACGCCACGCAGAAACGGGTACGCCGGCAGCCTGCGAGGTGGATGGCCGCCAAATCGAGCCGCGGCGGCCATGGTGTGTCGACGCAGAAACAGGTACGGGATAAGCGCGGCGAGTTTGTCACGTATACGTTGAGTGTAAGCGCTAGCTTTTTTCCTATCCAGCATGTATAATGGAAACTTGGTGGAAGTTCCGCCACAGTAATCCCTTGGATCTGCGCAGAAACGGGTACGGGTAGCTCGGAGAAGGGCGGCAGCGAGCACGCAGAAATGGGTACGCTTCGCGGCGCCCAGGTCCCCGGGGTCGTACGCAGAAATGGGTACGCCGCAGAAACAGGTACGCTGTGGCAGCGCGGTTGCAGTTTTTTCAGGCCGGCGCAGAAACAGGTACGGTTTGAGGCTTCGGGACGCAGAAATGGGTACGCCTGGCGCATAAAGTACCCTCCGGCAGCTCGGCAAGTGAACCAGTTTCTGCGTGGATAACCGGGCCTGGCGGTGCTTTCCACAGGAATGAGGTCTCAAAACGCTCGTAAACCGCGTATACGCGCTGTTCACCCGCAGAAACGGGTACGGTTTGCGGGGTGGTCGCGGTGGAAAAGGCTGTGGAATCCGCGAGTTATCCCCGCAGAAACCAGTTCGCCCCACCCGCAGATACAGGTTCGCCTTGCCGCAGATACGGGTTCGGCCCTTCGCAGAATCGAGTACGTTTGCCCGCAGAATCGGGTTCGGCGGGGTTGATTTTTCCCTTACGAATCAAGGCGCTGAACTTCACGTATACGGTTTACAAGTAGTTAACCCGTATCGGTATCGTTTACTGGTAGTGGATGGCTGGCGAACCGTGGACAACCCTCGCGGGTTGCCCACCGTCCGCCACCATGCGACCAGTCTTGAAATCCCCGGATGGCAAAAAAGGCAGGAGGGCAAGGCAAAGGCTTTGCGTACCTGTTTCTGCGTGACAACCTTTGCGGCTTCGAGTACAAAGGCGGGTAATCCGAAGCACGCCAATATGCCCATTAAACGCTCCCCGGCCACCACGGGGGACCGAAGCGTCCTCGACCTGGACGCCGAGCCCTCCCGCATCATTGTTCCCGGCAACGAGAACAACCTGGTTCCGTCCGAGAAATTCCAGCGCCTGTTCGACGAAGCGCAGGCCATGGAGCGTGAAGACGCCTGGCAAAGCGGCGAAGTCGGCTTCCTGAGCCGCGCCAGCGTCCAGGTGACGCTGCCCTACCGCGCGCCCAAGGGCGCGCCGCCGGTATGGACCCGCACCAGCGGCAATATCTCGCTGATGATCCAGCCAGGCTACTTCACTCAGCAGCGCTCCGAGCGTGCCACCAACGGCCGCCAGAAGCTGGTGTCAGAGACCGTTTCGCTGGGCTACCCCTATGGCTCCTATCCACGGCTGATGCTGGCCTGGATCGGCAAGGAGATCATGGCGAAGAAAAAGCGCGGCGAATTCACTGGCACGGTCGAGGACCGGCGCATTTCGCTGGGCAATTCGCTGTCCGAGTTCATGTATAACCTCGGCATTCCGATGGCCACTGGCGGCAAGCGCGGCACCATGACGCTGGTACGCCAGCAGATGATCCGCCTGTTCTCTGCGACCATCGCCATCGTGCAGAACAAGTCGACGCCAAGCCAGAACCAGAACCCCAACCACGAGCCGCTCTCGATCGACCGCGTGGGCTACCTGCTGGCCGACCAGCTGTCGACCTGGTGGGATCCCATGCAGCCGGGCCAGGGGTCCATGTTCGAGAGCTTCGTGGTGCTGTCCGAGCCGTTCTTCAACGAACTGGTCAACCGCCCCGTACCGGTGGACATGCGCGCCCTGAAGGCGCTGAAGCAGTCGCCGTTCGCGCTGGACGTGTATTCGTGGCTGACCTACCGCTTCTTTACGATCCAGCGCCGCACGGAAATCCCGTGGGAAGCGCTGCAGATGCAGTTCGGCACCGAGACCGAAAGCGAGCGCAAATTCCGCGCGCTGTTCCGCAAGGCCCTGAAGGATGTGCTGGTGGTGTACCCCGGAGCCAAGGTCGATGCGGATTCGTCCAAGGCGCTGATCCTGCAGCCATCCCGCACCAGCGTGCGCAAGCTGGGCTGAGTTCCGGCCCCGGGAAAGGCCGCGCACGCTGCTGCTAGCGCTCTCGGGACGGCAGAAGCGGCCCGGGTGGTCCGCAGCGGAAGGCAGTGACCATGTCCCGCCCCTGAATGCAAGAAAGGCAAGCGTTGGACGCTTGCCTTTCTTGTTTGCCCGCCGCGGACGGATCCGCAACGGGCAGGGTCAGCCGAGGCTGGTCAGGCCGGCTTGATTGCCGAAGCCTGCAGGCCCTTCGGGCCTTGCTTGACTTCAAACGTCACGCGCTGCCCATCCTTCAGGGTCTTGAAGCCCGAGCCCTGGATTTCCGAGAAGTGCGCGAACAGGTCTGCACCACCGTCGTCCGGGGTAATGAAGCCAAAGCCCTTGGTCTCGTTGAACCACTTGACCGTACCGGTTGCCATAGGAATTTCCTTTTCGAAGCAAGTTCTTGTACACAACGCAAACAACCGTTCAAGCACGTTGAGTTCTCGTAGATACCGAACGGAAGCCGACGAGGTTGACATGACTTGACTCGACTGTAGCGCGCATCATAACCACTTTGGATTGCGGTGTCATGTGCGGCGTAATGCGCACTACAGATACTTTAGGCACATTCCGGCCTGCTTTTCAAGCAATTTTACGGCCCGGCCCGTTTCCAGCTTCCTGACGGCCAGTGCCCCTGTGGGGCTAATATATTTTTTGTAAATTTGAAAAACGGTTGAAGCATCACCTGGTTTTGGCTACAGTTGCGCCTTAAGAATCAACCGCGCTTTCAGCGCTGAAAGAGAGGTCGCAGTGCCAGCCAAAATCATCACGGTCTTTAACCAGAAAGGCGGTTGCGGCAAGACGACGGTCAGCATGCACCTTGCCGGTACGCTCGGCCTGCGCGGCGCGCGCTCGATGCTGGTCGACATGGATGAGCAAGGTACCGCCACCCGATGGGCGGCGCAGGCCAGCGACGAGCGGCCTTTCCCGGCTTCCGTGATCGGCCTGGCACCCTCGGGCGGCGCCATGCACCGCGAGGTCCGCAAATTCGTCCAGGATTATGACTACATCGTCGTGGATTGCCCTCCGGCGGTACATTCGGCGGCGCCCTCGAGCGCGCTGCTGATTTCTGACCTTGCCATTATTCCGGTGGTGCCTTCGCCGCCGGACCTGTGGGCGGCGGTAGCGGCCAAGACACTGGCGCAACACGCCCAAGTCCAGAATGAATCCTTGCTCATCCGCGTGATGGCCAATATGGTCCAGCGCCGCGTCTCGATCGCGCGCCAGGCTATTGAGATTCTTGGCGACGACGGCGACGTACCGCTGTTGAATTCGATGATCGGATCGCGCTCGGCATTCCGGGAATGCCAGGCGATCGGCTGCACCGTGCACGGCGTTGTCGGCGCGCGCGAGGCGGTGCAGGAGGTCGACATGATGGTCGACGAAATACTGTCTTTGATTGAGCACTAGGCATGGCTACCAAACTGAAAAGCCTCAAGGCTGGCATGCTGGCCGGCATGGCGGCCGAAAAGAACCGCAACGAAACGCTGGACCGCTTCGCACGCGCAGAAGCGGCCATTTCCCAGCATCCGAACGGCTTGCTGCAGGGCAGGGCAGCCGATGGCACGCCGGTTTTCAGCGCTGAAAGTCTTGACGAAGCCGCCGCGGGCCGGCAACTGATCAGGATTCCGCTGGCGCAACTGCACGACAATCCTCTCAACGCTCGGCGCCTCTACGATCCGGCCGTGGTGCAGGAGCGGGCGGCATCCATCGCCACGCACGGTCAGAAGACGCCCGGCCTGGCCGCGCCCGACCCGGCGCGCCCCGGCCATTACATCCTGATCGACGGCCACTACCGCAAGCGAGCCCTGGCGTCCGCCGGCAAGCTCGAGATGGAATGTTTTGTCGAAAACGACCTGAGCGACCTGGATTTTTACCGGCTGTCGTTCATGCTCAACGAGCAGCGCTCGGACCAGTCGGCGCTGGACAATGCGATCGCCTGGCGCCAGCTGCTGGACGAGGGCAAGGTCCAGAAGGAAGAGGAAATCTGCGAGCTGACTGGCATGTCGGCCGGCACCGTGAACAAGACGCTGGCGCTGCTGCGCCTGCCTGAGTCAGTGCTGGGCGTGATGCGCGAGCGCCCGAGCGCGATCGGCATCGCCGCGGGCTATGAACTGACGCTGTACTGCAAGCTGGCCGGCGAGGAGCGCACGCGCGAACTGGCGGCGCGCATCATCAATGACGGCCTGTCGAGCCGCGAGGTAGAAGCCATCCGCAAGCACGCGCAGGAAGGCAAGGCGCGCAAGGTCAAGGAAATCAGCCGGCAATACAAGATCCGGACCGACAGCGGCCAGTTGCTGGGCACCATCAAGGAATGGGACTCGGGACGCGTGATGCTGGACGTGCAACTGAGCGACCGCAATGCCCGCGAGGCGCTGGTCGAGGCCCTGAAGGCCCGCTTCGGGCTGGACAAGACCCTGCTCTGAGCCGGGCAGGCAAGCCATGGCGCTGCGGCGGCAGTACTGCCGCCGCCGTGCTCAGGCCAGCAGATCGCGCGGCGACCGCGCGTCAAACTCCTGGTCACAGGTCTTGCGATAGCGCTCAAGCATGCTGGACAGCAGCGCGTGAAGGCCGCGCACCGAGTAGCCGGCCCGGGGCAATGCCGCCAGCTTGCGCTGCGCGCGCCGGGTCGGAGGCGCGGCGGGTGGACCGATCAGCGATGCGTCTTCGGTGCCCGCGCCATCCCACTGGAGATTGCGGTCACGCCAATGCAGAGCCAGCGCGTGCTGCGTGGCCAGGCCAAAGCCAGGCGTTCCGTCTGGCGCAGCACTTCCCATACCGTCTTCCGGACTGCGCGCAGGCGGCTGCATCGGGGCTAGTGAACGCCGCGTGACCGAGGTCAGCCGGTCCAGGCTGAGCCGGTGTTCCCGCAACAGCAGGATTGCCGCGTGGGCCGTGCGGTAGCGCTGTCCATCGCCGTCGCCGCCCCGGCGTTCCAGCCATGACAGGAAGGGGGCCAGGCTGGCTCCGGGAACCTGCGCGGCGTCCGGCCGCGCCGCCGCAGTTGCCGCCGATGCTTCGGTGCCGTCCGGTATCTGAGCCGGCCAGAGCGCTGCGCCCGGGTATCCGTTGGCATGCATCCAGCGGAAGAGGGCGGCCAGCACCCGCATGCTGTGCCGCACGCTTGCCGGACTGAGCGGGCCGGTGAACGGACGCCATGCGGCCAGGTGGCGCGGTGCCCGCGGTCCGCACCAGCGGCTGGCAGGTTCGGGCTGCGCCAGGAAGCCCAGGTAGGCCTGACGGTCGTCCAGATCGAGCTGCGACAGGCCCTTGCACCGTTCCAGCGCTGCCCAGAGCAGCAAGCGCTCGGCCTCCTTGCGGTAAGCCGAGAACGTGTTGCCGCTGTCGCCGGCGGCATCGCGCAGCCAGGCCTGCGCCACGTCGAGGCCCTGGCTGTACGGGCAACTGGCGTCAGGGTCCAACGCGGGCGGCGCGGTCATCCATTCCAGCGGCAGCGGCTGGCGCATCCCTGGCCCCAATCTGCCTTGCTCGAGCAAGCTGCGGTTGCCGACATGCGCGCCCAGCAGCAGTTTGCCATCGGGGTCCCGGAAGGCAGCGCGGTTCTCGCTGAGCCAGCGGTTGACGGCCGCGCCGGCAAGCGCGCCAATGCGCGGGACGGTTCGCCACCAGGCGTTGCCGCGCAGGTTCGCAAGCTCTAAAAGAGTATTAAGCGTCACAATTTCAGCCTTGCGCAGGCGCCGCGCCAAGGCTGGTGCAAACCACAACTCCACGCCATGCTGGGGCCGCGGCGCCGCCGTACCCATACGCTCGAGCTCGGCCAGCGCGTCCACCCGGCGGTCCATGCCGCGGTTGGAGCGGCCAGGGCCGGCCAGCAGCAGTTCGGCCAGATCTGCCCGACCGTGCAGGTGCGCGAGCTGGACCATCCGGTCGCGCAGGGCAAGCAGGACTCGCAGTGAAGATTCGGCCCCGGCTTCGTCGTCATCGGTTTCGTCGGCCAGGTAGCGGGGCACCACCATGGCTGCCGGCATGCCCTGGACATAGGCGCGCACCGCCGCAAACTCGCTGCGGGTGAGGCTGACCGTCTTCATTCCAGGAATCATGGCACGAATGCGCTGAATGGCTAACTTCTTGATTTATAAGGCACTTGAAGCGAGCGAGAATTCATCCGGCCCGAAATGCATAGCAAAATGCAATGCCGATAATTTTATGCGTGTTTGCACTAGAAAGTCATCCCCGCTGGCCTCGTGCGATCGTATGCTGGCGTCAGGCGGTGCTCGGGGAAAACCCCCGCGGCGCACCATCACCTTGCATTCGGGTTACGCGTTTCATATGCTGCAGGTCAGGAGTTATAAATACTTAGATCAGACTTCAGTCGTATCTAAAACTCTTTCTACATAAGCGTCTTAACACGCAAAACGGGGCGATCCGGTATCTCCACGGGAAGGACAGACCTGCAGCCAGACGGGAAGGCTGCAAGGCGGTCTGGAGCGATGGCGGATCGTATGGAACTGCAGCCGCAAGATAGCGGAGCATTTCCGACAAGCAAGCGCGGATTGTCGCAGGGTCCGTACTTGCCGCAATAATAAGAGAGCGGCCATGGCCACCATCCTCTTGATCGAGCCTCACCCCCTCCTGCGCCTGGGTCTGCGCCATCTGCTGGCCCAAGCACATATTCCTGGTGACCTGATCGATATCGATCCCCTCGCCCCAGTCGATTCGGATTTGTGGCTGTACGATGCCGACCTGCTGATCTACGGTCTGCCTGCCGACCACGCCGGCGGCTGGGCCATGCTGGACGAACTGTGCCAGCGGCTGCGCCCGCAGCGCGTGCTAGTCCTCAGCGATCAGGCGGCGCCAGCGCTGCCGGGTGCGGGCTTGCCTGACTCGGTGCGCGGTTGCGTGGCCAAGAGCTGCAGCGCGGATGCGCTCGATGCGGCGGTGCGCCTGGTGCTGGCCGGCGGCGAATGCTTCCCGGCGCGTTCCCAAGGCAGCCACGCCTGGCAACCGGAACTGGAAGCCGGCCATGCCCCGGTGGCAAGCAGCGCAGGGCAGGGCGAAGCCCGGGTCGTGGCGCTGCGCGCGGGCATCGGCGAAGCCATGCTCGACAACGCGGTGCCCGCGCCCCAGCTCCATTTCCAGGCACATGCGACGTACCACGAAACCCCGTCGGCCGGCGCGCACCTGCTGAATATCACCGAGCGCCAGTACGAAGTGCTTGCGCTGCTGGCGCGGGGCTATCCCATCAAGACGGTCAGCCGCATGCTGAATATCTCGGTGGCCACCGCAAAGACGCATGCCTGCACGCTGTACCAGCGCCTGCACGTGCGCAACAAGGGCGAGGCCGTCTACGTTGCTCTGCAGAAGGGCGCCACGCTCAACTGGGCCGGGCCCGCCACGCCCGCCAATCCGGTGACCCGCGTGCCGGCGCCTGACCACACCTGCCAGGCAGCGTGACTGGCGGCCGCGCCTCATCCTTCTGGCGTGCGGCTCTCGGCCAAAAGCATGAGGCAATGGCGGCGGCGGCTTGCTACCTTGTGATGAAAGGCATCTGCAGACACTTTTGCCGGCGGCCGGCGCTGCCCTGATGCCCTGCAAGGCGGGCCGCGCCGCGGCCCGGATCCCGACCGGGTGGCAAGCGCATCTGCGGCCCGGGCCCGCTGCCAGACCGAGTCAATGCCGACCTACCTCATCGCCAGCAATGAAATGATGTGCCGTGTCCTGGCGCGTCGCCTGAACGCACTGGACGTGCCGCAGCCGATCACGTGGCGTACGCCGCAGTGGCTGCATGAATCAGCGTGCGCATCGACGCAGGCTTGGTCATCGGAGCCATCGCCGGACCCGGCCGATATCGCGCTGATCGACTGCAGCGCGCTGGAGGGCGACCCGCGTGCGTTGCTGGACCAGCTGCAGGCACGCCTGGCGCCACGGCGCTGGCTGGTGCTGTCCGATCGCCTCGATGCCTCGCTGATGCTGCATGCCGCGCTGCTCGGTGCCAGCGGGTGTCTCGCGCTGCCGGCACCGCTCGAACTGGTCTGCGCAGCCACCGCGCTGGTCTGGGCGGGCGGCCAATGTTTTCCGCGCATGGCGCTGTCACTGACGGGCGCCAACGGGACGAGCGCCTCCCTCGTTTGAGCGAGCTGTCCTACATCCACCGGAGGAGTGCGCATCGCACCCGATCACCTATGCTTGAGTCGCCCGGAGGCAGAAGCCAGCCCAATTTGCAGGCAGGCCGCCGCGGGGAAGTAAGGGGGTCATATGGAGGCCGGACTGGAATTCCTCGTCGTTCGCGGCTTTGCTGTGCGCGAAGGCAGAGGCAAGTGGGCGTGCTGCTTCGAGATCAGGCTGGCTGCCAGCCTGGACGATGGTTGCCACGCGGGTGCCAATGAGGGCAGCGATGAGCCGCTGCTCTACCGCGGTGAACTGCACGGACGTCAGTTTGACTGTGAGCTGGCCGCCGCCGACGCGGCCCGCGCGGCCGGCGAGCGCGAAGCGCGGCTGCGTGTGGAAAGCCTGAGGGCGCTGATCATTGCTCAGCATCGGCATCGCGTGCCGCCGCCACTCGTAGCCTGAACCTGCAGGCATCAAGCGAGAGTCAGGCACAGTGGCACCCGGCGGCCCCGCCGGGTGCCACTGTGCCTTTGTCATTCCCCTCGTGATCGCGCAGCTTGCCGGCGAGCCAAAAAAGAAGCCCGCCGACCGGGGGACCATGCGGGCTTTGAAGGCGTGCGAGCCATACTGCCCGCCCACACGTCTCTTTGACGATAACCAATCGGCTCGCGCTCCTCCATCAACCAGAAGCACCATGCGCGCATATTTGCGGCCGAGTGCCCCTGAACTGCCTGAACCGTCCGCCTGTTTTTTGTGCGCCGTCCAACAGACTGGCCTGAACCACGCGCGCCAAGATCGCCATTACGGCCAATGGCAGCAAGTATCTGGCTCGGGTTCAGGGGGAGACGGAAAAATGACTGGTGTCAGCGCTTGGCCTGCCGCATCGCACGTCAGGTACGCGCGCGGGCCCGGCATGGGCCGTCCGTACCCGCTCACGAAACCGCATGGCAGGCGCGGAGGTCACTAGTGCACGGCGACACCAGGATGCGTGGGCGGGGCGGACCGGGGTTGCGCGGCGGCAATCCGGTGTGGTCGCACGTCAACTGCTACATCGACCTTTGGATCGAACTGCTGCACGGACTGGACCTGCCGCCTGTCGCGGCACTGGCCTGCGCGGTGCGGCAGGACTTCGAGGCCGACCACTTCACGCCGTGCCGCTTTCCGGATGCCGACCTGGAGCGGCTGTACGGCCTCACGGTGCACGCGCTGACGTTCTACGACTCGCTCGAGTCGCACGTGGCGGCACAGACCTCGCGCGGCCATATTGTCGTGATGGAACTGGACAGCAGCCAGCTGCCGCCACCCCGCGGCGCCGGCTACCTGCGCCATTGCATGCCCACCTGCATTGCCATCGATGTGTTGATGCCCGAGGCCGGCGCGGTCGGCTACTACCACTCCGACGGCTACCACACCGCGACCGGCGAGGACTACGCCGCCATCATTCGCCTGGCACCGGACGTGCGCAGTGCCGAGGCGCTGCCCTTCCTGCATGCCGACGTGGTCCGCCGCAACGGACACCCGCACGCTGCCGAGACGCTGCTCGAGGCCTCGCTGGCATTGCTGCGCTTTCACCTGGGAAACCGTCCGCGCGAGAACCCCGTCACCCTGTTTCGGGCGGTGTTTCCCCAGCATCTCGAGCGGCTGATGGCGCGCGGCGAACCGGGCTTTCACCACTACGCGTCGGGCGTGCTGCGCCAGCTCGGCGCCAATTTCGAGCTGCTGGCGCGCTACCTGCGCTGGCTGGTGATGCATGGGCAGGAGGTGCCTGAGAAGGCGGCGCAAGCCTGCTACACCATGGCCTCGGAGGCGATGGTGATGCAGTTCCGCCTGATGCGCGCGGTCATCAGCCGCAAGCCGGACCGTTGCGAAGACTGCCTGGACCAGCTCGAAGCCTCATACCTGGCCAGCGTGCCGTTGCTGGCCGCGCATTTCGGCGAGTTCACGCCATGAGCCGGCAGACCGTGCCTGCAGCGGGCAACCCGTGCCTTGTGTGGCCTCTGGCGCGTGGCACAAAACCGCTTTGATCCGGCGCCGGGGGCAAGCCGCAGCATCCGCCATTTGCACGATAGCCCGGGTCTCATGCCGACAGCGGAGGGCATGCCATGCATCCAGGCTTGCGCGCTGCCGTGGCTGATTAGCCCGGAACCGCTTCCAGCCGCCGTGCTGCCTCGCCTCGTGTGGCGGCGGCAGACATAGCCGCCGCCGCCGGCATGGCGCCTTTGCCAGCGCCCGCTGCACTCTCGCCTTTCCGTCCAACCTCCCGATGGATGACCGTTTCCCAGCCGTTCGCCTACTGTCGGAGCGCGCTGCCATGACGCTAAATAGAGGCACTGGCTTGCAAAGAGCGCCGCATCTGGGTCGGTGGCGTGGCCAGCCGGTACTCGGATAGCAGTCGTGCCGAGCCAGGCCGGCAGAGCGTTGTTCCCGGACACGGGATTGGACAGGGGTACGAAAATGATTACGCATCGATCGGATCTGCATGTCAATCACCTGCTCAGCGCGCTGCCGCGCGGCGAGTGGGAGACGCTGGCGCAGCACTTCGAGCTGGTCCGCCTGCGCGCCGGCGAACTCCTGACTGATTCCGGCCAGCGCATCGTCCACGTCTATTTCCCGACCACCGCGGTGGTGTCGCTGCTGTCGCTGCTGGAGGACGGCGCGACGGTCGAGATCGCCGCGGTCGGCAACGAAGGGCTGGTTGGCATCCCCGTGGTCACCGGCGGCGACACCATGCCCAGCCGGGTGGAAGTGCGCAGCCCCGGAATGGCCTATCGCATTCCCGCGCGCCTGCTGCGCGGCGAGCTGCCGCGCCTGCCCACGCTGCAGCGCGTGACACTGCTGTACGTGCAGGCCATGCTCACGCAGATTGCGCAGACCGCGGCCTGCAACCGCCACCACTCCCTGAACAAGCAACTGTGCCGCTGGCTGCTGCTGGCCATCGACCGGCTCAGCTCCAACGAGCTGGTGATCACCCAGCAGGTCATCGCCAACATGCTCGGCGTGCGCCGCGAAGGCGTGACCGAAGCGGCCGGCAAGCTGGAAGACCTGGGCCTGATCCACCACAGCCGCGGCCATATCACCGTGATCGACCGCTGCGGGCTGGAGAAGCATTCGTGCGAGTGCTACAAGCTTGTCAAGCGCGAGTATGACCGCCTGCTGCCCGCGCTGGCCGGCGCCTGAGCGCCACGCTCCGGCGCGCGTGGCCTGCGAAGCGCGGCGTGCATACGCCGCGCCGATCCCATTTGAGGAGCCGTACTCGTGAGCAGACTGTCATATGCCGGTGGACCGGCTGAGAGCACCACCCCGCGACGTGATGCCCAGCCGGGCGTCATGCAGGCGCGCGCGCTGATGGACCACCTCGGCTGGATCGCCGCGGCTGGCGTGGCCGGGGCGGCCGCAGGCTTGCTGGTGGCGCTGTCCGCGCCGCTGCAGTATCGCGCCCAGGCGCTGGTGCAGGTAGAGGGGCGCGATGGCGGCATGCGCAGCGTCACGCAGACGCAGGGCCCGGCGGCCTTCGACGCGGGCCTGCTCAGGAGCCGCGCCGTGGTCGGTCCGGTGGTGGAACGGCTGCGGCTCGATATCACCGCGCAGCCGCTGCGTGCGCCGCTGGTGGGCGCGCTGGTCCAGCGTTTTTCCACACCCGGCCAGCCGCGCGGCACCTGGCCCGCCAGCCTGGGCTATGCCTGGGGGGGCGAGCGCCTGGTGATCGCCAGCATGACCGTGCCCGAGGCGCTGGTAGACCAGCCGCTCACCTTCGAGGTGCGCGGCGAGGGCCGCTACCGCCTGACGCAGCAGGACACCGTGCTGCTCGAAGGGCAGGCCGGCGAGACCGCGATGGCCAACGGCATTGTGCTGCGCGTGGACAAGATCGAGGCCGCGCCCGGTACGCGCTTCCAGCTCACGCGGCACGACCTGGCCCGCACCGCCGAGTCCGTGCGCCGCGGGCTCACGGTAGAAAGCGAAAGCACCGGGACCCCGGCGAGCCTGGGCGGCGCGGCCGACCCCCTGTCCGCGCCGGGCGGGACCGTGCGCGTGAGCTGGCAACACCCGGACCGCCAGCTTGCCGCCCAACTCGTCAACGGAGTCACGCGCGCCTATATCGACGGCCAGACTGACAAGCGCCGCCAGGACGCGGCCGGCACGCTTGCGTTCCTGTCAGGCGAGCTGCCGCGCGTGCAGAGCGAGCTCACGCGTGCTGAAGAGGCGCTCACGCGCTACCGCGCGCGCACGGGTTCGCTGCAGCCCAGCCGCGATGCGCAGTCGTTCCTGAACAACAGCATGGAGTACCAGCGCCAGATCGCAGCGCTCAGGCTTGAGCGCACGCGGCTGCTGCAGCGCTTCACGCCCGAGGCCAACGAGGTCCGCACCGTCGACAGCCAGATCCAGCAGATGACTCGCGAGCGCGCGGAGATCGACGCGCGCATGCAGACCTTGTCGGCCTCCGAGCGCGAATCGGTGGCGCTCACGCGTGACGTCAAGGTGGCCGAGGACATATACATGTCATTGCGCAGCAAGGTCGAGCAGCTGTCGCTGATGCTGTCCGACAGCTCCACCCAGATGCGCGTGGTCGATGCCGCCATCGCGCCGGTCACACCGGTCGGTCTCGGCGCGTGGCCGTTCGCCTCTGCCGGCGCCTTGCTGGGCCTGTGCCTGGGCGTGGCCGCGGTCAACCTGCGCCAGCGCATGCGCCCGTCGGTAGCCAGCGCCGCCGATGCGGAAGAGCGCCTGGGCATGGCCATGCTGGGCGATATCGCTTTCAGCAACGAGCAGACCGGGCTGGAACGACTGGTCGATGCCAAGCGCCGCCTGGGCATTGCCTCCGGCTTTGTGCTGCCGCCCAATGTACGCCTGGGCTGGCCCGAGTCTGCCACCAGCGTGATCGACGCCGCCACGGCCGCCGCCCCGGAGGACGAGCGCGCGCGCGCCGAACGGCTGATGCGCCAGGGCCTGCACGACCAGTTCCTGCTGGCGCGGCGCGCCCCGCATTCGCTCGCCGTGGAAGGCCTGCGCACGCTGCGGGCGGCACTGCATTTCGCGTTGCGCGATGCGCCCAACTGCGTGGTCGCGGTGACCAGCCCTGCCGCCGCTGCCGGCAAGACCTTCGCCGCGGTCAACCTGGCAGTGCTGTTCGCCGAAGCCGGCCAGCGTGTGCTGCTTGTCGACGCAGACCTGCGCCGCGGCCGCGTGGCGGACTGGTTCGACCTGCCTGCCGAGCCCGGGCTGGCGGAAGTGCTTGCTGGCCGCAGCGCGATCGCCGACGCGGTCAAGCCGAGCGTGATCAACGGCCTGTTCCTGCTCAGTCGCGGTGCGGTGCCGGCCAATCCGTCCGAGCTGCTGATGCTGCCCGCGCTGGCGGAATCCCTGCGGCTGTGCGCGGGCCGCTTCGACCTGGTGCTGGTGGACACGCCGCCAGTGCTGGCGGTGGCCGATGCCACGCTGGTGGCCAACCTGGCCGGTTCCACGCTGGTGGTGGTGCGCGCCGATGTCACGGCGACGGCGCAGGTCGACGAAACGCTCAAGCGCCTGGCGCATGCCAACGCACGGCTGGCCGGCGGCATCCTTAACGGCGTCATGCCCCGGCGCAGCAACCGGGCGGATTTCAATACCATCAATCCCTATCTGGGCATGCCGCTGCCGCCGCCGCAGCTCAGGCATCCAGCGCTGGCAAAGTCAGAAGCGCCCGGGCAATCCTGAGCGGCAGGACGTCGGCCGTACCCATTTCTGCGTGCAGTCCGTTAGTGTCCTGCCGCAGGAATGGGCCGCGGCGGCAACGCGATGGCGTGCAAGTCAGGTCAGCGCGCCGGCGCGAGGCCGCTATGGCGCGAGCAGGATATGGGCACCAACGACGTTGTTTGCAGCATCGGCACCGGCGCCCACCTTGATGGAGTAGTTGCCACTGGTCAGGTCCGTCGTGATCGAGTTGTTCATGAACGTGGCTGCCTTGATGATGCCGACCACCGACCTGGAGCCGAAGTTCTTGTGCGGATAGGAAAGCTTGTTGCCTGAGAAGCTGGCAACCCCGGCCCTGATATTGGGAAAATCGTCGCGGTAGTCAGGCCCGTGCGTGCTGATGAAGGTGTTGTTCTCGATCACGACGCTTGCCCCCGCATCGGCCGCCTGGAGCCCGACGCCACTGCTCCTGATGGTGTTTCCCCTGACGATCGTATTCACTGCCTTCATGTCGCCAATGCCTTCCGAGAAAGAGGGATAAACACCGCCGTCGATGGTATCGATCTGATTGTTTTCAATGACGGCTCCGGGCGCCGACAGGATGATCACGTAAGGGTGCTTGTTCCCGGCCCGGCCGACGAATTCCGAATTCCGGATGGTGACGTTCTCGGTGTTGCGGCCATTGTCGCCGCCGACGAACTGCGAGCCTTTGTTGTTCACGAAGCGGCAGGCATCGAAGACCATGTCTCCGGTTCTTGCAGTCACGCCGTCGGCCGGCGTCCCGTCTGGCTCGATATCCACCCCGGCGGCGGGCGCGTGGGTAGGGTAGGCCCCGTCGGTCAGGCCCGTGTTGCGGAATGAGGAGTTGGTGATGCGGAAGGATCTTGCCTGCATGATGCTCATGCCCTGACGGGCATTGTTGTACGAATCCACCGCGTGGATGGTGCCATTGAGATCGGCGGTGAAGTCGCCGCCGATGAACAGGCCATCGCAGGCAAAGTGATGGATCTTCAGGTGGCTGAGTTCATAGTTGGAACTCGCGTGCGTCTGGATGCCAAAGGAAGGCGTTTCACTCAGGGGCTTGCCATTCGCCGAGGGCGGCCGCGACAGCTTGTCGACGTTGCCATTGAGCTCCAGGCCCGAGATCCTGAAGTTGCTGGCGTTCCTGATCTCGAACCCGAGCTGGTGCCTGGCCGAATACCATGATCGGCCAGAGAAGTGGTCGTTGGTGATGGTGAAGTTCCCCTTGAAGGAAACCACGGACCCGGTGCAGCCGATCAGGCTGAAGTTGCTGGCTTTCAGCAGCCGGATATTCTGGTTATGGTTCGTCCAGGGACCGCGGGTGACGGCGTAGCGATCGATGTAGTAGGTGCCCTTGGGGAAATATACGATCTGGCGCCTGGTAAACCGTTGATTGGAAATATCCGCCGCCATCATCTGGAAGGCCAGATATTCATCCGTGACGCCATCTCCCCTGGCACCGTAGGAGGTGATGGACCTCACGGTGGCGCCGGGATAAGCCTGTTTCTCGGCGCTCAGGAGCGGGCAGGGATCCGGACGTCCGGAGGGCTTCGTGGCCGCGGCGTCTGCCGCGCGTGCGCCCGATGGGTTGCCGGAACCTTGCCGGGTCTCATTCGCACTCCCGCTTGTCGCCCGGGATCCGGCCTGCGCGTAGTTCGGAAGCAGCAGGAACGAAGAACAGGCGACAGCGGAGACGGACGGCCAGAGGCGCTTCGATTTCTTTCGCTTGTGCGGAGCAGACATCATGTCCCCTTGAATGACCGCTGGCTGTGGTCGGGCCAGCATCGGCCCGAGGTCAGCATCGGTGATCGCGGATCATGCCGCTGGTTTTCTCCCCTCTCCAGCTTGCGGGAGAGGGGCAGGGGGTGAGGGCAGGCGGCGGCATACCACCGGAGGTACTTCGTGGATACACCGGCCCTCACCCCAACCCTCTCCCGCACGCGGGAGAGGGAGCACACCAACGGTTGTCCGAAGCCCGTGGCACTTGCCGGCTGACCTTCCTCAGGCCCGCTTTGGCGGCTTCGCGCTGTACTCGCCAAGGTAACGGTATTTGCCGAAGTAGTAATGCGCCCGGTACCAGCGCCCCTCGATGCGCAGGCCGTTGAGCAGCACACCCTTGACGTCCGCCCCACTCTGCTTGAGGGCCCGATAGGATGCCTGCAGTTCGTTCACGGTGGTCTTCTCTGCGAGCGCCACCAGGAAGACCGCCGCGGCCTTGCCCGCCAGGATGCCGGCGTCGGTGGCGGCCAGGATGGGCGGGGTGTCGATCAGGACCAGGTCGTAGCGCTTGGTGAGTGTGTCGAGCAAGTTCTCCATGGCGGGGCTGAGCAGGACATCCGCCGCATGCGGCGGCTCGCTCCCGGTCGAGATGAAGTCCAGGCCAGGCGCGACCTCTCTCTGCACGACCCGTTCGAACGGCGCGCCCAGCAACAGTTCAGTGAGCCCGGGCGTGCGCTGTGCGCCAAAGCGGCGATGCAGCGATCCGCGCCGCAGGTCGGCGTCAATCAGCAGCACACGCCGGCCGCTGGCGGCGATCGCCGAGAAGTTCGCGCAGATAAAGGACTTGCCGACGCCGGGCGCCGGACCCGTGATGACCACGGTCCGGTTCTTGTTGCCGGCCAGCGCGAACTGCAGGGCGGTGCGGAAACTGCGCAGCGTCTCCACCGCGGGATCGTCCGGCTGCTCGCGTACCAGCAAGCCGCCACCGCTTGCGGCGTCCCGCGTCTGCGCTTCCTGCGGGGCGAAGGGGATCGTGGTGTAGACCACCAGGCCCGTCCTGCGCTCGATCTCGTCGGCGTCCGCGACGCCGCCGTTGAAGGCATGGCGCAGCACCACCGCAACCAGGCCGGCGATCAGGCCGAGCACGACCGCCAGCGTGGCAATCACCTCGCGGTTCGGGCGGATCGGGCCGAGCGGCACTTCCGCCGAGTCGACCAGGCGCGAGTTACCCACCTTGCTGGCCTTCATCAGCCTGAGCTGCTGCACATCGTTCAGCAAGGACTGCAGCATTTCGGTGCTGACCTTTACGTCGCGCATCAGGCGCAGCACGTTCTGCTCGACGTCAGGCAGCTTCTGGATGCGGCCCGCCAGGCCGTTGATCTGGGCGTTGACGCTGGCGATCTGGGCGTCGATCAGGGAAATGACAGGGTGGTTGGGCATGAAGCGCGCGTCCAGCTCTTGCCGCTTCTGCCGAAGCTCTTGCAGCTTGGTCTGGAGCTGGACCGACTGGTTCAGCATCAGCTTGGATTCCTCGGGCAGGTCAACCGTGCCGCGCTGGTTGCGCATGGCGTTATAGCGGTTCTCTGAGGTCTCGACCTGCTGCTTGAGCTGAGGCATTTGCCGTTCCAGGAAGGCCAGCGACTTCTCTGCTTCGGCAGCCTTGCGCAGCACGTTCTGCTCGACATAGGCGTTGCCGATCTCGTTGAGCGTGGCCGCTACCATCGCAGGGTCGTCGCCTTCCAGCGAGATGCCGATCACGCCGCTTTGCCTGCCGCGCTCGGTGATCACGAGCTTGCCCTGCAGGCGTGCGATGGCGGTGCTGCGTGGCAGCCGGCGCAGTTCGAACCTGGCGCCGGGGCGCGCGTCGAGCTGGCTCACCAGCAGGCGGACGGCGCCGGTCGGCGTGGCGATCGACAGGGGCGCGCCGACCTTGCCGCTGGCCCTGGCGTCGCCGCCATTGAACGACACCGAATAACCGCCGTTGCCGGTCGCGGTCAGGTCGATCCTGCGGTCTTCCATCGATTCCGGCACCTCCAGCTCCTTGACCGCAATCGATTCGCTGCCCCAGGCATAGCCACCCCAGCCGAACAGGCCCGGGTTGGACAGTTCGCGCTTGAAGTGCGCGATGGTCTGCCCGATCAACGGAAAGTAGCGCGGCTGCGCCTCGACATCCAGATGCAGGGATGCCACGGCCTTGCCCACCACCATGCGCGAACGCAGCAGCTCCATTTCCGCCGTAGCCGCCGGCTTGATGTCCAGCACCGGCGATATCGACGTGGCCAGCTTGCTGGCACCTCCGCCATTGCTCTCTTCCACCTGGACCACGATGTCGGTGCGGTAGACCGGCGAGGCCACCATGGCGTAGAGCAGGCCCAGCGTGACGACAAAGATGGCGACGCCGCAGAACGTCCAACGGTAGCGGACCAGAATGTCGATGTAGGCGGTCAGGTCGACAGACTTGTCCTGGTCTGCGGCTTCCTCGATCGCGTCATCTCGGTTGGTTATCGTTCTCATGTCGCCTCCCTGTGGCTGTCACTCGACGCAATGGCGTGTTCCTGTTCCAGTTGCGACGACCAGGACAAGATTCCCTGCTTGATCATCTCCAGGACAATGCTGAACATCTGCTGCGAACTGCCGTACGGATCGGGCACGTCGAGATCCATGCCTTCGCAAAGCCGGAAGGTCTTGCCGCGCGACTGCGGGAAGCGCTGTTCGAGCGCTTCGCGCTGGAGGCTCTCCATGACCAGTACCAGGTCGGCGGATTCCACCAGGACACTATCGACGGCGCGCGCCCGGTGGCCGGCGAGGTCGCAGCCCTCGTGGGCCAGCAAGCGCACGGCGCGCGGATCGGCCGCGGCACCGACAGGCGGCGCAAGTCCGGCCGAGGTCACATCGAAGCCGGGGAGGGCGCGGTTGAGCAGCACTGCCGCCATCGGGCTGCGGCAGATATTGCCGAGGCAGACGACGAGGATGGTTCTGGACATGCCGGTTTCACTCACTTGATTCCTGCCGCAGTGCCGACCAGCGACGTGGACGGCAGCAGCAGGCTCATCACGCGGCTCCAGCGAACCAGGTCGCGGGCGTCGACATAGACCACGTCTTTCGGCTCCAGCTCAAAGCCTTCGGCAATGGCCAGCGCCGCCGGCGAGGTGCCGTCCAGGTGGAATACCGCAGGTTCGCCGTTGGGCGCCTTGCGGATCACGAAGATCTGCTCCGCGTTGGCCGTGCCCGGGTTCACGCCGCCTGCGTCACCCAGTGCCTCGTTCAGCGTCATGCGGCCATTGCGCATCAGCAGCGACGTCGGCTTCCCTACTTCGCCGGTCACGAAGATCTTGTTGTCCTCGCGCTGTTCCACACGCACGATGTCACCGGAGCGCAGCATGATGCGGGCCGGATCCTTGCCCCTGGCCAGCAGGGCCGGAATATTGACGTACCAGCTGCGTTCGCCGCGCGTCACGCGTATGCGGCTGTTGTCGCCGGTCAGGTTCAGCACGCCGCCGGCACGGTTGAGCGCTTCGACCAGCGTCATCGGCGCATCGTCGATGGCGAGCATGCCGGGCGTGCGCACTTCGCCATCGACATAGACGCGCTGGCTGCGGAAGCCCAGCACGCGCACGGTCATTTGTGGATTGCGCACCACGCGGGAGAGGATGCGGGCGGTTTCGTCGCGCACCTGGTTGGCGGTCTTGCCAGCGACCTTGAGCGAGCCAGCATAGGGAAACTGGATGTCTCCCTGTGCGCTCACCACGTAGCCGGGCAGGTTGGAGCCACCGGTCGATGCGGGGATTTCGAAGCTCGCGCCGGGGCTATAGGTCTGGGTCGGGAAGACCAGTTCGGGGTGGTCCCAGACCACCACTGAAATAATGTCGCCCGGGCCGATCCGGTAAGGCTGCGCCGGGGCGTACAGCTCTTCGACGCGCTCGTTGGCGGGCTTGATCTTGTGGCGCAGTTCGCGCACGAGATCGAGCGTGATCGGCGTCACAGTGGGCGTTGCGTTGGGGCCGACCGCCTTGACTGGTGCGTTGCTGTCGAAAACCATGCCAGGGGAGGCGGCGCATGCCGTCAGCAGCGCGCTGGCCAGGAGGGGCAGCAGCGACGCCGCAGCGCCGCGGCGCTTCGGCTGATTGGGGCGCTGGATGGCGCAGCTGTAGATTGATCTCACGGCGATCTCCTCGCGAAGCGGGCAGGCAACCAAGCCGGTACTTCACCCACGATGCATTGATCGTAGGAAGGCCGGGTGAAAGTCTCGGTGCGCTGACACACATTGCTTTCAAGCGAGAGCCCCGACCACGGCAGGACCGAAAGCAGCACGGCACGGATGGCGGCTCCCCTCCTCCATCGGGAGGAGACGGCCATCTGGACGATGGTGCCGCCCTGGCCAGGATGTAGTCTGCGGGAACACACAGCCGGCACGGCCGCATGTCTGGTCAGCGAATGGAGCATAGGCCATGTCCATGGGGGCAGCCCTGACGGGGCGCCCCGCAGTGTGCGGGGGACAACAGTGAGCGCAACTGCTGGGGGGCAGAATATTTAGAATCGGTGCAAGCGCCCGGCCAACCGGGTGGCAGCGCCGGGCGCAGCCGCGGCAACTGAGGTTAGTGCCGGGATGCGTCATCAGAACGCAGCGGATACGGTCCTGGCAAGGCGCGCGGCCCCGGACAGCAACAGTTGTACGGCAGTATCGCGCAACCAAGCCAGCGTGCTTTTGATAGGGGTTCCAACGAAAACCGGCAAGACTGGCAGGCCGCGCGGATCATTCGGCGGCCCTGCCGGCAACGACTATTATGAGCTTCTTTCCGGAGAGACCTGGCATGCGTATGCAGATCGCCCGCAATGTATTCTGGCTGGTCTTCGAGCGTGGCCTGCAGGTGGTGTTAGGCATCGTGAGCGTGGCCATGATCGCACGCGCCGTCGGTCCCGAAGGCTTTGCCGAGTTCCAGTACGCTCAGTCGCTGGTGCTGATTGCATCAGCGGTCGCCCTGATCTGTGGCAATGAAGTGGTCATCCCGCGCCTGGTTGCGGACCAGGCGCCGGCCGCGCAACACCGGCTGCTGGCCCATGTATTCGGCCTGCGCGAGATTGCCGCCGTGGTGGGCTACCTGCTGCTGGTGGTGGTCGTGGCAATGACGGAAGACGACGAGGTCATTGTCGTGATCGTCTTCATCACTGGCATCCCCATGCTGTTCCGCGAACCCTTCGGCGCGGTCCGGACCTGGCTGCAGGCGCGTACCGACAGCCGCCCTGCCGTGATCTTCAGCATGGTCGGCCTCGCCTTCCGGATGATTGCGGTCTCCGGGCTCTACCTGGCAGGCACGGACTCCGCGCCGGTCTTTGCCTGGGTGGTGGCGGTGGAGTCGCTGTTGTTTGCCGTGCTGCACGCCCGCTACTACAGCAAGCGCAGCCCCCGGGTGGCGGTCGAGCTTGACTGGTCTCTTGCCAGGAAGCTGTTGCGCGACGGCACGGTGTTCTGGGCGAGCATGATCCTGATGCTCTGCGCCAAGCGCATCGATCAACTCCTGCTCAAGCCGCACATTTCCCTGTTCGAGCTTGGCGGCTATGCCGCCTCCATGCAGGTCCTGGACAACTTCATGATGCTCAGCGCGATCGTCGCGAGCTCGGTGGCGCCGTTGATGATCTACGCGCAGCCGACCCTGACGCTGGTACGGCGCAATGTGCTGTACGTCGTCGCCGGCATGGTCTTCATGGGGGTCGCGGGAGGCGCAGTGCTGGCTTACTGCGCGCCCTGGATCATCGCCCTGATCTACGGCGATCACTATGATGCCGCGGCCAGCCTGCTGCGGCTTTCCGCGATGGCATCCGGGCTGGTGTTCGCCGATGCGGCCCTGTCGCTGCTGGTGATCTACCTGCGCAAGCCGAACTGGCTGGTGGAGAAATGGCTGCTGGTGCTGGGCACCATGATCCTGGTGGATCTGATCGCGATCCCCATCCACGGTGCCCGGGGCGCCGTCTATGGCTATATCGCAGGCAATTTGGTAGCGGTGATTGCCGGCATCGGCTTCTTCATCCGCTCCCGTGAGCCGGTCGCAATGGAGCAGGCGGTGTGACCGGCTGGCGCGCCTGAGGCGGCCAACTCTTGCTTGGGGTTTCGACCATGGAATACGCATCTTCCGCGTGGCATGTCATCAGCGCGACGCTCGTGCTGATGCTGGGCGCACCCGTGGCGGTGAGCATGGGCCGCAAGTTCGGCACCCGGCCGAAATGGGGGCTGTTTCTCTATGTCTGGCACACCATTTTCTCCATCTTCTACGCCAAGCTGGTGATGGAGAGCGGCGGAGACGCCGCGGACTACTTCGAGGCGTCGCTGGCGCCGTCACCCGAGTTTGGCATCGGCACGCGCGGCGTGAGCTACTTCACGCATATCTTTTCCATCTACCTCGGCTTCTCGTACGTGGGGGTGTTCTTTGTCTTCAACATCTTCGGGACGATCGGCCTGCTGGCGTTTGACGCGGTGCTGCGCACGGTGACACAGGACCGGAGCCGATTCCTGCGCAGGCTGGCCGTGGTGATCGTGCTGCTGCCGTCGATCAGCTTCTGGAGCGCCGCCATCGGCAAGGATTCGGTCGCCTTCATGGCCACCAGCCTTGCGCTATGGGCAAGCATGTCCATGCCGCGCCGCAGCTGGCTCATGATCATCGCCATCGCCTGCATGTTCCTGGTGCGGCCGCACATCGCGGCGATCATGATCCTGTCGCTCGCTGCCTCGATGGTGTTCTCGGCGAAGGTCCCCTGGAAGTGGCGGGCCGCTCTGGTCAGTGTGGCATTGGCCGCCTCCGCGGCTATCGTGCCGTTCACCATCCAATACGCCGGCCTGGAGATGCCGGCGGACGGCGAATCCATCGAGACCTACGTCGAAAAGCGCCAGGGCTACAACCAGCATGGCGGGGGCGGCATCGACATCGGCAGCATGTCGCTGCCGATGCAGCTCTTCACCTATGTCTTCCGGCCCCTGCCGTACGAGGCAAACGGCATCTTCGGCCTGGCGGCGTCGCTGGACAACGTGGTGCTGCTGGTGCTCGCGGTGCTCGGTGTCTGGGGGATGATTCGCCGGCGAGGCGATCGCGTGGTACTGAGGAACGCGGCGTTTCTCTGGATCTACTGCGCCGGCACCTGGCTGATCCTGGCGCCGATGACGGCGAACCTGGGCATCTCCGTGCGGCAGAAGTGGATGTTCGTGCCGATGCTGGTCTGCCTGCTGATCTGCAATGTCAGGGAAAGGCAGGTCAGGCGCCGGGCTTCGGCCGCTGAGTACCAGCCGCTCGGTACCAGCCGCTGAGTTTCAGCCGCTTGCCGCCACGTCGGCCCGCCTGGCCATCACCATCATCCGCCGCCCACGCAACAATCCGCGCAGATGGGCGGCGTCGCCCCCTTACCCAGCCCTTGATCCAGTGCCCCGTGCGCGCCTGCCTTGCTGACCTGAGGCGGCTGCGTACTCCGTGTCCCGCGAATCAGTGGGTCGCTCTGATACTCCCACTGGCTTTGCCCTGGCACCAAAGCGGCGATTGATATAAGTCCGCATCGGCTTCTCGACGACGAAATGCAGCAGGATGGCGATGCCGACCGTCAACGCCAGCAGCAACGCTGCCTGCGCTACCCCCGGCAGGGCGGCAAGGCTCGCCATCTTGCCCCGCGCGAAGGCGAACATGTATTGCGGAATGCGCTGCACGATATAAATGCAGTAGGAGACCTCGCCGAGGAAGACGAGGCTGCGCAGCGACAGCACGCGGGTGAGAGCATCCTTTTCGTAGGAGAGGAAGAACACCAGCCCGGCCGCGCCGGCGACGAACAGGACATCCAGCCCCAGTCCGACGCCGAGCACGCAGACCCCCAGCGACAGTATGCCGCCAGCGGCGAAACCGTTGTTGTGCGGCATCGCTTCGCGCAGCCGGCGGAGCAGCACCCCCAGCAGGAATTCCGGTACCAGCCGTGCCACGCCGCCGCTCAGCGCCAGGTGATCGGGCGAGGTGGCTTCCACTGCCGCGAGGGCCGCCAGGGCCAGGCAGCCGGCCATGGCGATGCGGGCCTTGTTCAGGCGTGGCGCTGCCAGCAGGAACAGAGGGAAGAAGACATAGGCAAACCATTCGGCGCTGACCGACCAGCCGACGTCATTCCACCCGCTCGGCCCGGCGTACTGCCACGCGCCCAGCATCAGCGCTTCCGGCACGAAGCTGGACAAGGTGTAGCTGCCCGAGCCGACATTGTGCGTATGCAGGGCCAGGTCGCGGGCGATCACGGAAAGCGCGAAGGCGAGCAGGCAGAAGAGGTAGACCGGGTAGATGCGGGCGATCCGCGCCACGATGAACTTTTTCCACTGCAGCTGCTGCCCCGGCGCCGGATCGTAGTTGTAGGCGAGGATGAAGCCGCTCAGGATAAAGAAGCCGTCGACGCCCAGGTAGCCATGATCGAAGTACGTGCTGGTGAAGCCGATGTTGAAGAACATGGCGTCCGGCTCGTAGACATGGAAATAGTGCCTGCACAATACCCATAGGGCCAGGAACAGCCGCAGGCTGGTGAGTGGCTTGAACTGTTGCATCGAACGCTCCCGTTTCTGTCAATGCCGAAGTCGGCTGGTGGCCGGTCTGATAGATGTGCGCCCGCCTGTTGCTTCGGTCACCGCCGGACGCCGGCCTCGGCTGGCGATGGACCGCTGCTGGCGCAGGGTGCTATTCGGCGGGGCTTTTCGCTTCCTGGAACGCCGCCGCCGGAGGATGCGATAACACGCCGGTGCGGCTCTCGGCCAGGGGCTGCGGCACGGCGGGCGCATCGAAGGCACGGCTGCCGCCTTCCGCGGCGTGGCACCGGCTGATATGCCGCGCGATGCGGGGCGCGGCATACTTGGCGCCATAGACAAAGCGCAGTACCGGCCCGAAGCTCAGCGCCGACGCCGGTCCGGTGATATAGAGCCCCGGCATGGCGGATTCGAAGTTGCGCGACACGTCCGACCAGCCATCGACGAGCGACAGCGCGCTGACGATTTCCGGCGACAGGAAGGCATGCCTGGCCAGGTCGACCTTGAACCCGGTGGCGGCGACGACGTGGTCGCCGGTGATGGTTGCCGGTCCGTTCTCACCGCTTACCTCCAGCACCACCTCGTCGTTGCGGATCGCGACGTGCCGGACCGTGGTGTTCATCCGGAGCTCGATCTTGCCGGCCACCCGGTCACGCAGCCACCACGCCCCGGAGGGGCCGAACGAGGCCTCGGCGATGCGCTTGCGCGTTCGCTGCCCGACACCCCGGAACAGGTACGGGAACTCAGACAGGACATAGGGATACCAGCCCTGGGCCAGCCCGCCCTCGGGACGCAGCATGCGCGACAGCAGGCTGCGTCCGACTTCCGGATCTTCGTTCCAGGAAATGATGCCGCCCCGGACCAGCACACGGACATGGGCGCCCAGTTCGTTGAACAGTGCCGCCAGGCCAAGCGCCGACTGCCCGCCGCCGACGATCACGATGCGCTTGCCCCGGGCCCATGCCAGGTTGCCGATCTCACCCGAGTGCAGCACATGCGGCCTGGGCAGCCCCTGCAGCACTGTCGGCGTCTGCTCGAACCCCTTGAGCCCGAGGGCGACCACCACGCGCCGTGCGGCCAGGGCGCTCCCGTTGCTCAGGGACAGGAGGAAGCCGTCGTCCTGGCGGCGCAACTCCGTGACGTCCACCGGGCGGACGTGGCCAACGAGCTGCGACTGGAACCAGAGCCCGTACTCGACAAACCGTTCAAGCGGCAGGCGCATGCCGATGGGGGCATAGGGCAGGTGCATGAGGCGGCAGTAATCCTCCAGCCGGTAGCCGGCGTGGGGCGCGTACAAGTCGGAGGCGAAGGCCTCCGATCGCATCAGCATCCCGGGCGGCATGAAATTGCGCCAGGCCAGCATGGGTTCCCCCAGCACCTGGTGGGGCACGCCGGCGTCGCTGAGGTGGGCCGAGATCGACAGTCCATACGGGCCAGCCCCGATAATCGCAGTGTCGGTGGTCGAGATCATTGCTGTTCCTGTTGGACCTGGTCGCGGCGCGTGGAAGGAAACCAGCCGCTCCAGTGCAGCAGGAAGCGGTCGAGCGGCATGCTCAGGCAGTAGTGTTGGATGGCAGGCAGCGGGTCATCCCAACGGAAATAACCGTCGAAAATGCGCGCGCCGTGCGGCATCAGGCTGCGCGGCGCGGAACGGAGGAAGGTCGCGCGCCAGACCGCGCCGCCGGGCGGCGCCGTGGCCGCCGGCAGGTCGGGCAGGCCCAGTTCATGCCGGTAGGCCGCGAGCGGGATATTGACCCCGCACAGCGTGGCGATTTCCTCCTGCCAGTCGATCCGCCCGACGGTCGGCTCGATCATCACGAAGCGCCGGTGGATCTCGTCCCACTTGTATTCCATGCTGCCCATGCCGTAGAAGCTAGCGCGCTCGGCGAAGGCCAGCGTGATCGGCTCCAGTTCCTCGCTGGCTTCGGGGGCCGCAACGCAGACGGCGGTGCTGCCGATTTCCGGCGGCCAGCAGGCGAGCTTCCTGCCCGTGAACACCGCCGCGGCCTTGCCATCCATGCCGCGGTAGAAGAGCGTGAAATGGATATTGCTCTGCGGGCCTTCGATCCATTCCTGCGCCACGATGCCGCCGGGGGTGCGCAGCATGGCGCGGGCGTGGGCTTGTCCCTCGGCAAGCGATTGCACGCGGATTGCGCGCTCCTTGTCCCCGGTCAGGGCCTGGCGCTTGTCGTCGGGCTTGATCACGGCGGGATAGCGCAGGCCGGACAGCAGGGGCACGTCGAGTTGTCCGTTCATGATGACCGTGCGCGGCACCGGGAAGCCGTTCTCTTCGGCAAAGCAATGGAAGGCCGACTTGCTGCTGAGCATGCGCACGCCTTGCGCCGGCGGCACGCAGAACCGGAACCATTCCGACAGCTCATCCCGGTTTTCCGAGACGCTGTGCACGGCATCCTCGTCGGTCAGGAACAGGACGGGCCGCTGGCCGAGACGCCGGGCGAGCGCAATCAGGTCTTCGGTGAATTCGCGGCCGACCAGGCTTCGAATGATGTGCCGGCGCGCATGGCGGGACCAGGACGCCGGCGTGGTGTGCCCGGTGTCTGCCAGGAGGACGGGAATTCCCTTGCCCGCCAATGACCGCACTAATCCAAGCCCGCCGAGTTCGCCGCCGACGACTACCGCCGCGGTTGTCTCTGCCGGATCCAGCGTGCTTTTCATCATGATTTCCGGGAAGTGTTAGGCGCTGCACTGAGGCCGGAAGGGGCCAGAAAAAGGGCAGGAAGGGGGTGCCTGGCGAGGTCCGCACGGTCTGCCTGTCGCGTCGATACCGGTGCCCGGCATGCGCACAAGTCGACAAATGCAATCTAGATCGATGCACATGGCTTATCCGTACGAGGACACACACACCGTTTGAAACAGCCAGCACGGTCCTGCCGTCCTGTCGACACGGGTGCCGGCAATGCGCACCGGGTCGGCACTGGCAAGCTACCGCGACGCAAACGGGTGATCCGTACGGGGGCACACACATGCCGGCTTTTCCAACACTCGCGCACGGCAGCCGGCGTCACCACAGGCCGGCTACCTACCGAAGGATGATTGCGGCTCCGCCCTAAGGCTAATGTCGGGGCGCTGCATCCCGGCGCCAAATACCAGGAGCCATTGCACCCGATCGCCGGGGAGGAAGACATGTCCTGTCTGTTGCCAGAGACCGCCGCGCGGGAGAGCCTGGTCATCATGGTCACTACAGCCGAGCCCGCAGGCTGGGAGCGGTTGGTGGTGCAGCGTCTGCAAGCCTCGGGCACGTGCCGAGTGGTCGAGCGCGCGCTTGGCGCAATGAACGCGCTGGAGGAAGCGAGCGGCACTGCCGATCGGGCGAAGGCGCTGCAGGCGGGCGGGCAGGTGACCGCCATCGTCGACCTGACCGGCAGGCTCGATACCGGCTGGAGCCGCCACGCCGCAGAGGGCGTGTGGCGCCTGTGCGACGCGCGCGGCCTTGCCCCGGGCGACCCGCACCACGGCCTGGAGACCCACGCCAGCGGTGCCGGCATCCGCCTGCACCTGGTGGTCTGGACGCCCTCGCATGCGGTCATCGTCGATACCGCCTCCGGCTATGCCGAACCCTGCGAGAAGGTTCGCCCCGAACGGCTTGCCGTCATGGGTGCGTCGCTGCTTGACGGCGCCCTGCGCGAGATCCGCGCCCTGGGTGGACTGTCGGGGCGCCAGGTGTGGACGGGGCGTCATGGCCGCCTGCCGGCATGGCGGCGCCTGCTCTGGCGCCTGCGCGCCCTCGGCAGTCACGCCATCATCCAGCTCAAGGGCTTCGTGCTGGTGGAGGAATGGATGGTGGGCATCGTCGAGATGGCGTTTGCCGACGCCGTGCGTGCGCAGCGCCTCCCGGTGCGTTGGCTCGGCACTCGCATGCCGTCGTTCTGCTGGGCCGATCCCTTCGGCGTGCCCGGCAGTCCGGACGAGATCTATTGCGAGGAAGTCGACTTGCGGCAGGGCATTGGCCGCATCGTCAGGCTCAGGCTGGACGCGCACGGCGCGCCGTCCGGCGCGGGGCAGGTCGATCTGGGGCTGCCGGGGCACCTGTCGTTCCCGTATCTGTTTCGCCATGACGGGGCGCTGTACTGCGTGGCGGAGTCTTCGCAGAGCCGGCGCTGCGTGCTGAACCGGCAGGAGGAGGGCGGGCGCTGGCAGCAGGTCGCGGTGTTGCTGGAGGACGTGGCCGCGGTCGACCCGACCGTCTTCGAGCATGAAGGCCGTTTCTGGCTGTTGTACACCGACGTCGCGATGGGGCAGTTCGACAACGTATGCCTGTGCTATGCGGAAAACCTGCTCGGTCCCTGGCAGCCGCACCCGCAGAACCCGGTCAAGTTCGACCACGGCTCGGCGCGCGCGGCCGGCTCGGTCATGCGGGAAGCAGACGGGCTGCTGCGCGTGGCGCAGGTCTGCAAGACCGGCTACGGGCAGGCCATCGCCGTCAACCGCATCGTGCACTGCACGCCCGAGTTCTATCGGGAGGAGACGGTGGGGGTCATCAGCCCGGCGGGGGATCGTGTCAACCCGCACGGCTTGCACACCTTGTCGGCGTGGGGCGGGCGCGTCGTGGTGGACGGCAAGCGCAATGGTTTCAATGGCGGCGTGCTGTGGCACAGGATCGTGTCGCGCGCCGCCCGCGCCTTGCGCCTGCCGCTGCCTACTCGAACCCCATCTCGCGCAGCATCACGGCGTTGACCTTGCGCACGTCGTACTTGGACTCGGCGATCTGGCGCGAGCGCTGGCCCATGCGCACGACTTGCTCCCAGTCCTCGATCAGCTGCATCATGGCCTGCTCCAGCGCGCCCACGGACTTGACCGGCACCAGCAGGCCGTTGTCGCCGTCAACCACCGTCTCGCGGCAGCCTGGCGCATCGGTGGTGATGATGGGACGGCCCATCGCCATGGCCTCCAGCACAGAGCGCGGCGTGCCTTCACCGTAGGAAGGCAGCACGTAGACGTTGCAGCCGGCAATGGCCGGGCGCACGTCGGACAGCCGGCCGAGGAAGTCGACGGTTCCGTCCGCGACCCATGCGTCCAGCTCGTCCTGGGCGATGGCGTCGGGGCTGGCATCGATCCAGCCCACCAGGCTGAAGCGCGCACCGGCGCCCCGCGCGCGGATTCTTCGCGCGGCCTCGGCATACTCGCGCACGCCCTTGTCGCCCAGCAGGCGGGCGATCAGCAGGAAGCGCGGGCCGTCGTCGGGCAGGGGCGCGACCTCGAAGCTCGCCACGTCCACGCCGGAGCCATTGACAATGCACGAACGCTTGCCGGCCGGCAGGATTGCCGCGCGGCGGAACAGCGCCTCGTCGTCGGGATTCTGGAAAAAGGTGGTATGGGCGCGGCTGAGCGCCAGCGCGTAGAGCCGCTGCACCACCGCGCGCAGCCGGCTTCTGCCGCTGTCCTCGCGAAACGCATAGCCCAGCCCGGTGATCAGCGCGAAGCGGCGCGGCACGCGCGCCAGCCAGCCCGCCAGCATGCCGTAGATCACCGGCTTGATGGTGTAGCTCATCACGCAGGCGGGCCTGACCCGCCGCATCAGCCGATGCAGGGCGAGCAGCGTGCGCGCGTCGGCCAGCGGGTTCATCCCGGTACGCTGGAGCGGGACGTGATGCACGACCACGCCACGCGATTCCAGCGCGGCGCGCACCTGATGCCCCGCTGGCAGGTCGGGCGCGGCGATATGCACCTCCAGGCCCTTTTGCTGAAGCGCTGCGATGAGCGGGCCGCGAAACGCGATCAGCGACTCGGCATAGCTGGCGATCATCAGGAAACGCATGCGGGACTCCTTTTCGGTGCGGCCTGGTGCGCGAGCCATGCCTGGAACATCAGCACGCACCAGAGCTGATGGTGCCAGTTGCGCCGCCCGGAAAGATGCTCGGCCCAGCGTTTGCGTATCGGCTCTGGGTTCAGGTAGCCCTCGCACCGCAGGCGCCGGGGATCGATCAGGTCCTCGGCCCAGTCGCGCAGCGGCCCGCGCAGCCACGCGTCGATCGGAATGCCGAAGCCCATCTTGGGCCGCTCGATCAGCGTGCGCGGCACATAGCGGTCCAGCACCTGGCGCAGCACCCATTTGGTGGTATAGCCCCGTTCTTCCCTGCGCAACTTGTACGCCAGCGGCAGCCGCCACGCGAATTCGACCACGCGGTGGTCGAGGAACGGTATGCGGGTCTCAAGGCTGTGATGCATGGCTGCGCGGTCGACCTTGGCCAGGATGTCGTTGGGCAGGTAGCTCAGCATGTCCAGTGCCATCATCCGCTCCACGTCGGTCAAGGCGCGGAAGGCCTGCGCGCTGCCGTCCAGCACCGTGGCCGCTTCTGCGCCGCCGACGACGAGCATCTCCGGGTGGGGCCAGTGGGACACCATGCCGCGGTACAGCTCGGCCGACGAGCGCGCCGCCATGACGCCGGCGCCCTTGTGGATCTTCTCGCCCACATTGGCCCAGCGCGAGGCGACGGGGAACGCGGCTGCGATCCGGTTGATGCGGTGTGGCGAGCATCGTGTCAGGCTCCATGCCGCAGCTGCCCGTAGCGGGGCGGAAATGCGCGAGAGCCGGGGCCACAACTCGGCCGTGATCTGGTAACGGTTATAGCCGCCGAACAGTTCGTCGCCGGCGTCGCCGGAAAGCGAAACGGTGACATGCCGCCGCGCCAGCTCGCTGACCAGCAGCGTCGGAATCTGCGAAGAGTCGGCGAATGGTTCGTCGTAGATCCGGGGCAGGCCGGGGATGACCGCCATCGCATGTTCGGGCGTGACGTACAGCTCGGTATGGCTCGTGCCAAGATGCTGCGCCACCGCCTTCGCGTGTGCGGCTTCGCTGTAGTCGGAATTGTGAAAGCCAATGGAGAAGGTGCGGATAGGCTGCGACGATTGCGACTGCATCAATGCCACCACCGTCGAGGAATCGACCCCGCCGGACAGGAAGGCACCGAGCGGGACGTCCGCCATCATCTGGCGGCCTACCGCATCGCGCAACAGCGTCTCCAGCTGGTCCACTGCATCGCCCGGGCTGCCGGCGAACGGATGCTGAACGCCGTCAAGCGCGGCCCCGGCGCCGGACCAGTAGGGCCGCAGCACGGGCTCAGGCGCCCCCAGCGAGACCGTCAGCAGATGCGCCGGCGGCAGCTTGGCAACATTGTGGTAGATCGAATGGCTGCCGCTCACATTGTTGTGGCGCATATACAGGCACAGCGCGTCGCGGTTGATGCGGCCCTCGAACGCGGGGTGCGGGCGCAGCGCCTTGAGTTCCGACCCGAACAGGAAGGCACGGCCCCTGCCGGTTGCCTGCCAGCCGTAGTAGAGCGGCTTTTCGCCGAGCCGGTCGCGCGCCAGTGTCAGCATGCAGGTCCGCCGGTCCCACAGCGCAAACGCAAACATGCCCACGGCGCGCCGGACCGTGGCCTCGGCGCCCCAGGCATCGATGCCGGCAAGCAGGGTTTCGGTGTCAGAGTGGCCGCGCCACCGGGGCGCGACGCCGGCACGCTCCAGCTCGGCGCGGATGTCCAGGTGGTTGTAGATCTCGCCGTTGAAGGCAATGACATGGCGGCCGCTGGCGGCGGTCATGGGCTGGTGTCCGGCCGCGGACAGATCGACGATCGCCAGGCGGCGGTGGGCCAGCCCGAACGGCTGGTCCGGATCGCACCAGGTGTCGCCGTGGTCCGGTCCGCGGTGGCGGATCTGGTTGGCCATGTCGGCGAGCAAGGTCGCCCGGTCGGCCAGGGTGGCGGGAAAGCCGCCAAGAAATCCTGCAAATCCGCACATGGCTATGTCCCGGTTGCTCAGGCGTTCAGTGCCTGCTGCATCTGCACGTACCAAGGCATCGCCTCGGCCAGGCCGTCGCGGACGCGGTGGGTAGGCAGGTATCCCAGCAGGCGTTGTGCCTTGCCAATGTCGGCCTGGCTGTGGCGCACGTCTCCGGCCCGGAAGCCGCGATAGACCGGCTGGGTGCCGGCGGCGACGCCGTAGGGCCGCAGCCCGTCGCGAAGCAGCTCGAACAGCGTGGCCAGCGTGGTGCGGTCGCCGACCGCCACGTTATAGACCTGGCTGCCCCCCTCGCGGTGGTCGCTGGCGGCGGCGAGCAGGTTGGCCTGCACGGCGTTCGCGACGTAGCAGAAGTCGCGGCTGGTTTCTCCGTCGCCGTTGATGTAGACGGCCTCGTGCCGCAGCAGGGCTGCGATCCATTTGGGAATCACCGCCGCATAGGCACCATTGGGATCCTGGCGCGGCCCGAACACGTTGAAGTAGCGCAGGCCAGTGGCATGCACGCCGTAGCACCGGTGGAAGACGTCGGCATACAGCTCGTTGGCATACTTGGTGACCGCGTAGGGGCTCAGCGGCCTGCCGATGCGGTCTTCCACCTTCGGCAGGCCCGGATGGTCGCCGTAGGTGCTGCTGCTCGCCGCATAGACGAAGCTTCTGACCTGCGCATCGCGGGCGGCGACCAGCAGGTTCAGGAATCCGCTGATATTGACGCTGTGGGTCGCGATCGGGTCTTCCAGGCTGCGCGGCACGGAGCCGAGCGCCGCCTGGTGCAGCACGAAGTCCACCGGGTACAGGCCGTTGGCTGCGCCCTCGCGCCCGGGCGCGCAAAAGCACATGGCGCTGCGGCAGTGCTCGAGGTTGCGGATATCGCCTTCGATAAAGCGGAAATTGGCCCACTGCCGGGGCGACACCAGCGCCTCGACTTCGATGAGGTTGCGGCGGTGCCCGGTGGAGAAGTTGTCCAGGCCGACCACGCGCTGGTCGAGGCGCAACAGCGCTTCCAGCAGGTTGCTGCCGATGAATCCGGCGACGCCGGTGACAAGCCACGTGCGCGGCGTGGCGGCCAGGCGGGCCTTGAGGTGCGCGTAGGCGTTCTCTTGCATGGGGACGGTGGTTCCGTTGCGCCGCTTCCGGCGGGTTTTCGGTGCGTGGCCGCAAGGCGGCTACAGGCGTGCGTCGATTTCGCTCCTCGGCAGGACGCCCTTGACGTCGAACAGCACCGCATGGGCCTTGCCGAGGGCCTTGATCGCCCGCACGCCCATGGTGACGAACTGGTGGTGCGCGACCGCCAGCACGATGGCGTCGTACTGGTCGTTGCGCGGGGCCTCGCGCAGGCAGGACAGGCCGTATTCGTGCTCGGCGTCTTCGATATTGATCCACGGGTCGTAGACATCGACCTGGGCGTTGTAGCTGCGCAGCGTGGTCACGATGTCCATGGCCTTGGTGTTGCGCACGTCCGGGCAGTTCTCCTTGAACGTCAGGCCGAGCACCAGCACGCGGCTGTCGAGCACCGGAATGCCCCGGCGCAGCATCAGCTTCACCACCTCGTCGGCCACGTGGATCGCCATCTTGTCGTTGATGCGCCGGCCCGCCAGGATGACCTGCGGGTGATAGCCGACCTCCTGCGCCTTGTGCGTCAGATAGTAGGGATCGACCCCAATGCAGTGCCCGCCGACCAGGCCCGGACGGAACGGCAGGAAATTCCACTTGGTGCCGGCGGCCCGCAGCACTTCGAGCGTGTCGATGCCCAGCTTGTGGAACAGCAGGCTGAGTTCGTTCATCAGCGCGATGTTGACATCGCGCTGGGTGTTCTCGATGACCTTGGCGGCCTCCGCCACGCGGATGCTGCTGGCGCGGTGCGTGCCGGCCACGATTATCCTGCCGTAGAGCTTGTCGATGGCCTCGCTCGCCTCGGGCGTGCTGCCGCTGGTGACCTTGCGGATATCCGGCAGCCGGTGCTCCTTGTCGCCGGGGTTGATGCGCTCCGGGCTGTAGCCGCAGAAGAAGTCCACGTTGAACTTTAGGCCGCTGTGCGTCTCCAGCACCGGCACGCAGATTTCTTCGGTGGCGCCCGGGTAGACGGTGGATTCGTAGATCACCACCGCGCCCGGCGCCATCGCCCTGCCCACGGTCTCACTCGCAAGGATCAGCGGCGTCAGGTCGGGGCGCTTGGCCCGGTCCACCGGTGTGGGCACGGTCACGATAAAGACCTGGCAGTCCCTCAGCGCCTCGGGATCGTTGCTGTAGCGCAGGTGGTGCGCGCTGCGCAGCTCGTCCGGGCCGACCTCCAGTGTGGCGTCGTGGCCGGCGCGCAGTGCTTCGATGCGTGCGGCATTGACGTCGAAGCCCAGCACGGGCTGCTGCTTGCCGAACTCCACCGCGAGCGGCAGGCCGACATAGCCCAGCCCTATAATGGCGACTTGTGCGTGACTGAGTTCCATGACCGTGATCTTCCGAGTAGTCGAGCCTGTCGTCGTCGGCATGGAAAGGCAGACTCGTGGAAATTATCGTGCGCGGGCGGCGTGCCGTGCGCGGCGGTTCGTGTCTTGACGTACACAAGCCCGCAGCCGTGCAGCAGTGGTGGCCCGCGTCACGCCATGCCGATTTCGCTGGTGGTGGTTTCTCCGGATGTGCCGGACAGCAGGCGTTCCCAGTACGTGCCGATTTCGCCCGGCGTGAACCTTTGTGCGTGACGGCGGCCCGCTTCGGACAGGCGGGCCGCCAGTTCGGGACTGGTGATGACCGCCGCGATCCCACGCGCCAGCGCGGTGGGGTCGTCGACCGGACTGAGCTGGGCGTTTTCTCCGTGAGTGAGCATGGCCTTCACCCCGGTCTCGCAGTTGGTGGCGACCACCGGCAGGCCATATGCCATCGCCTCCAGCAACACCAGCGAAAAGCCTTCAAAGCGGGAACTGAGGCAAAAGAGAGAGGCGTCGCGGTACACCGACTCGATATCGCTGCGTGCCGGTTCGATGTGTACGCAGTCCTGCAGGCAGAGCCGGTCGCGCAGCTGTGTCAGGGATTCGAGCAACTCGCCGTTGCCCACGATCCGGAGCCGCCAGTCCGGAAACGTCGTGGCAATGGGCACCCACGCTTGCAGCAGCACGTCGAAGCCTTTGACGTCGGCCAGGCGCCCCACGGCAACAGCGGTGCGGGACGTGCGCGCAGCCGGCTCGGCGGGGATGGGGAAGGTCAGGATATTGGGGATGACGTCGATATTGGTGCAATGCAGGCTGCGTACCCATTTCTCGCGGTCCAGCTCGGTCAGCACCACGATCCGCTCGCAGGTGCGTGCGGCGAGGCGGCGCGCGATGCTGCGCAGCGGCAGGCCCAGGTCCTGGTCGAAGTTGCAATGCTCCCAGGCAATGCGGCGCATGCCCAGCCCCAGGCATGCCGGCAGGGTGAACAGCGTCAGCAAGGGGTCGACTTCCACCAGCACGGCAATCTTGTGCTGCCGGAGGTAGCGCCGCAGGCGCGCGATGGTGGGCAGGAATTGCGAACGGAAGGAAGGGCGCCGATCGAACAGGGCGTCGTGCCGGACCGCCGGATCGAGCCGGAAGCAGCTGCGCGGATCGCACAGGCTGAGGATGTGGATGTCGTGGCCGCGCCGCGCCAGCTCGTTCGCCACCGTGGCGGCCATGCGCTCGGCCCCGCCGAATAAGTTCAGCGTGCCGGTCAGGAAGCAGATCGCCGGCGCCGTCGTCGCGTCGGCGCCCCGGTGCCGGCCCGGGCTACTGGTAGCGCGCGGCCGCATCGGTGGCCTCCACGTGTGGCGCCGCGCCGGCGCTTGCGAGCCTTGCATACAGGCGCAGCCACTCGCGGGCAATGACCTCGATGTTGAATGCCGTCGCAATATGCTGGTGCCGCGCCGCTTCGTCGGCAGGCTCACCGCGCCCTTGCGGGACGGAGTCGCCAATGGCGCGCGCCAATGCCGCCGTATCGCCACGACGGACCAGGGTGCCGACGGTGCCGAGCATGGCCGGGACACCCGAGGCATCGGTGGAGACCACCGGGCACCCGCACGCCAACGCTTCGCCCACGACCAGCGGCATCCCTTCGATCAGGGACGACAGCACGAACAGATCCGCCGCATTCAGCAGCGCCGGCACGTCCGCCCGCTGGCCTAGCAGACGCACGCGCCCGCTCAGCCCGTGCTGTGCGATGCGCTGCGCCAGGGCATCGCGCTGCGGACCGTCGCCAGCGATCATCAGCACCGTGCCGGGCCCGGGGCAGGCCTGCGCGAAGGCATCGATGAGGTCGGCCTGGGCCTTGTCCGGCACCAGCCGGCCAACGTTGAGGACGAACCGGTCGCCCGGGCCCAGGCCGAGCCCGGCACGGGTGGCGGCGCGCTGTTCAGCGCTGGGCCGGTAGCGGGTGGTATCGAAGCCGTTGGGCATGTAGATGATGCGCGTCTCGGGGGCCGCCCGCACCTCGATCATGCGCTGCCGGCCTTCGTCGCTGACCTGGGTGGTGAGATCGGCCCAGCGGTCGGTGAGGCGGTACGCCAGCATGCGCCAGGTGCCGCCCTCCATGTAGTTGTGCGCCGTGCAGATCGTGGCGGGGACAGGGCACACTCGTGTCAGCAGGCGCGCGACCAGGTTGGCGTGAACCAAGTGGGCATGGATGACGTCGGGGCGCCAGCGCAGCACGAACCGCCGGATCTGCATGAGGGTGGCCAGCAATGCCAGCGGGGTCTTGCGTATCGCCAGCATCAGGGTCTCGACGCCTTCCGGAAGCTTCACCTCGCAGCCCGGCATCAGGCTGATCACTGAGACCGCGTGTCCCAGCGACAGGTACTGGCGTGCGAGCGCGGCCACCTGCTGTTCCGCGCCCCCCATCTGCAGGCAGGTGATGAGCAGGGTGATCCGCATTGGCCCGGCTGGCTTTCCGGATTGGCTCTGGTCCATCCTGTCTCCTCGGCATGGTTGATGCGGTCCCAAGCACGCTACCGCTGCCGGAGCGCGGCATCTGTTCGGCGTCGAACGCAGGCGCTTGCCCCCTGCGCCATGACAGCCGGCGAGGTTCTGTGGTGTACGACACGTTCCCGCGCGCTCGGGTGGTTCACAGGGGCGGGCGAATCGGATTTCATATCTCCTGTACATGGCACAGGCGGCGGGAATCGATCATGAAGCGCGTTCTGGATGTTGTCCTCACGTCGGTGGCGCTGATGGTGCTGGCGCTGCCCTTGCTGGTCGTGATGGGGCTGGTTCGCTGGAAGCTTGGCGGTCCGGTCTTCTTCCGGCAGACGCGTGCAGGCCTCGACGGCAAGCCCTTCGAAGTCATCAAGTTCCGCACCATGACGGATGAGCGCGGCCCCGATGGCGAACTGCTGCCCGACGCGCAACGGATCACGCCGTTCGGCTGGATGATCCGGCGCACCAGCATCGACGAACTGCCGGAGCTCTGGTGCGTCCTGAAGGGCGAGATGAGCCTGGTCGGGCCGCGCCCGCTGCCCACGTTCTACCTGCCCCTCTACTCGCCGGAACAGGCGCGGCGGCTGCTGGTCCTGCCGGGCATCACGGGCTGGGCGCAGGTCAACGGACGCAATTCGCTGAGCTGGGAGGAGAAGTTCCGGCTGGACGTCTGGTATGTGGATCACCAGTCGTTCTGGCTCGATCTCAGGATCCTGTGGCGAACCATCGGAACGGTGCTGGCCAAGGAAGACATCAGTGCCGCTGGCGAAGTCTCGGCGACCCGCTTCTGCGGGAGCAAGGAGGTGCCATAGACGCCATGGGCGCCGTGGCCCGCACCGCAAACCTTGGGGAATTGCCAATGCTCGATACCGGATTCTCGCCCTGGCCCAGCTTCAGCCGCGAAGAGGCGCAGGCAGTGCAGCGCGTGCTGCTCTCGAACCGTGTCAACTACTGGACCGGCACCGAGTGCCGCGACTTCGAAAAGGAGTTCGCGGCATGGTGCGGCGCCGAGTACGCCGTCACCCTGGCGAACGGCACGCTGGCGCTTGACGTGGCGCTGCATGCGCTGGATATCGGGCCGGGCGACGAGGTGGTCGTCGCGCCCCGCACTTTCCTGGCCAGCGTTTCGTGCGTCGTCAATGCGGGGGCGAAGCCGGTGTTCGCGGACGTCGATCCGGACAGCGGCAACCTCAGCGCCCACACCATCGCGGCCGCGCTGACGCCGCGCACGCGCGCCGTCATCTGCGTGCACCTGGCCGGCATGCCGTGCGACATGGACCCCATTATGGCGCTGGCGCGCGAGCACGGCTTCAATGTGATCGAGGACTGCGCACAGGCGCACGGCGCCGTCTACAAGGGACGCATGGTCGGCACCATCGGCCATATCGGGGCCTGGTCCTTCTGCCAGGACAAGATCATGACCACAGGGGGCGAGGGAGGCATGGTCACCACCGACGATCGCGAACTGTGGTCGCACATGTGGTCGTACAAGGATCACGGCAAGAGCTGGGAGGCCATGCATGGCCGCGCGCATCCGCCGGGCTTCCGCTGGGTGCACGACGCCTTCGGCACCAACTGGCGCATGACCGAGATGCAGGCCGCGATCGGCCGCATCCAGTTGCGGCGCATGGCTGACTGGCACGAACGGCGCACTGCCAACGCCATGGCGCTGGCAGATGCGCTTGGTGCTTGCGATGCCCTGCACGTGCCGCTGCCGCCCGCCGGGATCGAGCATGCCTGGTACAAGCTCTATGCATTCGTGCAGCCCAGGGGCCTCGCCGAGGGCTGGAGCCGCGACAGCATCATGGCTGCCATCAACGCCGCCGGCGTGCCCTGCTATGCGGGCATCTGTGCCGAGGTCTACCTCGAGAAGGCCTTCGACGGCACCGGATTGCGCCCGCCTGCACGGCTGCCGGCAGCGCGCGCGCTGGGCGAGACCAGCCTGATGTTCCTGGTGCATCCCACGCTGACGGATGACGAAGTGCGCATGACCGGGCAGGTAGTGCGCAGCGTGATGCAGCAGGCAACGCGCGTGACGGCTTGATGGCGACTTTCCTGTGGAACCACTACCTCTATTTCGGCGAAAGCCGCGTGGCATTGCCGCTGGTGGCCTGGGTCGCGGTCTGCTTCGTCGTGGCCGGGCAAGGCTGGCGCGCGTTGCGCTGGGCGGTCTCGTTCGGCGTCGGCGGCGCATTGCTGATGGCGGCCAAGTCCGCGTTTAGCTACGCCGGCTGGTCCCTTCCGACCATCGGCGTCTACAGCGTCAGCGGGCATGCCATGCTGACCGCAGCGGTGTACCCGGTGCTGCTGATGCTGCTGGGTTCCGCGCTGGGCAGGCAGATGGCATGGCTCGGACTGGCGACTGGGGTGGGGCTGGCCTTGTTCATGCCCGTGGTGCTGGTGACGGATTTTCACCATACGATCGGTGAGTCGCTCATTGGGCTGGGTGTCGGGTTTGCCGTTGCCGGGGTGACCCTGTGGCGCTGGCGGCCGGTTGGCTTTCTGCACGTCGGCGCGGCCGTGGCATTGCTGGTGCCGGTGGCGCTGCTGTTCGACCCGCGCGACGCCGTCGAAGACTTGCAGGGCGCGTTGCGCAGCCGCGTCATGCTCTGGACGGGAGCGACCGGCGAATACTGGCGCAGCATCGACCCGGATCCGGCAACGGGAAGGCGGGTCATCTCCGTCGGGTTTTGGAGTGAGAGAGACACGTCAGGGCAGCTCCCCCATCGGCGCCGGCATCACAGCGCATGGCCGTCGTATGAAGTTCTCATTGAGCGCGCTGGACGGCACCCATGAAATCTGCCACGGAATTCGGCTCATTCTTCCCGCTCGACCCCGCCGTCCCCCTGGGCGGTGAGGCCTGGCTGCGCCCGGGCGACCTGCTGACCGGCACCGGCCGCGATGCGCTGCGCGCGATGGTGGCGCACGGGCGCTCGCTCGGATGGCGGCGGCTCTATGCGCCCAGCTACTACTGCCATGCGGTGCTGGACGACATCGCCCGCGACATCGACGTGCGCATGTATCCGCATGCCCCTTTCGGCGGCCCGGCGCAGCTTGCGCTGGCCGACGACGAGGCCGCGATCGTTCCTGAATACTTTGGCTTGCAGGCCGAGGTGGAGGTGCAGGGCGGCAGCGTCCTGCTCGACCGCTCCCACGACCTGCTCGCCACCTGGTCCTACGCGCGGGCGCCGGACTATGTGTTTGCGTCGCTGCGCAAGACCCTGCCGGTGCCCGACGGGGGACTGGTGCGGCCGCCGCCCGGGCAGCCGTTTGCAGGTTCGCTTGCACCCACGCCGGCACACGTGCGCGCCGCTGCCAGCATGGCCGCGGCCATGGCGATGAAGGCGGCATACGTGGCCGGCGCGCAGGTCGCCAAGGCAGCCTACCTGGCGCTGGCCGCCGAGGCCGAGGGCAATCTGCGCAGCGATGCCGAGATCTCCGGGCCATCGGCGCTGACGCGCGTGCTGGCGCCGGCCGTCGATCTTGGCTGGATGCGGCAGCGGCGGCAGGAGAACCTGGCGCTGCTGGCCCGCTGTTTCGCCGGCCCGCATGCCGCCCTGCCCGCCGGCATGCAATGGCGGGAAACGCCGGCTTTTGGCATCCTGCTGTGCGCCGATGCGCCGCAGCGCGAGCGCGTCCGGCAACGACTGATCGGCGCGGATGTCTATCCGGCGGTGCTCTGGCCCATGACCTGGCCCGGCGTCCCCGAGGACAACCGCCGCCTGTCCGGGCGCATACTGGTCCTTCATGCCGACTACCGCTACGGCCCGCAACACATCGGGCGCCTCGGCGAGATCATCTTGCAGATCGCCGCCAGCATTGCCGCAAATCCCGATACTTCCGACGAGGACCGACGATGATGAAGATCAATCTGCTGGAGACCTCCAGCGCCGAGTGGCTCGACGTGCTGCAGCGTTGCCGGCACGACAGCCACCATATGCCGGGATGGCTGCGGGCGGCGCAACATGAAGGCAGTGGCAAGGCGTTCGCCGTCCATGTCATGGATGACGGCCATGAACTGTTCGTGCCGCTGCTGAACCGCGACATCAACGGCAAGGACTGGGATGCAAGCTCGCCCTACGGGTTTGCCGGCCCGCTCGTCAGCGACGACGCGCCGGACGCGTTCGTTGACACCGCCTTGTCCGAGGCCCTGGAACTGCTGCGCGGGCGCGGCTGTGTTTCATGCTTCATCCGGCTGAATCCGATTGTCAACGCGCCATGGCGCAGCGCCGTCGGCACGCTGATCGATCATGGCATGACGATCTCGATCGACCTCTCAAAGAGCGAGGCCGAGCATTGGCACGACACCTCGCACGGGCACAGGCTGGAGATCTCCAAGGCCATGCGCGCGGGGGTCACGGTGCGGCTGGACGAGACGCTTGCAACGCTGCCGCATTTCATCCGTCTCTACAACGCATCGATGGACCGGCTGCGTGCTTCCGACTACTACTTCTTCGACGACGCTTATCACTACACGCTGGCCCGCGAGCTCGGCGACCGGCTGCGGCTGTTCGTGGCGGAGGAGGAGGGCGTCATCATCGGCGGCGCGACCATCACTGTGTCTGACGGCACCGGCATTCTGCAGGGCCACTTGATGGGCATCGACGCACGCTACCGGCACCGTCAGCCCAGCAAAATCTTGCTGCACGCCATCCGGCAGTGGGGACGGGAGCAGGGCTACCGCTATTACCACCTTGGTGGAGGCCTCGGCGGCTCGGCCGAGGATTCGCTGTTCCGCTTCAAGCGCGGGTTCTCGCCGGACACCCATGTATTCCGCACGCAGCGGGTGGTAGTGGATCCCGGCAAGTACCTGGTGCTGTGCGACGGCACGCCCTCGGTGCTTGAGGATCTGAGCGGATACTTCCCTGCCTATCGACGGTAGGCCCGGCAGGGCCCGGGCACGGATGACGAACGACAGCCGCCCTTTGAGGCGGCTGTCGTGTCTGGCAAGCAGCGCTCGGGGGATGGCGAATCAGAGCTTGCCCGGGCTCGAGAGCGACACCGGCTTCGCTTCGCTGGCCAGCTCGGGCTGGCCCAGCGCGTGGGACGCGACCCGGCGCAGCACGACCTGGCGCGGCACCCTGGCGTCGTCCGGCGCGTCCTGGATGGCCTGGCCGCTTTCGGCGGGCACGGCGGCAGGCACCGGCTTGCGGCTGGCGTCGTCGAGCGAGGTATACGGGGCGTATTCCGGCACGATCGCCTGCACCATCGTCTGGATCCTCAGTTCGTCGCGGGCGTCGCAGGCCGCGTAGAGCCGGGTCAGCATCTCCCGCAGCTCCGCCTCCTCCAAGCTTGGCTCCTGGGAGCACATGATGCGTTCGTGGTCGCTGGGCGTGACATTGCCGCCGATCAGCAGCTCCTCGTAGAGTTTCTCGCCCGGGCGCAGGCCGACGAACTTGACCTCGATGTCCCCGTTCGGGTTCTTGGGGGTGCGCTCCACCAGCCCGGCCATCTCGATCATGGTCCTCGCCAGATCCACGATCCGCACCGGCTGCCCCATGTCCAGCACGAACACCTCGCCGCCGCGGGCCATCGCGCCCGCCTGGATCACCAGCTGCGAGGCTTCGGGGATCAGCATGAAGAAGCGGATGACATCGGGGTGGGTGATCGTGATCGGCCCGCCCGCTTCAATCTGGCTGCGAAACAGGGGAACCACGGAGCCGGAAGACCCCAGCACATTGCCGAAGCGGACCATCGCGAAGACCGTGCGGGTGCCGGGCCGTGCCGCCGCGGCCTGGAAGATCAGCTCCGCGATGCGCTTGCTCGCGCCCATCACGTTGGTGGGGCGGACGGCCTTGTCGGTCGAGATCAGCACACAAGTCTGCACGCCGAAGCGGTCAGCCATGTTGGCGATGGTGAGCGAGCCCAGTACGTTGTTGCGAATGCCCTCGGGCATGTTGCTCTCGACCAGGGGCACGTGCTTGTAGGCCGCGGCGTGATAGATGGTATCGACCTGCTGGCCCTGCATGGCGGCGGCCACGGCATTGGTGTCGCACACGGAGCCGATGCGCGCCAGCAACGGCACCCCGGGGAAGTTCCGGCGCAGATCCTGCTCCACCATGTACAGCGCCCATTCGGAATGGTCGAACAGGATCAGCTTGCGCGGCTGCTGCGTGGCAACCTGGCGGCACAGCTCGCTGCCGATGGAGCCGCCCGCGCCGGTCACCATGACGACCTTGCGGTGCGTGCACTTGGCGAACAGCGCCTCGCGCGGCGGCACGGCTGGCCGCCCAAGCAGGTCCTCGACCTTGACCTCGCGGATCGACTGCATGGTGATCTTGCGGTCCACCAGCTCCAGCAGCGTGGGCAGGGTGCGCACGCTCACGGCGTACCGGTGCAGCTTGTCCAGGATGCGCTTGCGCCGGTCCGGCGACAGCGAGGGCACCGCCAGCACCACTTCGTCGATGCCCAGCCGCCGCAGCTGCTCTCGCATGCGCGAGGTATGGAAGACCGGCAGGTCGGTGAAGGTGTGGTTGTCCAGCGAAAGGTCGTCGTCGAAGAAGCACACAGCCTCATGGTCGACGCTGGCGCGCATGGCATTGGCGAGCTGGAAGCCGGCCTCGCCTGCGCCGAAGATGCCCACGCGCCGTGTCGGGCGCCCGCGGGCACTGCGCCACAACTCAGTGCGCCGCAGCATGGCGCGGATCAGGAAGCGCGAGATCACGACGTAGGCGAACGCGATGAACCAGTAGATCAGCAGGCCGGCGCGCGGCAGCCGGCTGTCGTTCATGAGAAAGGAAACGCTGTAGGTCAGCCCGACCATGGCTGCCATGCTGATGCCGGCGGCCCACAGCACCTTGAGGTCGATGTAGCGCAGCACGGTCCGGTACAGGCCGCTGAACGAAAACACCGGGATCGTGCACGCCGCGATGAACAGCGGCGGCAGCAGGCCGTACTGGATGATCAGCTCCTGATTGCCGGAGCGCAGCAGCAGGGCTAGCGCGAAGCACAGCGGCAGGGCCAGCAGGTCGACCGTCATCATCAGCACGATCTTCTGGCGGCGCGAAAGGGATAGCAGGCGCAGGGAGCGCGGGGCTGTCATGCCCGGAACTCCTGCAACACCACCGCCGCCATTGTCACTGCTATCCGCATGGCCCACAGGCTCTGGCTGGCGGGAACCGCTCGATGCATCCATATCGGTGTGTCCATTGCACGGCTCTTCTGCCCGGAAGGCGGCGGCGTCAGCCTGCGACTGGCTGTGATGCCATGGGTCGCCGTGGGTTCACGCATCACCGTGTGCCGGCGTGAATCCGCTTTCCTGCAAAGCTATCGTTTCTGCGTGGTGTGGCGCAATCGGGCTACGTGCGCTGCCGAACGTGGCATGCCGATAGGCCAGGGCGCGCAGAAACGGGTACGCATGCCATTGCCGCCACCTGGTGTCGTCATCGATCGCCCATGGAAGGCTGGCGCAGAGGGAGCACGGGGAACGGGCGATATTGCAGCGGCGGCGGCGCAGGCGCTGCAATGCGGATACGTGCGTTGCCGCACAGGCGCTGGCGAGGGAGCGCAGAAACGGGTACGCTCCCCGGGCCTGCGTGGCTGTCAGTCGCGCGGCAGTGGCGCGCTGAGGCCGGCGTTACCTGAGTCCTGGCGCCCGGCTGGTCGCGGGCCGCGCAGCAGCTGCCACAGGCAAGTCGCCGTGTCATAGAAGGTGCCGGCACCGCGCAGGCCCGCTGCGCGCAGATGGTGCGCAAGGTCGTGCGGGAGGGCCAACACCAGGAACATTGCCGTCTTCAGCGGGTGCTGCGGGCCATGGTCATAGCGCCGGCAGGCCACATACAGTCGTGAGGCGTCGCTGGCGGGGAACGGCTGGTCGGCCGACACCGACGGCAAGCGCTGGTTGACCGCGCTCGGGACCATCTCGATGCGGTAGCCGAATTCCTGCACCGCGCGTCCGGCCAGTTCCAGGTCGTCGTAGCCGACGGCAAGGTGCTCGTCGAACGACAGGTTCTCGAACAGCTCGCGCGGGAACACCGCGCTGTGCAACAGCACCGAGCACAGGCGCTCGCCGCGGCGGTAGTCCAGCGTCGGGTGGCCCAGGAACGCCGGCTTGCGCGGAACGCCGCGCCGCCCCTGGCAGACCTCGGTCCCGGTCAGAATGAGCGGCATCGCGCAGCCGGCAGTGGCCCGCCGAAGATGGTCGTCGGCAACGGACTCGGTCATCTGCTGCAGGAAGGTTGCGCCCAGCAGCGTCTTGTCATCCAGGAACAGTACGTGCGAGCCGGTGGCCGCGCGCAGGGCGCGGTTGCGGTTGGCGGCCCTGGAGCGGCGCGGGCCTTCCAGGTAGGTGATGTCCGGATAGTCCCGGCGCATCATCTCGCGCGTGTCGTAGCCGCTGCTGTCGTCGGTGACGATGAGCTGGTGCGCCGGCATGGTGGAATCGGCGACCGATTGCAGCGTGTGCCGCAGTGGCTCGGGACGGTCGCAGGTACAGATGCATACCGAAACGGTGGGCAGGAAAGAGCTTGCCGGCATGGTGACCCCTCCAATGTTCGGCAGATGGCAGACACCTGTGCCGGCCCGTCTAGTGCGGGCGCGGCGTAGGGTCCTGAACTACAGCACCGGGCTGGCGGCCTGGAACGCGGCTTCGCTGGTGCGCGACGCAACCACCGGGCGCGCGGTGCTGCCGCGCGTTAAGCGTTCATCGCCGCTGACCCACTCGAGCGTCGCGCCGCGTTGCAGGGCGGCATAGACGGCTTCACCCTTGTTGCGTACCTTCAGGCGCTGGTACAGCGTGCAGGCGTGACTCTTGACCGTGGCCACCGAGATATTGAGCATGCGGCTGACGGTCTTGATCGGATAGCCGCGTGCCAGCAGCACCAGCACCTCATACTGGCGCGGCGTGATCTTCAGCATTTCGGCTTCGTCGTAGCTGGGCTCTTCCTCGACCAGCGGCGCTGCGCTGGTGGCAGCCGGGGCCGACAGCGGCTGCCCCGGCCGCAGGCAGGTGAGGTCGCGCACCGCCACGGTGGTGCGCGCGGCACCGGGCGTGCCGGCGCATGCCACCAGTGAAAGTTGCTCGCCTGTCAGCGCGTGCGCAGTGCTCAGCGGCAGCGGCGCGGCCGAGGCCAGCGACTGCACGGCCGGCATGGCCGAGCGCGACGCCGACGGCATGGAGCCGGTTTCTGCCGAGAACAGCAGCCCCTGCACCCCTGACACCGCCAGCCGGATGGCCGCCTCGATCACCGCCAGCGAGGCGGATTTCGGCAGGCAGCCGCATACGCCGCGTGCGCTGTCCACGTTGGGCACATGCAATGGCAATATGTCTGCCAGGATCAGGATGCGTTGCGGCGAGAGCGCTTCTCGGGCCTGTTCGAGCTGCGGCCAGCCAGACCCCACATCGGCGGGCATGCCGAATACCAGCAGGTCCGCATTGTGGTGCCGGGCATCCAGCCTGGCGATGTCCGCGGGCGCAATGGCGGCAATCAGCGCGGACTCCTGGATGTTCTCGAGCATTTGCAACAGCCCGAGCCGGAGCAGCGGATGCTCCTCGATCAGCAACGCGTTCATGGACTTCACTCCCCGTTACTCGGGAGCGGACTGCGGGGCGCTTTGCGTATGGAGGGGCATTACAGCAGTCACCGGCGGCGACCGGCTGCTTGTCTGACCCCCATGCTTCCATGCTCCCGCAGTCCCGTTGTTCTGGATGGAACTTGTCGGCGGCTGGAAGGTTGACCCGAACCCGAACCCGAAAGATTCTCGCTCCTAAATCGGCTTAAATTCATCTTATGGGCTGGTTGAATGGAATGCAAGCAGGCCGGTTTGGGACGAGTAGGGGTAGGAATGAAAGGACATACATAATCCTTTCAAAAATTACCCGAACACGCTGGCCCAGGTTCCGCAAACGCCGCGCTGATGCGGGGTCCAGGAGGTTTCATGGATGTGACATCCGAATTTAATTTGGTTGCAGTATTGAAACAGAAAGAATTATCAGCACCCCCTGTAAGTAGTATTCTTAACCCCATCGTGGGGTATCGGTAATATATCTGCGGCCGATTGCTCCAATCATGAAACGCCGATTTCATATGGGTTTTTGAAATAGGCCAGCCTGATTTTCAGGCAGGTCGGGCGCATGGCCTAATGCTTCTGGAGGAGAGCCATCTCCCACCTCGGGATGAGCCCTGCCGCGCCGGCTGCGCCGGCCTGCACCGGCCTGCACCGGCCTTGCCACCGGCTGCCGGGAGGGGAGGCCCGAGCGGGCCGGCAGATTTGCCACGGGATGTCAGCGGGCCCAGTGGCCGGGGCGCATGACCCAGCCGTGCGGGCCGCGCACCCAGCGCTCAGGCACATAACGGTAGCCTGCACGCTGCGCCTTCCAGTAGCCGCCGCGCCAGTCGTAGCGCCCGCCGGTGGCGGCCCAGTGGCCCGGCACCCAGACCTGGCCGCGACGCGCTGCGGGGTGCGGCTCATAGCGCGGCGGCGGGGGCGGATGGCCATAGCCGTGGGCGACCACCACCGGATGGGCCTCGGCGGGGCCGGTCAGTCCGAAGGCGCCGCCCGTGGCGAGGACGGCTGCGGCAAGCAGTAGCTGGCGTTTCATGTGGATTCTCCTTGGGGCGGTTCGAAGCGGTTGGATCGATCAATAGCGGTCGTAGTGGTGGTAGCGCGGCGGCGGGCCGCCGCGCGGTGGCACTACGATGCAGGCGGACAGCAGTGCGGCCGTGGTGGACAGCAGCACCACCAGCGAGAGGGCGCGTTTCATATGGACTCCTGGCGGGTTCGCGTTGGGCATGGCTTGAATGTAGCGAGCCGGCCCCGCACCGCGTGCTTGCACTTGTAAGGCTGTCTCACATGGGATTGCCCTGCTGGCGCAGGCCTGCGCCTAGCGCTGGGCATCCCGGAAGCCTTGCGTATCAAGGCGTTGCGCGCATGGCGGCAGGCCCATGGCGTGGTCTGCACGTGCCGGGTCGGAGGTAATGTGACGTTACACCGGAAATAATTCTCGCAATGCAACGGGCCCTGGCGCGGGCCTTGCACCCCTTGTGGATGGCCTGGCCGGGGACGCAGAAACGGGTACGCCGCGATGGTGCGCGATGCCTCGGCATGGCCCGTCGGCGGGGCGCACTGGTAGCGTTTCGGCGCCATCTCGGTGCCGTCACGGGCATTCGGGCGCGCAATTCGATGGGGCGGAAATGGCATGAAGCTTGCGCCATGGGCTATACCAGTCGGAAGTGGCCTCGTGTGCTTGAAGGAGGCGTCATGCCGGTCATGCTCATCGTGCTTGCTCTGCAATGGCTGCAGGGGCTGTCGCCGCCCGCCGCGGCGTTGTTCGCGCTGCCGCAGGAGACGGCGCCCGCGGATGCCGCGGCCATCGTCGATACCGCGCTGACACGCTGACATGGGCCTGACGGGGGTGGTATGACCACCCTCCCGCCGTGGCCGTCCGAGTGGTTCCATCCACCCTACCACTCACTGTCATGGAGCCAGCATGAACCGCAGCGACGTCACCGACCTCATCATCGACGCCAAGGTCACCCGCGGCATTACCTGGGCGCAGGTGGCCGAGCGCGTCGGCCGCAGCAAGGAATGGACAACCGCGGCGTGCCTGGGCCAGATGGCATTCGACGCCGCCGGCGCGCGCGCGGTCATGGAGGTGTTCGGGCTGCCGCCCGAGGCCGAGCCCTGGCTGCGCGAGGTGCCGTACAAGGGCTCGCTGCCGACGCAGGTGCCGGCCGATCCGCTGATCTACCGCTTCTACGAACTCATCAGCGTGTACGGCACCACGTTCAAGGCGCTGATCCATGAAGAGTTTGGCGACGGCATCATGAGCGCGATCGACTTCCGCATGGACCTGCAGCGCGAGCCCGATCCCAACGGGGACCGGGTGCGCATCGAGATGTCGGGCAAGTTCCTGCCCTACAAGACTTACTGAGCGGCTACCGGGCGCAGCTGGTGGCATGCACCGGCGGCAACGCAAAGGACACGCCATAGCGCGCCGGGTCCAGGCGCATGGTCAGCACGCCCACCAGCGTGGCGCAGGCCAGGTGGTACCACCAGCCGGTGGCGAAGTCGCCGGTGCGTTCGTGCAGCATGGCGGTGATCCAGGGCGCCAGCGACGCCAGCAGGAAGCCGCCGCCCTGCATCAGGGCGCTCAGCGCGCCGGCGCTGTCGGGGTCCGGCAGATGGTCCAGCGCCACCACCAGGTACAAGGCAAAGCAGCCACCGAGGCCGGCGCCGCCGATCACGGCCCATGCGTGCGGCGCGGCGTCGGGCCACAGCGCCAGTCCGCCGAAGCCCGCCACCTGCATGGCCAGCGCCAGCGCCATCCAGGCGCGGCGGTCAAGGCTGCGCGCGGCCAGCACCGGCAGCAGCAGCGCCGCGGCGGCCTGCGCCACCGCCATCAGCGCCACCAGCGACCCGCTGGCCGAAGCGCTCCAGCCGTGGTCCTGGTAGAACGGTGCGAGCCACGCCACCAGCGACGCATAGCCGCCGTTCATTACGCCGAAGCAGGCCATCAGCAGCCAGGTGCGCGGACGCCGCAACAGCGCGCGGGTCGCGCCCGTCGGGCTGATTGCCGGCTTCCCGGCCATGCTCGCCGCAGTGCGCGGCAGCGCCACCCAGGCCAGCGCCAATGCTGCCAGCGCAGGCACGGCCCACAGCGCCAGCGCATCGCGCCAGCTGCCGGCCAGCGCCGTCACATAGGGCGACAGCTGCGCGCCGAGCGCGCCGCCGCCCATCAGCGCGGCGGAGTACAGCCCCATCACCGGCGCCACGCGCCCCGGGAATTCTTGCTTGACCAGGCCCGGGCAGGCGGCCTGCACCACGGCCACGCCCAGTCCGCACAGCGCTGCCGAGGCGATCAGCCAGGTGCCGTCCGCCACGCCCAGCCGCAGCGCGCAGCCGGCACCCAGCAAGGCCAGCGCGCCCAGCACCGCGGTGCGCGCACCCAGCCGCGCGCGGATGGCCGGCCCGAAGAACGCGCCCACGCCCATCAGCAGCATCGGCAGCAAGGTCAGCCAGGCCATGCCCTGGTAGCTGAGGCCGGTGCTGGTGCGGATGGCCGGGGCCAGCGGCCCCACCGCGGTCAGGAACGGCCGCAGGTTCAGGCCGATGCCGGCAACCGCGGCCAGCACCAGCCAGCGCGGGGTGGTGCGGACCGCGCTGCCGGTGGCCCCGCGCACACCCTCAGCCACGGGGCGAGCGCGGGCCGTAGAGCTGCGCGGCGGAGAGATCGACCGGCACCCGCGTGAGCGGCAGCGGTGGCGGGATCAGCGACAGGCGCAGCGCCTGGTAGGCGGCCTCGCTCGACATGCCGTAGGGCGCGGCGTCGTGGTTGTCAAAGGCGTAGTAGACCGCCTGCACGCCGGCCATGGTCATCGCCGCCAGGCACATCGGGCAGGGGTGGCCGCTGGCATAGACCACGCTGCCGCGCAGGTCGGGGCGGCCCAGCTTGCGCGCAGCGGCGCGCACCGCCTCCATCTCGGCATGCGTGGTGGGGTCGTGGCTGTGGACGATGTCGTTGACGCCGGTGGCGACGGCCTCGCCATCGAGCACCAGCACGGCGCCGAAGGGGCGCGCGCCCCGGTCACGATTGGCTGCGGCCAGGCGAACCGCCTCGCGCATGAATACCTGGTGAGTGGTCATGGTTGGCAAAAAAGTGAGTGCATGCTGCGCGAGGAGGGCGGCATGGGGCTTTGAGGGGCGTTCCCGGCGCTGCAGGACGCGGGCCGGGGCAGCGTGCCAACTGTACGCCGGGGCTTGGTAATTGGGAAATTAAATGATGAAATCGCCGGCAGTGGAAAATCAAATGGATAACCGGACATGCAGGACGCTCGCCTCGATCCCGTGCTGTTGCAGAGCTTTGTCGCCGTGGCGGAAAGCGGCAGCTTTACCCGCGCCGCGCAGCGCGTACACCTGACCCAGTCAACGGTCAGCCAGCAGGTGCGCCGGCTGGAAGACCAGCTCGGCTGCGTGCTGCTGGACCGCAGTGGCCGTTACGTCTCCACCACGCCCGAGGGCGAGCGCCTGCTGGGCTACGCGCGCCGCCTGCAGCAGCTGATGGCCGAGGCGGTGGGGCAGCTGCGCCAGAGCGCCGGCCAGGGCGAGATCCGCATCGGCGTGCCGGAGGACTTTGCCGCGCGGCCGCTGACGCCGGTGCTGGCCGGGTTTGCCGATGACTGGCCGGGCATGCGGCTGGAGGTGACCAGCGGCATGAGCCATGAGCTGTGGCAGCGCTTCCAGGACCGGGAACTGGACCTGGTGCTGGTCAAGCAGCGGGTCGGGCAGGCGCCGGGGCTGGCCAGCTGGCCCGAGCCCCTGTGCTGGATCGACAGCCGCGGCCGCCCGGCCGTGGCGCGCGACCCGGTGCCGCTGGTGGCGTTCCCGGTGGGCGGGCTGTACCGCGGCGAGATGACGCACGCGCTCGACGCGGGCGGGCGGCGCTGGCGTGTGGCCTTTGTCAGTGCCAGCCTGGCCAGCATCCTGGCCGCGGTGGCCGACGGCCTGGGCGTCACGCTGCTGCCGCGGCGCCTGGCCACGGCCCAGCACCAGGTGCTGGAGGACGACGGCTGGTCCGCCGCGGTGCCCGACGTCGAGCTCAGCCTGCACGCGCAGCCGGACCTGCCGGCCGCGGCGCGCGACATGGCCGCGCGGCTGGCCGCGTTATGCGAGACCGTGATGGGGGCGGGCGAGCCGCCCGCGGATCAGCCGAAGAACTCGTTGTAGTAGCGGGTGCAGGTGCCGGCCGGGCGGAAAGTGTATGGCAGCTCGGCCATTGCCGCGGCGTCCAGCGAGCCGAACGGGATGTCGGGCGCGGCCAGGGGGCCGGCTTCAGGGGCGGATTGGCGGTCGGGGCGCGCAAGCTGGGCGCGGGTGTTGGATGGCGAAGTCATGTCAGGCTCATTCTCAAGGGCCGGGCACTGCACCCGGCAACTGCGGATCGGCGTTGTCAACGCGTGCAGCCATCCTAATGCTGCAGCGCGGCGCAGTCAGCCATCCCAGCCTGAACACACTGTTGCGCAATCGCGCCCAATCGAGACGGCTTGCCCGGGGTTGCCCGCGCCTGGCTGCCGCCGGCGACTTGCGCCAACGCCGCTCGCGGCAGGGTCTATATTGGCTGAGGGTTGCCTGCCCCGATTACCTTGCGGACAGCCTGGCCTGAGTGCCGCCTACCTTCCGGAGCGTGCCATGTCGTTGCCACCATGCTTTGCCGATCGCCGCGAGGCTGGCCAGTACCTGGGCCGCCGCCTGGCCGAGCTGGGTTTCGGCGCCGCACAGCTGGGCCAGCCCGCGCTGGTGCTGGCGCTGCCGCGCGGCGGGGTGCCGGTTGCGTTCGAGGTGGTGCGCGCGCTCGACGCGCAGCTGGATGTGCTGCTGGTGCGCAAGATCGGCGCTGCCGGCTATCCCGAGCTGGCGCTGGGCGCGGTGGTAGAGGGCGATGCCGGCGGCGGTGGCCCGCACACGGTGGTCAATGACGATCCCTGGGCGCGCCGCGCCGTGGAAAGCGGCAGCTTCGATGCCGAGCGCGGCCGCCAGCTCGACGAGATCGCGCGGCGCCAGCAGCGCTATCGCGGCGGTGCGGCGGTGCCGGCGCGCGCCGGGCGTACGGTGATCGTGGTCGATGACGGCGTGGCCACCGGCGCCACCATGCGCGCCGCGCTTGAAGGCGTGCGCATGGCCGGGGCGGCGCGTGTGGTGGCGGCCACGCCGGTGGGGTCGGAGCAGGGGCTGGCCAGCCTGTCGGCCGCGGCCGACGAGGTGATCTGCCTGAACACGCCACCCAGTTTCGGCGCGGTTGGCGCCTTCTACCTGGATTTCTCCCAGACCAGCGACGAAGAGGCGCTGGCCCTGCTGCGCGCGGCGGCGGCGCCGCCTGCGCGCTGAGGTTCGCTCAGACGTTGTCCGTCTGGCCCTTGCCCAGGCGCGCCTTCAGGTACGGCACCAGCCCGCCGGCGGCCAGGATCGCGCGCAGGAAGTCGGGGATGGGCTCGCACGCGACCAGGCTGCCGTCGTCCAGGCGCAGCTGTGCCGACGCCAGATCCAGCACCGCGTGCGCGCCGTCGGCCAGGCGGCTGGTGTCGGCGCAGACCAGCACCGGCAGGCCCAGGTTGATGGCATTGCGATAGAACAGCCCGCCGAAGGACTGCGCCACCACGGCGCTCACGCCCAGCTCGCGCAGCGCCTGCGGCGCCTGCTCGCGCGAGGAGCCGATGCCGAAGTTGGCACCTGCCACCAGCACGTCGCCGGCGTGCACGCTGCCGGGAAACTCCGGGCGCAGCGCGGCCAGGCAATGCCGGGCCAGCACCGGCAGCGGCGCTTTCATCAGCACGGCGGGGGCCATGACATCGGTGTCGATGTTGTCGCCGAAGCGCCAGAGGCGGCCAGCGGGGTCGGGGGCGATAGCAGAGGTCATGCAAGAAGTCTGTCCCGCCATGCGGGCACGAAGTCAGTTCCGCAGCGTTACGCCAGCAGCGTGCGTGGATCGGTGATGCGGCCGGTGACGGCGCTGGCGGCCACTGTCATCGGCGAGCCCAGCCACACGGCGCTGCCGGCGTCGCCCATGCGGCCGGAGAAGTTACGCGCCGTCGACGCAATCGCGCGGCTGCCCGCCGGGAAGCGCGCCGCGCCATAGCCGGCGCAGGCGCCGCAGGCGTTGGGCAGCAGCGTGGCGCCGGCGTCGGTCAGGATGCCAAGCGTGCCCTCCTGCTCGGCCAGCAGCTGGTCGCGGCGCGAGGCCGGCGCCACCTGCAGGGTCACGCCCGCGGCCACGCGGCGCCCGCGCAGCACGCGCGCGGCCATGCGCAGGTCTTCCAGCTTGGCGCCGGTGCAGGCACCCAGGTAGGCGATCTGCACGGGCTCGCCGGCGGCCTGGCCTACTGGCGCGCTGTTGGCGGGGGAGTGCGGCGCCGCCACCTGCGGAACCAGTGCCGCGGCATCGAAGCGGTGGGCGGCCAGCACCGGCGCGCCGGGGTCGGTGTGCCAGTGGGCCAGGTCGATCGCGGCCAGCGTCTGCGCCGGCACGCCGGCCTCGGCCAGCCAGCCGAGCGTGACCGCGTCGGGCGCCACCAGCCCGGTCTGCGCGCCCAGCTCGGCGCTCATGTTGGCCAGCGTCATGCGCTCCTGCATCGGCAGCGCGGCGACGGCGCTGCCGGCGTACTCCAGCGCCTCGTAGCGGCCGCCGCCCATGCCGAGCATGGCGCACAGGAACAGCATCATGTCCTTGGCGCAGACGCCCAGTGCAAGCTGGCCGTCCCATTGCAGCCGGATGGTATGGGGCACGCGCAGCCAGATCTCGCCGGTGGCCAGCACGCCGGCCATCTCGGTCGCGCCCACGCCGAACATATAGGCGCCGAACGCGCCGCCGGTAGGGCTGTGGCTGTCGCCACCGACAATCAGGCGGCCCGGCAGCACATGGCCGCGCTCGGGCAGTACCACATGGCAGATGCCTTCGGCGTCGATGAAGTGGGCGCCGGACTGGCGCGTCCAGTCGCGCGTGAAGCGCAGGATCGACTCGGCCTGGGCATCGCCGCCCGGCACGAAATGGTCGGTCGCCACCACGTAGCGCGACGGGTCCCAGACCCCGGTGCCAAGCGCTTCCAATAGCGGCGCCACGCGGCGCGGGCCGCTGGAGTCGTGCGACATCGCCAGGTCGACCCGGCAGATCACGATCGAGCCAATCTCCGCGTGCGCCAGCCCGGCGGCGCGCGCCACCAGCTTCTGCGCCAGCGTGGCGGGGGCGTGGCTCATTCCGGCGAGGCTCCCGAATACCTGACCACGGCGGCCCAGCGCCTGACGTCCTGCTTCACGAACGCGGCGAAGGCGTCGGGCGGCGTGCCCATCGGCTGCGCGCCGTCGTTCTCCAGGCGCTTGCGCACCGCGGGCGTTTCCAGCCCCTTGCGCGCGGCCTGGTACAGCGCCTGCGTGACGTCGTGCGGCATGCCGGCCGGACCGAACAGGCCGAACCATGCGCTCGACTCGAACCCCTTCACGGTGGCGCCGATCGGCGCCGCGCCCGGGAACTGCGGCAGCGGCGCGGGGCTGGTCACGCCCAGCACCTTGAGCTTGCCCGCGCGCACATGCGGCAGCACGTTGATGGTGCTGGCGAACATCAGGTCGCACTGGCCCGCCAGCACGTCGGTCAGCGCGGGCGAGGTGCCCTTGTACGGAATGTTGACGATGTAGGTGCCGGTCATCATCTTGAACATGTCGCCGGCCATGTGCAGCGACGAGCCCACCGAGCCGATGGCAAAGTTCAGCTTGCCCGGTTCGGAACGCGCCAGGCGGATCAGCTCGGGCACATTGCTGGCCGACAGCTTTGGCGTGGCCACCAACACGCTCGGCACGGTGGCCACCAGCGTGATCGGGGTGAAGTCCTGCACCGGGTCGAACGGCAGCTTCTTGTACAGCGTGGCGTTGATGGTATGGCTGGTGAAGCTCATCAGCAGCGTGCTGCCGTCTGGCGCGCTCTTGGCAACCAGGTCGGCGGCGATATTGCCGCCGGCGCCGGGACGGTTCTCGACCACCACCGGCTGGCCGAGCTCCTGGGTCATTTCCTGGGCGATGGTGCGCGCCAGCGTGTCGGTGGTGCCGCCAGCAGGCGCACCCACCAGGATCCGGATCGGCTTGCCGCCGGCCACCTGGGGTTGCCCCTGGGCGGCGGCGGACAGCGGCAGAGCCAGCGCGCACGCGGCCAGGCTGGCCATGGCCAGTCGCTGCACCGCGGCGCGGCAGGGGATCGAAGGCAAACGGGTCGGGCTGGACGGGACCAGGCGGAACACTGGCATGGCGACGGCTCCTCGCTTGATGTGATCAGGGATGCGCAGTATCGCCCGGAACGTAATGTGGCGCATCCCTTGCAGCGCCGCCAGCGGGAAGCTGGCGGCGGTCCGCGGGGTCAGTCGCGCAGGCCCGGGCGGGTCTCGCTTTCCACCCAGACGTTGGCGCTGTCCACGCCGGCCGGCGACAACTCCATCCGGTACTCATAGCGGTCCGGACGGTATTGGCCGAGCAGCAGCTGCACCGGGCGCCCGGCCTGGTCCTTGACCACGCGCCGCACCGCCAGCAGCGCGCCGCCTACCGGCACGTCCAGCAGCGGCGCCACCACCACGTCGGCCAGGCGCGCGGACAGTACCTGGGTGGCACGGCCCAGCTTCACGCCGCCGGCCTCCAGCAGGCGCAGCACCGGCCGCTCTTCCAGGGACTGGCGCGTGATCGGCCGGCCCAGGTCGGCGGGCAGGTAGACCGTGATATGCGACAGCGGCCGGTTGCGGTAGTGGCGCACGCGCACGATCTTCACCACCGGATCGCCCGGCTCGATCTGCAGCGATTCGGCCACGTCGGGCGTGGCATGGACTTCGTCGATCGAGATCACCTTCACCGACGTCTTCTGGCCCATGTCGATGATGTTGTCGAGCAGGCTGGTGCCGCGTTCCTCGCCGGCCGCCGCCGCCGGACGCACCGGATGCGGATTGACGAAGGTGCCAAGCCCGCGGTGGCGGCGCACCAGGCCCTCTTGCACCAGGCGGTCGAACACGCGCCGCATGGTCACGCGCGAGGCGTGGAACTGCTTGGCCAGGTCGATCTCGCCTGGCAAGGGGCCCTGGCCGAAGCGGCCTTCCACGATCTGCTGGCGCAATACCACGTAAATCTGGTGATACAGGGGAACGACGGCTTCACTCATGGTTTCCCTTGTGGAGAGATGACAAGTCTGTAATGCCTCTAATGTACTTTAAATCAGACATAGAGCCTAGCGTGGATAGCCGCAGTGGCGCTTGCGGACAACGGCGCCGGCGCAATGTTGCAGCGACGCATCCCGTTTCCGCCAGAGCCCTGTGGCCATGGCTCCGGTGCATGTGAAGTTGGTTTGCCGCCGCTGCATCGAAGAGAAGGGGCGATAACGCCGGTGCGGTGGGACCTGGCTTGCGCCGTGAGGCGAAAACAGAACATGGGGCCGGCGCCGCTGCAAGGTGGCACGCCTTACACGGGCAGCGGTGACGGTACCTCGGTGTCGTGTTTCAGCCCCGATACGTACGGGCGCGCCTCGGGAAAAACTGACTGTCTGAATAAGACACTGAAAAGTAAGACCTTTTTTGACCACTACGGACCCCGCCCAAGCGGGCTGGGTGCGGCCGTGTCACAGCGGTGTGACATGTCGTCTGCCGTGCACAGCGGCCCGGGCGGCTGGCGATTGCTTAAAGCCGCGGAAAGTTCCCGTCAGGTTGCCGGGCGGCCTTGAAATACAAGGAGTTGGCGCCTCAGGTGGCGCAGCTGGCACCGATTATGCGCAGGGGGAGTCTGGTTTGGCAGGGTGCCGGACCTAACCTCCAGCCGTCGTTCGGCACGAGCGCCGGCCGGAGGCTGAGCCGCTGTGACATCTTCCTGGGAGCTTCGTATGAATAAGACCTTACTGGCATCGGCGATTGCGCTGGCATTTGGCGCTGGCCAAGCCTTGGCGAACCCGACCAACAACGCCGACGATAGCGGGACCACTAATACCCAAAACGCGACCGCGACTTCCACGCAGAACGGCAGTGGCCCCGCAGCCAATGAAAACGCAGTTGCTGTGCAGGCCAATGACAGCAGCACCACCACGAGAACCAGTACCCGGACCTCAACCCGGACCAGCACAAATACCAACTCCAAGAACCGCACAGATCAGGATATGAGCGGCTATGGCAATGCGGCCGCGGCCAATGGCAGCACGGCTACCGCCAACTTCTCCAACGCGTTCAATACGAGCAAGGCGCTGGCGATCAGCAAGCTGGAGGGCTATGTATCCGGTAACACCATCGCAGCGATGGGCAACCGTGCCGGCAACTGGGGTGACGTCAATGGCGGCCTCGGTGGCAAGGGCGGCAGGGGCATTGGCGGCGTCGGCAACGGCGGCAACGGCGGCAACGGCGGCAACGGCGGCAACGGCGGGAGCGGCGGCAGCGCCACCAACGGCAGCGCCACCAACGGCGCAGCCACCAACTATGGCGCACGCGCGGGTAGCGGCGGCGACGGCGGCACTGCGACTGGCTCGGCTGGCGATGGCGGCAATGCCAGGTCGGCTGGCGGCGACGCGCTCAGCGCGGCGGCCACCCGGGGCGGCAGCGGCGGCGACGCTATTGGCGCGGGCGGACGCGCTCTGAGCGCTTCGCTTGGCGCCGGCGGTCGCGGCGGCAGTGCACTCGGTGCCAGCCTTGGCCTGGGCGGCGCTGCGGGCTCGACAGGTGGGTCCAGCGGCAACGGTGGCGCCGGTAACGACACGGTCGGCGCGGGCGGGGCAGCCGGTGCAGCGACTGCCGCCGGTTCTGCCGGCGCGGGCACGGGGACTGGCGGTGCGGGCGGCGCCGGAACGTCGGCGGCTAGCGCAACCGGCGGTGCCGGCTCCGGTACCGGCGGTGCGGGTGGCGCAGGCGGCACAGGAACCTCGACGGCCACGGGTGGCGCGTCCACCAGCACGGGCGGCGGTGGCGGCTCGCAAGCGAGCGTTGGCGGTGCGGGCGGCGCAGGTGGTGCGGCCACGAACGGCAGCGCTTCGAGTTCGGCGACCAACGGTAGCGCCACGGCTGGCAATGGTGCGACGGGTGCTGTCGGTGCTACCGGTGGCGCTGGCGGCGTTGGCAACGGCGGCACCGGCAACGGTGCAGTCGGCGGCGCTGGCGGAGCTGGCGGAACCGTGGCGGTCTCTGCCGGCACATTCAGCCTGTCCAACGTGATGACCAGCGTCGGCCAGACCGCCGCGGGCATCATGGTCGCCAACCAGAACCTTGGCGCAGCTTCGCTGGTTCAACAGAGCGTCAACGTGCAGGCCAACCTGACCGTCGGCCACTAAGACGTGAGCCGGGCCGGCCGGCCAGCCATATCCAGCCTCTGACGGATGGGCGGGCCGGTCGGTGCCGGTGCAAGTCTTCAAGCCGACAGGGGGCATCCCGGCGAGCGATTCGCGCAGGGATGCCTGCCTGGCACAACCTGTAAGTTCCGCCGCGGCTGGCCGGATGGGGCTGGCCGCGGCGGGCATGGAGGAGACGCATCATGCAACCGATTCACACTGCTGTCACGGCGCTGACAGCAGCATTTCTGGCCTGGCCGTTCATGCAGGCTCAGGCAGGACCGCTGGCGGGCGATGCCGCCGTGCCAGCGCCTGTCGCTGCGGTGACCCCGGCGGCGAGCAATCCTTTTGGCTCGGCCGCGGTCGCTGTCGCGAGCGACAAGCTTGATGGCGTGCGCGGTGGTGCGGAGGTGGTGGTCAACGACATGCGGCTGCATGGCACGGTGGCGGACAACGCCGCGGTCCATACGCTGTCCGGCACCAACATGATCACGGAAGGCGCCTTCGCGAATTCGGCGGGCATCCCGACCGCCATCCAGAACTCGGGCAACAACGTGTTGATCCAGAACGCCACCATCGTCAACGTCCAGTTCAAGTGATGAAGATGCTTCAACGACTGCTGCGGGCGCTGCCCTTTGTCCTGGCCCTGGGCGGTACCCCGCCGGCACTGGCTGACCGGGTCAGCATCTACGGGCCTGTCGGCGAGTATTACAGCGTGCCGGTAACAAGCCTGCGCGAAGCACGCTTCAAGACCACGATCCGCCAGCAATACGATTTCAGCTGCGGCTCGGCCGCGGTGGCAACCCTGCTGACCTACCAGTACGGGCAACCGGTCAGCGAGGAACTGGTTTTTGCCAACATGTTCGTCAATGGCGACCGGGCCAAGATCCGGGAGGAGGGATTCTCCCTGCTGGATATGAAGCGCTATCTGGCGTCGCAGGGGTTCCTGGCCGACGGGTATGAACTGCCGCTGTCGAAGCTCGAGGAAACAAAGATCCCCGCGATCGTGCTGATCGTCGAGAACGGCTACCACCATTTCGTGGTGGTGAAAGGCGTCAGCGGCGATCGCGTGCTGATCGGCGATCCGGCGCGCGGCACGCGCTCCATCTCGCGCGAACACTTCGAGAGCATCTGGGAAAGCCAGTTGCTGTTCGTGATCCATAACCGGACCGAGCAGGCCCGGTTCAACCTGGCGGCCGACTGGCGCGTAGCGCCATCAGGCCCTTACTGGATGGGAGTCAACCGGGACAGCCTGTTCTTCACCGTCATGCCAAAGCATGGCGCCAGCGATTTCTGAGGAACACATCATGTTCGAGACATCCGCCCCGAATACCACCGCCTGCCGCAGCAGGGGAGCCGGTACGGCGACTGCAGCGGTCCTGTTCGGCGCCGGCATGGCATGTGCCAGCGCCGCGCAGGCGAGCGAGCAGCCGCTGCCGGACGCCCTTGACGCGGCCGCGGTTCCTGCACAGACTGTATTGGACACGCAAGAGAACAAGCAAGACCAAGCACTGGCTGCCGCTACCCATGGCAGCATGGCTGGCTGGAAACCGGTCTCCGAAGACAAGCTGGATGAAATGCGCGGCGGCTTTGACGCCGGCGGACTGCAGGTCTCGTTCGGAATCGAACGCGCGGTGTATGTCAATGGAGCCCTGGTGGTGGCCACGAGCATTAACATACCGGACATTGCGCGCATCACCAGCGACCAGGCCACGAAGCTGGCTTCTGCACTCGGGCCGGCCATTGTGAGCAATACGTATGCTGACGTGAACAGCGCGATGGCGGGCAACCCGGCCACGGCGGGCGTTCAGCTAGGCAGCAATGGAAGCAGCAGCGCAGGTGCAGCGGGAACGGCGGTGGCATCGAACGGAGCATCGGCAAGCAGCGCCGGTGCGGCCGGCCTGCCGTCAACCGCGGTGACGACGCCAACCGGCCAGGTCGTTACCAACGGGCTGCTGGCGGTAATCCAGAACGGCGCGGGCAATTCCGCGGCGGTGGCCAATGGAACGTCGCCGATGACCGTAATCCAGAACACCTTGAACAACCAGAGTATCCGGAGCCTGATGACAATCGACACGAGTGTGAATACGCTCCAGGCATTCCGGTCACAGGTCGCCAACGCAACGCTGAACAACGTGCTGCTGCGAGCCGCCAGCATGAGGTAGGAGTAGCCGTAACCGTTGCTTTGACGCGCAGGAGGTAGCGCGCGCCTGCAAGATCCAGTCTGCCGTCCCGGGGGAGGAAGACGTCATGAAGAAGCGGTCGATGCAGGGCATCCGCAGCGCCGGGTGCTCGACGTTGCTGTTGCTTGGAGGCCTGGCGCACGCCCAGACCACACTCGAGGCGGGGCCACCTTCCGCCGGGCTGGAATCCTTGCAGAACCAGTTGGCCGAGCAGGCCAGCCAGCTCGACGCCATGAAGCGCGCGCTCGCCGAGCAGGAAGCGTTGATCCGTGAGCTGCGCAGCGTGATTGGGCCGGAGGTGCTGTCCCGCAAGCGCGGCGGCGCCGGGCCCGGCGTCACGCCGATGGATAACGCCACCAACGCCGCGGCCGCCGCGGCCGGCTCCAGCGCAACGCAGGGCGTGCCCAATGCGGTCACGTCGCCGCAGGCGACCCAGGGAGACCAGCCGCAGCAGGGCGAATCGACGTACCAGCAGGTGGTCGCGGACGAGCCGGTGGGCAGGCCGCCCGAGCGCGATACGCGCCCGCCCGAAATCGCGCCGATCACGGAACAGCCGGGCGTACTGACGGCGCAGGGCAAGCTCGTGATCGAACCCGGCTTCCAGTACGGCTATTCGTCGAACAACCGCGTGGCGCTGGTCGGCTATTCGATCATCCCGGCCCTCCTTATCGGCCTGATTGACGTGCGTGAGGTCAAGACCTCGACTTACATCCCATCGGTTGCGTTCCGCTACGGCATCACCAAGCGGCTGGAGATCGAAGCCAAGGTACCCTATGTGCATAGCTCCGGTTCCACCGTCAGCCGCGAAGTGTTCACCGGTACCGCAGTCGACCGCGTGTTCAATGCCAGCGGCAGCGGCATTGGCGATGTCGAGGCGACGGTGCGCTACCAGCTCAACTATGGCAGCGAGAAGCTCCCCTACTTCATCGGCTGGCTGCGCTACAAGTCGAATACCGGCAAGGATCCGTTTGAAGTTGTCACCGACTGCGTGACGCGCTGCGTGGGTAATGCCACCGGCACCGGCCTGCCGCTGGGGCTGCCAACCGGCACCGGCTTCCAGGCGATCCAGCCCGGCATCACCTGGCTGCTGCCGACTGACCCGGCCGTGTTCTTCGGCACCTTCAGCTATCTGCACAACTTCGCGCGCGACAACGTGAGCCGCACCGTGCTGAACGGCGAGAAGGAACCGCTGGGCAAGATCGCGCCGGGTGACATCTTCGAGTTCAGTTTCGGCATGGGCCTGGCGCTGAACGAGCGCGCTTCATTCAGTATTGGCTATGACCAGAGCATCATCTGGCCGACCAAGCAGAACGGCCAGACCGTGCCGGGCTCGGTGCGCGTGACCCAGGGCACCTTGCTGGTGGGCTATTCGTACCGCTTCAACAACCGCTACACGCTGAACCTTTCAGTGGGTGCGGGGCTGACCCGCGACACCCCCGACCTTCAGGTGAATGTGCGCCTGCCGATCACTTTCTGATGCGCTTTTCCACGCATTTCCGTCCGACGTGACGCGTGCCCCGCATGTGCGGGGCACGCGTGCGCATCACATCCGCGGACAGGGTGCGCAGGCGCGGAAACGCGCCTTGCGCTGGCCCCTTGAACGGCGTACAAAGAAATAACCCCGCGCCGCCAGCGGTACTTTCTCACCAGGTTCAAACTCACTGTGGCGCGGCCTGAAAAAGGAGAGAGACATGCGCAAACGCATCTTCTGGTTGTTGCCAGACCTGGCGAGTGCCCGCCGCACCATGGACGACCTGCTGCTGGCCCGCCTCGAGAACCGCCACATCCACTTCGTGGCGCGCGACGGCTCCGACATGACGGGCCTGCATGAAGCCAACCTGTTCCAGACCTCCGACATCGTGCATGCCGCCGAGATGGGCCTGATGGTGGGCGGCGGCGTGGGCGTCGTGGCCGGCGTGGTGGTAGCGATGTTCCCGATCGTCAGCGACACCCCGCAGTGGGGCCTCGTCGGCGTGCTGGCGGTGCTGGGCGCGGTGTTTGGCGCATGGGCTTCAAGCATGATCGGCAGCTCGGCACCCAACAGCCGGCTGCGTGCATTCGAGAAGGACATCGAGGCCGGCAAGATCCTGCTGATGGTCGACGTTCCGCGCGGCCGTGTCGAGGAAATCGAAACCCTGCTCGCGAACGCGCATCCGGAAGCCAGCTTTGCCGGGTTGGACCCGGCTGTGCCGGCTTTCCCCTGAGCCGTCGGCTGATCGCCGCCGGTTGTCGTTCGGCGCTCTCGCATCTCTTTCCGCGCGCCCTTGCGGCGCGCCCTGACGCGCATCCTTTAGCGCGCCCCGGCTCACACCGGAACTGCCTGCGCGGTTCCGGTGTGATGCCGCTGCAACACTCCGATTTTTCCCAGTTTGCCCCCATGAGACGCATGCGGTAACTTGCATGACGGCGCACGGTCGTGCATGCCGTGCCGCAATAAAACGATGAAATCAGCCGGACAGGCGCAAGGGGGTCGAGACAATGAAAGCAAAATGGATCGCGTGCGGCATGCTGGCCGCCACGCTGGGATGGGCCGCGCAGACGGCCCTGGCGGAACCGGGCGTGACCCGCAACACCATCCGCATCGGCCAGTCGGCCGGCGTAACCGGTCCGGTGGCCGGTTCGGTCAAGGAGCAGATTGCCGGCGCGCAGGTGTACCTGCGCACCATCAACGCCAGCGGCGGCGTGGCCGGGCGGCGCATCGAACTGGTGACCCTCGATGACGGCTTCGATGCCAAGCGCACGCCGGACAATGTGCGCAAGCTGATCGACGAGGACAAGGTGTTCGCGCTCTTCATGGTGCGCGGCACGCCGCAGAACGAAAGCATCCTGCCCATCATCGCCGCGCAGAAGGTGCCGCTGGTGGCGCCGCTGACCGGCGCCATCACGCTGCACCGGCCGGTGAACCGCTACGTGTTCAACGTGCGCGCCAAGTACCAGGACGAGGTGGCGCGCGCGATCAACCACCTGGCCACATCGGGCATGAGCCGCATCGGCATCTTCTACGCCAACGACGGCTTTGGCCGGGACGTGCTCGAAGGCTACAGCACCGCGTTGCAGGCGCGCGGCGTGCAGCCGGCGGCGACGGCAAGCTTTGCCCGGCCCATGGGCGACATCACCCAGAGCGTGGCCGCCATGAACAAGGCCAACCCGCAGGCGGTATTGGTGATCGGCTCGGGCTCCGAGGCGGCGCGCATCATCCGCGAGCTGCGCCGCGCCGGCAGCGAGGCACAGTTCGTCACGCTGTCCAACAATGCGGCCGATTCCTTTATCCGTGAACTGGGCGACGACGCGCGCGGGCTGATCATCACGCAGGTGGTGCCGGGCACCAACTCCAGCCAGATGACGCTGGCCAGCGAATACCGCAGCCTGGCCAAGCAGCAGGGCGTGGAGCCGTCCAACGCCGGCATGGAGGGCTTCATGTCGGCCAAGGTGCTGGTCGAAGGGCTGCGCCGCGCCGGCCCCGACCTGACGCGCGAGCGCCTGGTCACGGCGCTGGAAGGCATGCGCGACTATGACCTTGGCGGCATCCTGATCAGCTACAGCGCCGAGCGCCATACCGGCTCGTCGTTCGTGGAAATGTCGATCGTCTCGTCCACCGGCAAGCTGATCCGCTGAAACCCGCGGGCAGGGGGCTGCGGTATAGTCCCCCGCATGGCTACTCCTACCCCTTTCCCCGATTCCCGTACCCCGTTCTCGCTGCACGGCCGCGTGGCGCTGGTGACCGGCGGCGCGCAGGGCCTGGGCCTGGCGATTGCCGCCGGGCTGGCCGATGCCGGTGCCCATGTGCTGGTGGTGGCGCGCAATGCGCAGCGCGTGCAAGAGGCCGTCGCCGCGCTAGCCGCGCGCGGCGGCAGCGCCGAGGCGCTGGTGCTCGATATCACCGATGAAGCCGCCGTGGCGGCCGCGTTCGATCGCATCGACGCCGCCCATGGCCGGCTCGATATCCTCGTCAACAACGCCGGCGCGCGCCACCGCAGCACCATGGCACAGCTCGATGCCGGCGACCTGCGCGCCATGCTCGAGACCAACCTGGTGGCGCCCTACGCGCTGTGCCGGCTCGCCGCGCAGCGCATGCGCCGAGGCGACTACGGACGCATCGTCAATGTGAGCTCGATCGCGGGCCAGGTCGCGCGCGCCGGCGACGTGCTCTACCCCGCCACCAAGGGCGGCCTGGATGCGCTCACGCGCGCCATGGCGGCCGACCTGGGGCGGCACGGCGTCACCGTCAACGCGATCGCCCCGGGCTACTTCGCCACCGAGCCCAACCAGGCCATGGTCGAGGACGAGAGCGTGGCCGAGTGGCTGCGCCAGCGCACCTCGCTGGGCCGCTGGGGCCAGCCGCAGGAAGTGGCGGGTGCGGTGGTGTTCCTGGCGTCGCCGGCCGCATCCTATGTCACCGGGCAGGTGCTGGCCGTCGATGGCGGCTATCTCGGGCACTTCTGAGAGGCCCCGCCGGCAGCAAAGCGTACCCAATTCTGCGTGCCGCTCTTGCCGGGTTCTCAGCGCCGCGCGGGCGGCTTGCCGCCGCGGTAGAACGCCTGCAGGCAGTCGATCAGCGCGGCTGCCGCGGCCGAGTCGCCGCGGTCCTTGAGCCGTACCAGGCAGATATCGCGCACCAGCGACGGCAGGTGCAGCGGCCGGATCGCCAGTCCCTCGCGCCGGAACTGAAAGAGCGCCAGCGACGGCACCGCGCTCACGCCCAGCCCCGCCTGCACCAGGGCCGCCACCGTCGCCAGGTGCTCCACCTCCATCACGCTGGTCAGGCGCAACGGATGCAGCGCGGCGTCCAGGTGCTGGCGCACGCTGGTCGTGCGCGACAGCTGGATAAACGGCAGGCCCGCCAGCATCTGCGGCGTGATGCGGCGCTTGCGCGCCAGCGGATGGTCCGCCTGGCACACCAGGTGGAAGGTGTCGCGCACCAGCGGCTCCACGCGCAGGTCGTCGTCCTGGGCCGGTGCCGGGGCCAGCGCAAGGTCGGCGCGGCCCTGGCGGACCAGTTCGATGCAGCCGTCGGCCAACTGGTCGAACAGCTCCAGCACAATGCCCGGATAAAGCGCGCGGAACTGCGCCAGCAGCGGCGGCAAGTCGCCGGCGGCCAGCGACGGCAGCGCCGCGATCGACACGCGCCCCTTGCGCCGCTCGGCGTGCGCGCGCAGGTCCTCGAACGCGGTTTCGAAGTCGGCGAGCAGCCGGCGCGCAGTCTGCTCGAAGCGCACGCCGTCGCTGCTCAGCTCCACGTGCCGCGTGGTGCGCTCGAACAGCCGGCTGCCGGCTTGTTCCTCCAGCGTCTGCACCAGCGCGCTGAAGGCCGATTGCGACAGGTGGCAGGCGCGCGCCGCGCGGGTGAAATTGCGGTAGGTGGCCAGCGCCACGAAGGCGCGCAGGTGCTTGACCGAGAGGTTCATGGGGCCTGGCGGATTTATCCAGCAAGTCGATAGATTAATCCAAATAATCCGTTTTTTGGCTGGACGTACCCGTCCTAGAATGGGGTCGACCCCACCAAATAACCTGCCCCGACCATGACTGCTCCCTTGCTGATCGGCTCCGGCGCCGGCTTCTCCGGCGACCGTACCGATGCCGCGCTGCCGGTGGTACGCACGCTGATTGCCTCCGGCCAGCCATCTGCGCTGATCTTCGAGACCCTGGCCGAGCGCACGCTGGCGCTGGCGCAGCTGGCGCGGCGCAACGATCCCGCGCAGGGTTACGAGCCGCTGCTCGATGCGCTGCTGGTGCCGGTGCTGGGCCTGTGCCTGCAACACCGCATTCCCATCGTCGGTAATTTCGGCGCCGCCAATCCGCGCGCCGCGGCGCGGCGCGTGCTGCAGCTGGCGCAGGAACGGGGCCTGCCCGCGCCGCGCGTGGCAGTCGTGGAGGGCGATGACCTGTCCGACGAAGCGGGGCGCGCGCGCTTGCACGGCATGCTTGGCGATGCCTTTGACGCCCGTCGCTTCGTCTGCGCCAACGCCTATATCGGCGCGCAAGGCATAGCCGAGGCGATCACTGCCGGTGCCCAGGTGGTGGTGTGCGGGCGGGTGGCCGATCCGGCGCTGGCCGTGGGGCCGGCAATGGCGCACTTTGGCTGGTCGTGGGACGACTGGGACCGGCTGGCCGCCGCCACCATGGCCGGCCACCTGCTGGAATGCGGGGCGCAGGTCACCGGCGGCTACTTTGCCGATCCCGGCATGAAGGATGTGCCCGACGTGCATGCGCTGGGCTTCCCGATCGCGCAGCTCGATGCCGACGGCGGCATCGAGATCTTCAAGGCCGCCAATACCGGCGGCTGCGTGGACCTGCGCACAGTCAAGGAACAGCTGCTGTATGAGGTCCACGACCCGGCCGCCTACCTGACGCCGGACGTGGTGGCCGACATCGGCGCCGTCACCGTGGCGCAGCCCGGCCCGGACCGGGTGGCGGTGCGCAATGTGCGCGGCCATCCCCGGCCGGCGCAGCTCAAGGCCAATGTGTTCAGCCACGGCGGCTGGCTGGCCGAGGGCGAGATCTCGTACGCCGGCCCCAATGCCGCCGCCCGCGCGCGGCTGGCCGCCGACATCCTGCGCCGGCGCATGCAGCTGCTGGGCCATGACGTGCCCATCCGCTTCGACCTGATCGGCGTGCTCAGCGTGCTGGCCGACGATGGCGGTGCCATGTTCGCCCAGCGCCAGCCGCATGAGCAAGCGGCGCAGGACGTGCGCCTGCGCGCCGCGCTGGCGCATGACGACCTGGCGGTGGCGCAGGCCCTGCAGCGTGAGGTCAATGCACTCTATACCTGCGGCCCGGCCGGCGGCGGCGGCGTGCGCACTACGCAGCGCGCGCGCCTGAATGCGGTGTCGTGCCTGGTGCCGCGCGAGGCCGTGACGGCCACGCATACCTTCATCGCCTGAGGAGGTCCGACCATGACTGACACTGCTGCGCTCTACCAGTTCGCCCACGGCCGCACCGGCGACAAGGGCAACCGTTCCAACATCAGCGTGATCGCCTACGACCCGCGCGACTACGACCATCTGGTCGCGCACGTGACCGAGGACGCCGTGCGCGCGCTGTTCCGCGAGCGCCGGCCCACGGCCGTCACGCGCTACCTGGTGCCGTCGCTGCAGGCGATGAACTTCGTCCTCGACGGCGTGCTCGATGGCGGCGTCAACGACGCGCTCAACCTCGACACGCACGGCAAGGCGCTGTCGTTCCGCCTGCTGCAGCTTGAGATCCCTGTGCCGCCGCGGCTCGCGTCCGGCACCGCGGATAGCCACTGATCCATCGCTTCACACCGACAACGATTTCCAGAGGAGACAACGATGTACCCATTTCTCAAGCCACTGGCCGTTGCCGCGCTTGCGCTGAGCCTGCCTGCGGGGCAGGCCTGGGCCGAGTTCCCGGACAAGCCGATCCGCTTCGTGGTGCCGTTCGCCGCCGGCAGCGCCACCGACCAGCTGGCGCGCGCCATCGGCCAGGCCATCACCGTGGACAGCAAGGCCACCGTGGTGGTCGACAACAAGCCGGGTGCCAATGGCTTCATCGCCGCGTCGGACGTGGCCAAGGCCGCGCCGGACGGCTACACCGTGCTGATCAGCACCAACACCACGCATGCGGCCAACGAGCACCTGTTCAAGAAGCTGCCCTACGACCCGGTCAAGGACTACGCGCCGATCACCGCGCTGGGCCGCGGCGGCCAGATCATGGTGGTCAACCCGCAGGTGCCGGCCAAGACCGTGGGCGAGTTCATCGCGCTGGCAAAACAGCAGCCGGGCAAGCTCAGCTTCGGCAGCGGCAGCTCGTCGTCGCGCATTGCCGGCGAGCTGTTCCAGCAGATGGCGCATGTGGAGTTGCTGCACGTGCCGTACAAGAGCAACCCGCTGGCCATCACCGACCTGCTCGGCAACCAGATCCAGATGATGATCACCGACACGGCCACCGGCCTGCCGCAGGTCAAGAGCGGCAAGCTGCGCGCGCTGGGTGTGTCGGGCAAGACGCGTTCGCCGCTGGCGCCGGACGTGCCCACCATCGACGAAGCCGGCGTCAAGGGCTACGAGATGAGCTACTGGTTCGCGGCCTATGCGCCCGCCGGCACGCCGCAGCCGGTGGTGGCGAAGCTGAATGCGATGATGGTCAAGGCCGCACGCGGCGATACCGCGGCCGGCTTCTACAAGTCGACCGGCACGGAGGTGTTCACCAGCACGCCCGCGGAGCTGGCGAAGTTCCAATTGCAAGAGTCCGGCAAGTGGGGACGCATCATTAAGGCGGCGAATATCCAGCCCGAGTGAACGCAAGGCAGCGCAAGCTCCCATGCATGGAAAACGGGGCCAGACGGCCCCGTTTTTTACGCAGAAGTAGGTACGCTTTGGTGCTTCCGGCCTTGATGGACAAGGGCCGGCTAAGATTAGGCCCTGGCCGCGCGCCTTGCGGCTCAAGTCTTCTCCTCGACAACACCAACCAGAACAGGATCAGGATATGAAGCAGCAGTCCATGGTGCGCCATGCAACCTTCCGCCCGGGCCAGCGCCCGGCGCTGCGCCGGGCCATACTGGGTGCCGCCATTGGCGTCGCCATGGGGGCCGCGGCACTGCCCGCGGGCATGGCCGGCGCGCAGACCACGCCGCCGGCGCAGCAGAAGACCCAGGTGCCGGGCTACTACCGCATGATGGTCGGCCAGCTGGAAGTCACGGCGCTCTATGACGGCTACATCGACCTGGACCCGAAGATCCTCAAGTACACCAGCGCGCGCGAGGTGCAGAGCCTGCTGGCGCGGATGTTCGTCGAATCGACGCCGGGCATGCAGACCGCGGTCAACGCCTACCTGATCCATACCGGCAGCCACCTGGTGCTGGTCGATACGGGTGCGGCGGGCTGCTTCGGGCCGACGCTGGGGCGCATCGGCGAAAACCTGCGCGCGGCGGGCTACGCGCCGGAACAGATCGACACCGTGCTGCTGACCCACCTGCACGGCGACCACGCCTGCGGCCTGGCCGCCAACGGCAAGGCGGCGTTCCCGAACGCAACCGTCTATGTCGACAAGGCCGATGCCGACTACTGGCTCAGCGAAGCCAATGCCGCCGCCGCGCCGAAGGCGGCGCAGGGCCTGTTCGCCATGGCGCGCGCCGCGGTCGCGCCGTACCAGGCGGCGCAGCGCTTGCGCCCCTTCAACGGCGGCGCCGGTGTCGAGCCCGTTCCCGGTGTGCGCGCGGTGCCGGCCAATGGCCATACTCCGGGCCACAGTGGCTACCTGTTCACCTCGGGCAAGGAAAGCCTGCTGCTGTGGGGCGATATCGTGCACAGTCACGCGGTGCAGTTTCGCCGCCCGCAGGTCGCGATCGAGTTTGACGTGGACAGCCACCAGGCCGTGATCACGCGCCAGCGCATCCTGGCCGATGCCGCCAAGGGCCGGCTGTGGGTAGGGGGCGCGCATATGCCCTTCCCAGGCCTTGGCCATGTGCGCCGCGATGCGGCGGGGTATGCGTGGGTGCCGGCCGAATTCGGGCCGGTCCGTAACGACCGGTAGCCGACCGGCAGGGCCGTTGCTTTTCGCCTAGAGTCATCCCAGCGTCCCGTATGACGTACGGGATGGATGGTCGTGTCCGCTGCGGAGGATTTGCGATGAACGCCAATGCGTCCCGCTTCGATTGCCCGCCGCCGCTGGCTTGGCGCCGGCGCGGCGGCCCTGGTGCTGGCCGTGCGCGCCCAGCCTGGCCCGTCGGCCAGCCGCGAGGCCGCCGCGCAGCGCATCGGCGTGATCGGCTCGGGCCGCATCGGCAGCACCGTGGGCGGGCTGTGGGTCAAGGCCGGACACCCGGTCCTGTTCTCGTCGCGGCACCCGGAGGCACTCAAGCCGCTGGTGGAAGAATTGGGTACGCTGGCGCGCGCCGGCACCGTGGCCGAGGCGATTGCGTTCTCTGACGTGCTGTTCCTGGCCACGCCCTATGGCGCGCTGCCGCAGCTCAGCCGCGACCATGCCGATGCCTGGCGGGGCAAGATCGTGCTCGATGCCACCAACGCCTATGAGCACCGCGATGGCCCGATCACCGAAGAGGCCAGGCGTGACGGCATCGGCATCACCACCGCGCGCTACCTGCGCGGCGCGCGCGTGGTGCGGGCCTTCAACTTCATGGGGGTGGCACAGTTTGCCAGCGAGCACCACCGGCGCGGCGGGCTGGTGGGGGGGCCTATCGCCGGCGACGACAAGGCCGCGCTCGACGTGGCCGCGCAGCTGGTGCGCGATACGGGATTCGAACCGGTGGTGGTCGGGCCGCTGGCGGGCGCGGATCGCTTCGCACCAGGCGGGCCGCTGTTCCGGCAGGTGGGTACGGCCGAGGCGTTCCGGCGCAAGATGGGCGCACGCTGATGCTGCGCCCGGGGGCGCTGGCGGATCAGGGCCGGCGTCGCTCCATTGCCACCATCGACGGCGTAAAGCCGAGCTGGCCGAAGAATGCGGCTTCGGAGGAACGCGCCGCGCGCAGCATCCAGGCGATGTCGGGATCGTTGCCCACGATGTGCCGCACCAGGGCGCGGCCGATGCCGCGCCGGCGGTGGCTGGGCGCGACGGCAACCATCGACAGGAAGCCGTCGCAGACGTCGTCGCACAGCGCACGGGCAAAGCCGACGATCTCGCCGTGCTCCACCGCCACGACCACCCGTTGGGAGTTGGCCACCAGCCGTGCGAATTTCTCCGGGCCGCCCACCCGGTGGGCCCAGCCGTTGGCGATCAGTAGTTGTCTGGCTGCCTCGATGTCGTCGGGCAACAGGTTACGGATTTCCATCGGCGGCTCTCCCAGTAAAGCGTGTACGGCCCCTCGCCGCCCCTTGCCACCAGGGCGCCGCGAGTCGAGAACGACACGGGAACCCGTGCCGCGCAATTGGCGGAGTGTAGCGAGCGGGCGCGGGCGCGTCAATTTGGCTTGCGGCGGGGTCGGGTGCTGCTCACGCCGGCGCGCCGGCGCGGTATCATGGCCTCCATGAACGCCCCCGTCTTTTCCTCCGCACATCCAGCCGACCAGCTTGCCGAGTTCGCCGACGCGGATGCGGCGATCGCGCGCATCCGCGACATCTACGAAGCTTCGGTCGGCGCCGTGCGCGCGCGCTTCGACGCCTTCGCCAGCGGCAAGCCGCTGCCCTCGGCCGCGCATGCGTGCTATCCGTACCTGGGCATCTCGGTCAACATCGAGACCATGGTCACCGACAGCCGGCCGTCATGGGGCACGGTGGCCTACCCGGGCGTGTATGGCACCACCGTGACCCGCCCCGACCTGCTGGCGGACTACTACCGCGACCAGATCGAGCGGCTGATGCGCTATCACCGCGTGCCGGTGGTGGTGGGACTGAGCCGGCGCCCGATCCCGCTGCCGTTCGTGATCGAGGCTTCGACCACCGACATCAGCTACACCCAGGCGCGCGAGCTGGAGGCGTCGTTCGTGCTGCCCGAGCTGAGCCGCATTGACGACGGCATCGCCAACGGCACCTATGAGCCGATCCCGGGCGAGGCCTGGCCGCTGTCGCTGTTCCCGGCCGAACGCGTGGACCTGGCCCTGCAGCGGCTTTACCACTACACCGGCACGGCACCGCAGCATTTCCAGCGCTTCGTGCTGTTCACCAACTACCAGCGCTATGTCGACGAGTTTGTCGAGCTGGGCCGGGGCCTGATGGCCAGCAGCGACGGCGGCGGCTATACCCGCTTTGTCGAGCCCGGCGACGTGATGCAGGAACTGGGCGGCGCGGAACCCGACGACGCTTCGCGCCCGCGCGCGCTGCCGCAGATGCCGGCCTATCACCTGGTGCGCGAAGACAAGCTGGGGGTGACGCTGGTCAATATCGGCGTGGGGCCGTCCAACGCCAAGACCATGACCGACCACCTGGCCGTGCTGCGCCCCCATTGCTGGCTGATGGTGGGCCACTGCGGCGGCCTGCGCCGCTCGCAGCAGCTGGGCGACTACGTGCTGGCGCACGCCTATGTGCGCGACGACCACGTGCTCGACCACGACCTGCCGCCGTGGGTGCCGGTGCCGCCTATCGCCGAGATCCAGGTGGCCCTGCAGGAGGCCGTGGCGCGCGTGACCGGGCTGTCCGGCAACGAGATGAAGACACGCATGCGCACCGGCACGGTGGTCTCGACCGATGACCGCAACTGGGAGCTGAAGTCCAAGTCGCTGTATGCGCGCTTCAACCAGTCGCGCGCGATTGCCATCGATATGGAAAGCGCCGCGGTGGCCGCCAATGGCTTCCGGCTGCGCGTGCCCTACGGCACGCTGCTGTGCGTCTCGGACAAGCCGCTGCACGGAGAGCTCAAGCTGCGGGGCATGGCCAATGCGTTCTACCGCCAGCGCGTCAGCCAGCATATGACCATCGGGCTGGAGGCGATCCGCATCCTGCGCGAGAACGGCGTCGAGCAGCTGCATTCGCGCAAGCTGCGCAGCTTTGATGAGCCGGCGTTCCGGTAGCTCTCCGCACCCTCGCCCATCCGGAAAAGCAAAAGGCCGGCGCCTGATTGGCGCCGGCCTTTTGCATGGCACTGCAGGATCAGAAGCGATACCCCACACCCATGCTGAACAGCCACGGATCCAGGTTCACCTTGGACACCTTGACGTCGCCGGCCTTCACATCGCTCGACAGCCAGATCTTCTTGATGTCGGCGTTCAGGAACCAGTTCTTGGTCAGCTTGTAGTCCATGCCGATCTGCAGCGCCGGGCCCACGCTCCAGCTATCGAGCTGCAGCGCGTTGTTGGCAATGTTCTCACCCCAGATGCGGGTGAAGTTCAGGCCCGCGCCGATATACGGGCGGAAGGTGCCGTTGGGAATGAAGTGGTACTGCACCAGCAGCGTCGGCGGCAGATGCTTGAAATTGCCGACCTTGTTGCCGTCCAGGTAGACGTCCTGCTTCTGCGGCACAGTCAGCACCAGTTCGGCGGCGATGTTCGGCGTGAAGAAGTAGGTGACGTCGAACTCGGGAATCCACTTGTTGTTGACCGTAATGCGGTCCGACGGGCCGACGCCGCCCACGGGGTCTGAGCTCTTGGCCATGTCGAGATAGGTGCCGCGCAGGCGCACCATCCAGTTGCCCTGGGCATCGTCCGCGGCGGCGGCAGGGGTGGTGAAGGCGCCCAGCATGGCGCAGGCGGCGATGGCGGAACAGGTGACCCGGGTGCGAAGAGAGAGTGTTTTCATGAGGTTCTGCTTGGTCTGGTATCAAATCCGGATCCAGTTTGGCCGAGCAGGCCGGGCCGGGCATTGACCCAAAACAAGTAGCAGGGAACGGGGCTGGCTGCGTCGCGCAGGCGCTACAGCGAAGAAGGCGCCGCGGTGCCAGCTGCGCCGACGCTTCTAAACACATGCGGAATTATTCGTGGCGCGGTGCGGTGCTGCCCCTTACGCTGTGCGAAAGATCCGAGCACGCCAGCAGCATGTGCGGATCGGCACCGAGCATGTCGTGGGCGTCCGCAAGGGCGTCTTTCCGGGTGTGCCCCGTGGGGGCGGGGCACACCGGTTTTCTTGCGGCGGCTTGCGGTGTCAGGCCTCCGTGGCTTCTGCGGACTGCGGCTCCTGCGCCACGCCAAAGCCGGCCTGCAGGTGCCGGTTCACGCCCGAGATCACCGCGCGCAGCGAGGCCGTGACCAGGTTGGCGCCGATGCCGGCGCCGAACCCTGTCGGCGAATCGCCCACACGCACTTCCACGTAGCAGGCCGCGCGCGCATCCGCGCCGGAAGTCATCGCATGCTCGTGGTAATCCATCACGCGTACCGGCAAGTCCAGCGCATTGACGAAGGCGTCGATGGGCCCGTTGCCGGTGCCGCGCACGCGGCACGGCTTGCCGTCGCGCACCATCTGCACTTCGATCTCCGTGGCGCCGCCGCTGTCAGATACCAGCTGGTGCGATACATAGCGCAGCGGTGTCTGCTGCGCGAGGTACTCGCGCTGGAACAAGCCATAAAGATCCTCGGCACTCGCCTCGAGCCCGGTGTCGTCGGTCATGGCCTGCACCGCGCGGCTGAATTCGATCTGCAGGCGGCGCGGCATGTAGATGCCATGCACCTGCTCCAGCAGGTAGGCCATGCCGCCCTTGCCGGACTGGCTGTTGACGCGGATCACCGCGTCATAGCTGCGGCCGAGGTCGGCCGGGTCGATCGGCAGGTAGGGCACTTCCCAGATGCCGTCCGGCTGCTGCTGCGCAAAGCCTTTGCGGATCGCATCCTGGTGCGAGCCCGAGAACGCGGTGAACACCAGGTCGCCCACATACGGATGGCGCGGATGCACCGGCAGCTGGTTGCAGTGCTCCACGCACTGGCGCACCGCGTCGATATCCGAGAAGTCCAGTTCGGGCGCCACGCCCTGCGTATAGAGGTTGAGCGCCAGCGTCACCAGGTCGACATTGCCGGTGCGCTCGCCATTGCCGAACAGGCAGCCTTCGACGCGGTCCGCGCCTGCCATCAGCGCCAGTTCCGCGGCCGCCACCGCGGTGCCGCGGTCGTTGTGCGGGTGCACTGACAGCGCGATGTGTTCGCGCCGTGCCAGGCGGCGGTGCATCCATTCGATCTGGTCGGCGAACACGTTGGGCGTGCTGCATTCAACCGTGGTCGGCAGGTTCAGGATCATCGGCCGGTCCGGGCCGGCCTGCCAGGCGGCAGAGACGGCGTCGCTGACTTCCAGCGAGAAGTCGAGCTCGGCCAGGCTGAAAGTCTCGGGCGAATACTCATAGGTCCAGGCCGTGCCAGGCATGGCATCGGTCAGCGCCTTGATCAGGCGCGTGCCCGAGACCGCGACCTCCTTGATCTCTTCACGCGAGGCATTGAAGACAATGCGCCGCCAGGCCGGCGCGATCGGGTTGTACAGGTGCACCGTGGCCCGCGCCGCGCCGCGCACGGATTCGACGGTGCGGCGGATCAGGTCTTCGCGCGATTGCGTCAGCACCATGATATTGACGTCGTCGGGGATGCGCTGCTCTTCGATCAGCATGCGCACGAAGTCGAAATCGGTCTGCGAGGCCGCGGGGAACGCCACTTCGATTTCCTTCAGGCCGATCTTCACCAGTTGCTCGAAGAAGCGCAGCTTGCGTGCCGGGTTCATCGGCTCGATCAGAGCCTGGTTGCCGTCGCGCAGGTCAGTGCTCATCCAGCGCGGTGCGCGCGTGATGGTGCGGCCGGGCCAGGTGCGGTCAGGGATGTCGACGGTGGCGGCGGGCTGGTACTTGGTGGCGGGATTGCTGAGCATACGGGGTCTCCTTCCTCGCTAGCCCGCTGCATCACTGAGATGGCAGGAACCGGCCCAGTGATTCAGCGGGCCTGGGAAAGTGAAAAAAGAAAAACGGAAAAAGGGGTGGCGAAAGGCTGCCGAACTGCCACGGGGCACTAGGCCCGGCAACCGATCGATAGGCTTAGCAGTAGCGAGGAAGCGCGCAGGGCGCGGCCCGATGCCAGGGCAGCCAGCACGCGAGCGCGGGCAGCGATGCGGGACGCATCGGCAGCCTGGCTGAGTGTGCTGGTGTAACGGTTCATCGTGCCTGGAGGAGGAGGGCCGGGGGCCGCTCGTGTTGGTGCGCATCCGGCAAGCGCCGGATGGTCTGCAAAGGTTAGTCGACAAGGCCGGCCGCGGTCAAGCGTGGGGGAGCGCCGGGTGCGGGCGTGGCCCGATCGGGGGACTGCCATGCGCGGGTTGCGCCAAACGGCTGGGACCGGCTTGCGGGCGGGACTCAGCCGGTCATATTTGCCTCGCCTGAATGGCGGTGCCGCTGCGCTGAAAGGATGAACCACGCGCATGTTCTGTGCGCCGCACCTCAGTCCTCTGGCCGGTATTGCGCTGGCACCTTTGTGCCTAGGCTGGTAGCGCGGGAAAAAAACACATGCCTGGGGGGAACATCATGAGACTGAGAATGTGGGCATCCTGGCTGGCGGGCTCTGCCATGACATTGCTGCTGGCTGCGTGCGGCGGTGGCGGCGGCGGTTCGGGCACGCCCACCACGCCAAACGCAGGCGGCTCCACGCCGCTGACCTATACGGTGAAGATGAGCGTGACCTCCGGCGAGGTCGGCGTCGGCCGCACGCTCACCATCAGCGCGCTGGCGGTGGACAGCAACGGCATCGACGTGTCCGGCAACACCACCTTCAACTGGACCAGTATCGACAGCGGCATTGCCACCGTGGAGCCGAGTGCCACCACGCCGGGCAGCGCCGTGGTCAAGGGCATTGCCACCGGGACGACCACCGTCCAGGTGGTGGCGAGCGTCAAGGGCGCCGACAACACGACGGTACAGCTGCCCGCGCAATCCGCCACCATCACCGTGGTGCCAGCCTCGGCGCTGGGCTACAGCCTGTCGATCCCGAACAGCAGCCTGTCGATGAGCGACGGGCAGGAGCTGCCGGTCAAGGTATCGCTGGTCGACAGCAACGGCGCCGACGTGTCCGCCAGCGTTAGCAGCTGGGCATGGTCCAGCAGCGGCACCGCAGTCCAGGTCACGGCCAGCCAGAACAGCGCCACGCTGAAGGCGAGCAACAGCTCATCCACCGCCGTGGCCATGGCCACTGTCTCGGTGTCGGTGACCGCGCCGGACGGGCATGCCATTGCCGGGGTGATCGTGGTGACGGTGCAGAAGAACGGCGCCGCCGCCTATCGCGTGGTGACGACCAAGGGCGGCCGCGAGGTGAACGCGCTGCAGGTCTTCAGCAACCGTGCGGAAACTTTCACCTCGCGTGTGTTGCGCCACGATGGCCAGGACGTGACCGCGGAGTTCGACGGCGCCTGGACCTACACGGCGACCTCGGCCACGCTGTCCGCATCGGAAGCGGCGGGTACGCATGACGCCACGGTCAGCACCAGCCTGGCCAACGACAAGGGCCCGGTCCAGAGCAGCCTGACGGTGACTGCTGTCAGCACCAAGCTTGGCGAGCGCCGCAGCGCCACGCTGACGGTGACCGAGAACCCGGTCTGGGCGCTGGTTGGCGACAACCAGGATCCGATGACGCTGCTGCTGATGCCGCCGACGACGGTCGAGGTGACCGCACGCATGAAGCACCTGGGCGATGACGCGCAGTACACCGCATGCAACAACTGGGCGTGGGACAAGACCGGTCCGGTGACACTGAGCCCAAGCATGGTCATGCTGCCGAACCAGGTGCGCGCCACCGGCACCGCGGCTGGCGACTTCACCATTACCGCGACCTGCACTGCGGCCGCCGACAATACGCCGCTGAAGCTGGTCTTCTACGGTACGGTCAAGTAAGCAGCAGGTTCCCGCGCCTGGCGCAACGCCCTCCATCCGGAGGGCGTTTCGCTTTGGCGCACACCAACGGCCGTCGGGAGGGAAGCCGCCAAAGCGTACCCGTTTCTGCGTGACCGGCGCCAAGCGTTCCAGGCCCTGCCGGGGCCTGCCGACAACGGCCTCCGGACCAGGCTGGGCCTGCCTTTGCGGGACGTCCCCGAGATGGGTGCCAAGCCAGCCAGCGCGCAAAGCGTACCCGTTTCTGCGTGCCTCGGCGCAAGGCTTTCCAGGGGGGGTTTATCCCCGCCAGACGGTCAGCAGGCGAGCGCAAAGCGCTGCTTCCGCGCCATGCGGAAGCAGCGGGCGTACCCGTTTCTGCGTGGATCTGTTGAGGCGGAAAGCGCGCCGCTCAGCGCTTGTGCACGAAGCGAACCACCTGTTCGGCAGGCTTGTCCTGCGCGCCGGAGTTGGAGTTGGCGGTGTTGGATCCGCAGGTATTGCAGCCACCGTCGTCGCAGCCGCTGGCGCAGCCCGCGGCGGCCTGCGGGGCCAGCCAGCGCACCAGCCGGGCGCGCCAGCCGGTGGCGGCGCTGCCGCCCAGGCGCGCGGCCAGCGTTGCCTTGACGCGCTCGCGCGTGCGCGGCGCGTAGCGCGCGATCACCGATACCGCGCACGCCAGCACGATCAGCGGGACCAGCAGCGTTTCGATGGCGTGGTAGAGGGTCATGGCGGCGTGGTGCCTCAGCTGAACATCAGCGCGACGCGGTAGGTCACGAAGGCCGCCAGGTAGGCCAGCCCGGTCAGGTAGGCCGCCGACAGCGCCATCACCTTCCATGAGTCGGTCTCGCGCCGGATCACCGCCAGCGTGGAGATGCACTGCGGTGCGAACACGTACCAGGCCAGCAGCGACAGCGCCGTGGCCAAGGACCATTGCGACGCGATCATCGGCGCCAGCTGCGTGGCCACGGCCTCTTCACTGCCTGACAGCGCGTAGACCGTTGCCAGCGCACCCACCGCCACCTCGCGCGCGGCCAGGCCCGGCACCAGCGCGATGCAGATCTGCCAGTTGAAGCCCACCGGTGCGAACACCTTCTGCAGCGCATGGCCGATCATGCCGGCAAAGCTGTAGTCGATGGCCGGCGCGGTCGCGCCCACGGGCGCGGACGGGAAGGTCGACAGGAACCACAGCAGCACCGTCAGCGCCAGGATCACCTTGCCCACCCGCGACAGGAAGATGCGGGCACGCTCCCACAGGCCGATGGCCACGTCGCGCGGATTGGGAATGCGGTACGACGGCAGTTCCATCAGCAGCGGATGGTCGGTGCGGTCGCGGCGGAAGAACTTGAGCGCGTAGGCCACCACCAGCGCGCTGACGATGCCCGCCACGTAGAGTGCGAACAGCACCAGCCCCTGCAGGTTGAACAGGCCCAGCACGGTGCGCTCGGGGATGAAGGCGCCGATTAGCAGCGCATACACCGGCAGCCTTGCCGAGCAGGTCATCAGCGGCGCCACCAGGATGGTGGTAAGCCGGTCGCGCGGATCCTGGATGGTGCGCGTGGCCATGATGCCGGGGATGGCGCAGGCAAAGCTGGACAGCAGCGGGATGAACGAGCGCCCCGACAGCCCCGCGCCCATCATCAGGCGGTCCAGCAGGAAGGCCGCGCGCGGCAGGTAGCCGGATTCCTCCAGCGTCAGGATGAACAGAAACAGGATCAGGATCTGCGGCAGGAACACCACCACGCTGCCCAGGCCCGCGACCAGGCCGTCGACCAGCAGGCTCTTGAGCATGCCGTCGGGCAGGTACGCGCCCAGCATCTCGCCGGCCCAGTGCACGCCGCCCTCGAGGCCGTCCATCAACGGCTCGGCCCACGAGAACACTGCCTGGAACATCAGGAACAGCAGCACCGCCAGCAGCAGCAGGCCGATCACCGGATGCAGCACGATGCGGTCGAGGCGGTCATCCAGCGCGGCGGTGCGCGCCGGCATGCTGACCGCGGCCGCCAGCAGGCGGTTGACCTCGGCATGCACGTCCATGTCGTTGGCGGGTTCCGGCGTGGCCGGCGGCGCCGGCGGCAGGGTGTCGTCGAGCAGGCTGACCAGCGCCGTGGCGCCGTCGTGCTTCACCGCCACGGTGCTGACCACCGGCACGCCGAGCGCGGCCGACAGCTTGTCGCGGTCGATCTGGATGCCGCGCCGCGCGGCGGCGTCGCTCATATTGAGCACCACCACCATCGGCAGGCCCAGGCGGCGCAGTTCCAGCACGAAGCGCAGGTGCAGGCGCAGGTTGGTCGCATCGACGACCGACACCAGCAGGTCCGGGCGCTGCTCGCCGGCGCGCATGCCCAGGCAGACATCGCGCGTGATGGCTTCATCGAGGCTGGCCGCGTGCAGGCTGTAGGCGCCCGGCAGGTCCAGGATGCGCACCTGGCGCCCGGCCGGCGACACAAAGTGGCCTTCCTTGCGCTCTACGGTCACGCCCGCATAGTTGGCCACCTTCTGGCGGCTGCCGGTCAGGCGGTTGAACAGTGCGGTCTTGCCGCAATTGGGATTGCCGACCAGCGCAACGCGCAGGGCAGAAGTGGAAGGGGCTACAGACATAATCCGGGGGAAGGCTCAGGCAGTCCGTTTTGCGGACGGTTTGGCGGTCTGGTCGCCGCCCCGCGTGGCGGGGGCGATGCTGGTGACCGAGGCGCTGGCGACCTCTACGCCGATGCGCGCCGCTTCCGAGCGGCGCAGCGCAAAGCGGGTGAAGCCTACCTGTGCCACCAGCGGGTCCATGCCGAAGGGACCGTAGGCGATGATCTGCACGGCTTCACCGGGGACGAAGCCCAGTTCGCGCAGGCGGCGCGCGACCGGGTCTCCGGGGGTGGCGTCGTCCACCGATTGCACAACGGCGGGCGTGCGCCGTGGAAGTTCAGACAACCGCATCATGCTTCCAGTCGGTGGCGGGTGGCGCGGTCTGCCGCCAAGCGGCCAGCGCGACCACGCCGGTTTGTGTAAATGAAAATCGTTTTCATTGTATCGCAATTGAGGCATTGCGTTGCCCTTGAAAGTGCGGGCACGCAGGCCTCTGCCGCGGCATTGCGCCGCACGTGGCGAATGATAACCGCTCACGGTGCAGGTGAAAGGGAGAAGAGGGCGATGTCCGTTCGCCAGCCCCCACTTCGCCTCTTCAGCCTGATGCAGGGTGGTTCGGCTATGTGAAGCCGAGTGCAACCAGTCTCATGCTGCGTCGATCAATTACCACATTTGCGTTATTGGATGCCGTAAGCGGGCAGGGTTAAGCTCCAAGCACGCTGAACACCCCGTTCCACGCGTACTTCACAAGCCATCGGCCTATGGACCGGTGGCTTTTTCTTTGGGGTTGCCCTGGGCGGCGGCTGCCATCTCGCGCACCATGCCGACGAAATGATCGCGCGCCGGATGGTCCGGCGCCGTCTTCCACGCGCAGTAGACCTCCGAGCGCACCGCCGCGTCCGCCAGCGGCCGGAACGCGGCCCCGGCCATGCCGGAGTGCGCCAGCGCCGCCGGCACCACCGCCACGCCCATCCCCTGGGACACCAGCGACACCACCGACAGCCAGTGCCGCACCTCATGACGGATCTGCGGGTAGAAGCCCTGCGCGGCGCACATATCAAAGATCCGGCTGTAGTAGTCCGGCGAGGCCTTGCGCGAGAACAGCACGAACGTCTCGCCGCGCAATGCGGCCAGCGGAAATTCCGGGAGCGCGGCCAGCGCATGGTCCGCCGGCAGGCAGCAGACAAAGGGCTCGCTGTGCACCAGCGTTGCCTGCAGCGTGTCCGGCACCCGGCCGGTGTGGACAAAGGCGGCGTCGAGCTCGTCGTGCAGCAGCGCGTCGATCTGTTCCTGTGAGTTGAGCTCGGTCAGCGCCACCTGGATGCCGGGATAGGCCGTCTGGAACGCGCGCAGCGTCTGCGGCAACCCGCGATACAGCATCGATCCGACAAAGCCCACGCGCAGCCGCCCGACCGCGCCCGCCTCGATCTCGCGTGCCAGCACCCGCGCTGCCTCGGCCTGCGCCAGCAGCGCCGTGGCCGATTCGCGGAAGGCCCGCCCGGCCGCGGTCAGCCGCACGCCGCGGCTGTCGCGGTCGAACAGCCGCGCCCCGACCGAGGCCTCCAGCTGCTGGATATTGAGCGACAGCGGCGGCTGGGAAATGGCAAGCCGGCGCGCGGCCCGGCCGAAGTGCAGTTCCTCGGCCAGCACGAGGAAGTAACGCAGGTGGCGGAATTCCATGGCGATACAGAAATTATATGGATCAAGCCAATTTTAGAATTAGACGCAAATCTTTGGGGTTTGAATAATGGAGGTCAAAGGGTTCGCCAGCCGGAACCCGTCCCATCCCAGGAGACCAGCCATGCCGTCCAGCGCCGTGCGCGACACCACACTTCAGGCCCACCCCGCCGCACCGGCCGCCGCCCATCCGGTACCCGACCGCCAGGGCGGCAGCCTGTTTGCCGCCGACCCGGACCTGCGCGCGCTGCTGCCGCTCTACCTGCCGTCCGACCTGTTCAACCACCTGCTGCCGCACCTGGAGCGCATGGGGGCGCTGGCCGGCGGCGTGCTCGACGAACTGGCCGGCGTGGCCGACCGCCATCCTCCCGAACTCACCTACCGTACCCGCGCGGGCGTGGATGCGCAGCGCATCGACAAGCATCCGGCCTATGTGGAGATGGAGCGCGTGGCCTTTGCCGAATTCGGCCTGGCGGCGGCGTCGCACCGCAGTGGCGTGCTGGGCTGGGACAAGCCCCTGCCGCCAGCGGCTAAGTACGCACTCACATATCTGTTTGTGCAGGCGGAGTTCGGCCTGTGCTGCCCGCTGTCGATGACCGATTCGCTGACGCGCACGCTACGCAAGTTCGGCGACCCGGCGCTGGTCGAGCGCTTTCTGCCCAACCTGACCACGCAGGTCTTCGACGACCTCTACCAGGGCGCGATGTTCATGACCGAGCAGGGCGCAGGCTCCGACGTCGCCGCCACTGCCACGCGCGCGGTGCGCGATGCTTCAGCCGAGGGCGGCTGGCGCCTGCTGGGCGACAAGTGGTTCTGCTCCAACCCCGATGCCGCGCTGGCGATGGTGCTGGCCCGCGTCGAGGATGAGGCCGGCAACGCCGTGCCGGGCCACAAGGGCGTGTCGCTGTTCCTGCTGCCGCGCAAGCTGGCCGATGGCAGCACCAACCACTACCGCATCATTCGCCTGAAGGACAAGCTGGGCACCCGCTCGATGGCCAGCGGCGAGATCCGGCTGGAAGGCGCGCATGCCTGGCTGGTCGGTGAACCCGGCCGCGGCTTCGTGCAGATGGCTGACATGATCAACAACTCGCGCCTGTCCAACGGCGTGCGCGCCGCCGGCCTGATGCGCCGCGCGCTGACCGAGGGCCTGTTCATCGCGCGCGAGCGCCAGGCGTTCGGCAAGCGCCTGCAGGACATGCCGCTGATGCGCCGCCAGCTGCTCAAGCTGACCCTGCCCGCCGAGCAGGCGCGCACCATGGTGTTCCAGACCGCCGAGGCGCTGCGCCGCGCCGACGCCGGCGAGGCCGACGCCTACCCGCTGATGCGCATCCTGACGCCGCTGATCAAGTTCCGCGCGTGCCGCGACGCGCGCAAGGTCACCGGCGACGCCATGGAGATCCGCGGCGGCTGCGGCTATATCGAAGAATGGAGCGACCCGCGCCTGGTGCGCGACGCCCACCTCGGCTCGATCTGGGAGGGTACCAGCAATATCGTTGCGCTCGACGTGCTGCGCGCGGTCCGCCGCGAAGGCGCGCTGCCGGTGCTGCAGGCGCACCTGGCCGGCCTGCTGGCCGATACGCCGATGCATGCGGCGGCGCGTGCCGTGTTCGAAGGTGCCATCGCTGCCGCTGCGAAGCTGGCCGCGCAAGCCGCTGAGGCCGGCGCGGACGGCGAACTGCTGGCGCGCCAGGCGGCCTCGGCGCTGTACCACGTCACCAGCGCGGTGGCGATGGCCTGGGAAGCCGGGCGCATCGGCTCGGTGCGCCGCATGCGGCTGGCGCAGCTGGTGCTGCGCCATCGCGTGCTGCCGCAGGACCCGCTGGCCGCGCAGCCCGAGCCCGAGTGGCTGGCCGAGACCGTCGCGCCGGCTGACGGCACGGTGCGCGCCGCCGGCGCGGTCGACCAGGTCAACGTGTTCTGACCGGATCCACGTCCGGCACCAATCCCCCGCAACACCATCCCGCCGCCGGCGGGAGACGTCCTATACCCAGGAGACAACGCCATGAAACTCTGGCACCGCATAGCGGCCATCGCCGCCTGCTCGCTCTTTATCGCTCCCGCCTTCGCGCAGAAGGACTTCCCGTCCAAGCCGATCATGATGGTCGTCACCTACCCGCCGGGCGGCCCCACTGATGCCATGGCGCGCACGCTTGCCGCCGCGCTCAAGACCAGCCTGGGCCAGCCGGTGGTGGTGGAAAACCGCGCCGGCGCCGGCGGCAACATCGGCGCCGAGGTGGTGGCGCGCGCCGAGCCCGACGGCTACACGCTGATGTTCGGCACTTCGGCGCCGCTGGCGATCAACGTCAGCCTGTACCGCAAGATCAACTACGACCCGGTCAAGAGCTTCGCGCCGGTGATCCAGATCGGCCAGCTGCCCAATGTGCTGGTGGTCAACCCGTCGGTGCCGGCCAAGAACGTCACAGAGCTGATCGCCTATGGCAAGGCGCACCCGGGCACGCTGACCTATGCCTCGTCCGGCAACGGCGCGTCGTCGCACCTGGCGGGGGTGCTGTTCAACAACGTCACCGGCACCGATTTCCAGCACATCCCGTACAAGGGCACCGGCCCCGCGCTGAACGACCTGCTGGGCGGGCAGGTCAGCATGACCTTTACCGACGTGCTGACCGCGATGCCCTTCATCAAGAGCGGCAAGGTGCGCGCGCTGGGCGTCACCACCAAGGCGCGCTCGCAGGCACTGCCGGACGTGCAGACCGTGGCCGAACAGGGCGTGCCAGGTTTCGATGTATCGGTGTTCTTCGGCGTGGTCGCACCCGCCGGCACGCCGCCCGAAGTGATCGGCAAGCTCAACCGCGCCTTTGCCGATGCGCTCAAGCAGCCCGAGGTGCGCAAGACCCTGCAGGCGCAGGGCCTGGAGTTCGCGCCGTCGACCACGCCCGAGCAGCTTGGCGGCTTCGTCAAGGCCGAGGTCGGCAAGTGGCGCGCCGTGGTGCAGAAGTCCGGCGCCCAGCTTGACTGAACCGCACAGGAAAACCAGCCATGACCCAAACCAGCCCCGGCGCGCTCGCCGGCATCCGCGTGGTCGACCTGTCGCGCATCCTGGGCGGTCCGTACTGCGGCCAGATCCTGGGCGACCACGGCGCCGACGTGCTCAAGATCGAACCGCCGCAGGGCGACGACACCCGCACCTGGGGGCCGCCGTTCAAGAACGGCGTGGCCTCCTACTACTTCGGCCTGAACCGCAACAAGCGCGTGATGCGGCTGGACCTGACCGCCGAGGCGGATCGCGAAGTCCTGCTCGCGCTGCTGGCCGAGGCCGACGTGCTGGTCGAGAACTTCAAGACCGGCACCATGGAGAAGTGGGGGCTGGGCTATGACACGCTGTGCGCGCGCTTCCCGCGGCTGGTCCATTGCCGCGTGTCCGGCTTCGGCGCCGATGGCCCGCTGGGCGGCCTGCCCGGCTACGACGCCGCCATCCAGGCCATGTCCGGCATCATGAGCATCAACGGCGAGGCCGATGGCGATGCGCTGCGCGTGGGTTTGCCGGTGGTGGACATGGTGACCGGCCTGAACGCCGTGATCGGCGTGCTGCTGGCCCTGCAGGAGCGTGCGCGCAGCGGGCGCGGGCAGTTTGTCGAGGCGGCGCTCTATGACTCCGGCCTGTCGCTGCTGCATCCGCATGCGGCCAACTGGTTCATGAGCGGCAAGACGCCGCAGCGCACGGGCAACGCGCATCCGAACATCTACCCGTACGACACGGTGGCGACTGCCACGGACCCGATCTTCCTGGCAGTGGGCAACGACCGGCAGTTCCGCATCCTGTGCGATCACCTGCGGCTGCCTGCGCTGGCCGATGACGAGCGCTATGCCACGGCGGGCGCGCGCTCGGTGAACCGCGTGGCGCTGAAGGCGGAACTGGAAGCCAGGCTGTCCGAGTTCGATGGCAAGGTGCTGGCCGACGAGCTGGTGGCCGCAGGCGTGCCCTGCGCGCCGGTGCTGTCCGTGGCGGATGCCTTGCAGCATCCGCATACGCAGCACCGCGAGATGGTGGTGGAGATGGAGGGTGGCTACAAGGGGCTGGGTGCGCCGGTCAAGTTGAGCCGGACGCCGGCGACGTATCGGCATGCGCCGCTGAGTGTGGGCGAGGCGTTTTTTGACTGAGTTATGGGGAGGAGGATTGGGTTGGCTGCGGCACTGCGGTTGGTTGTCGTTCTTGGCGGGCGTGGGCTGTTTCGCCAGCGTAGCCGGCGAGTCACTTTTTGGCCGAGCGCCAAAAAGTAACCAAAAAACGCGTCGCCTATGCGGCTGGCAATCCATTCCTCGGCGTTGGTGGTTCGGGCGGTGGTGATTTCCGTTCGATGTGGGTGCTCGTTCGACCCGGCTACGCCCCCTGTCCGGTGCCTGCATCCACGGACTATTGGACGAACCCGACTTTAGGGGATTGGCAGCCTGCTAAGACCGCCATCGGTGGGACGCCTACGGCTGCGCTGCGCGCCGGCCCGAAGCAGAGCGACCGACCACGTCCT
>NZ_KB902864.1:0-10443 GCF_000379565.1 Cupriavidus sp. UYPR2.512 | reverse complement strand
GCGGAAATCACCACCGCTGGAACCACCAACGCCGAGCAATTTATAGCCAGCCGCTCAGGCGACGCGTTCTTTGGTTACTTTCTGTCGCTTGGACAGAAAGTGACTCGCCGGCTACGCCGGCGAAACAGCCCACGCCCGCCAAGCACGACAACCAACCGCCCAGGGCCAATCACCCTCCCCGCGTTTCCCATCCCCCCACCCCGACGTAAGCTATATTTACGCCGTTCCCGTCACACCGGCGCGACCAAGGGAGAGCCATCCATGAATTCCGGCCAGTTAATTGAGAAAATCGCAGCCGTCTTCGCGCTGATCGTGCTGATCGGCGGCTCGCTGCTGGTGCTGGCGCCGTTCACCACTGCGCTGCTGTGGGGCGCAATCCTGGCCTTCAGCTCGTGGTACCCCTATACAGTGCTGTCGCGCTGGCTGGGCAACCGGCGCAACCTGGCGGCGCTGATCTGCGTGCTGCTGGCCACCGTGGTGGTGCTGGGTCCCTTCGTCTATGCCGGCGCCAGCTTCTCCGCGCATCTGGACGACCTGTCCGCGCTGGTCGACCGCTATATGGAACACGGCATCCCGCAACTGCCCGCCTGGCTGAGCAGCTTGCCCTATGTCGGCACCTACCTGCAAAGCTCCTGGGACAGCGTCATCAATGCCGATTCCGAGATGATCGCCAACCTGCGCAAGCTGATCGCCCCGGTGGGCCACGTGCTGCTCGGCGCCGGACTGTCGATCGGCGCCGGGCTGGGCCAGCTGGCGCTGTCGATCATACTTGCGTTCTTCTTCTATACCGGCGGCGAGTTCGCCATTGCCTGGCTGCGCGCGGGCATGCGCCGCATCGCCGGCGAGCGCGCCGACCATCTGCTGGAACTGGCCGGCAGCACCGTCAAGGGCGTGGTTTACGGCGTGCTGGGCACGGCCTTCATCCAGGCGGTGCTGGCCGGCATCGGCCTGTGGATCGCGGGCGTGCCGGGCGCGGCCATCCTGGGCTTCGTGACCTTCTTCCTGTCGGTGATCCCGGTCGGCCCGCCGCTGGTGTGGCTGCCGGCCGCGCTGTGGCTGTACCACACCGGCGCCACCGGCTGGGCCATCTTCCTGGTGATATGGGGCGTGGGCGTGGTCAGCATGGCTGACAACATCGTCAAGCCGCTGCTGATCAGCAAGGGCACCGGCATGCCGCTGATCTGGATCATGCTGGGCGTGCTCGGCGGTGCGCTGGCGTTCGGCTTCCTCGGCGTGTTCATCGGCCCGACGCTGCTGGCAGTGGCCTATGCGCTGCTGCGCGACTGGACCATCGGCTCGCAGGCAGAAGTAAAGCATGACCTGCAGCAGGGCGAGGCGCTGGCGGCCGCGCCGCCGGCGCCGGCCGTGGTCGACAACCCCGATGTCCCGCCGGCCACGACCGGCAAGCACCCCGGCTGATGGCAGGGCACGACGCGCCCGGCGCGCCCGCCACCCCCGAGCTCTCGCCTGCCGCGCTGCACCGGCTGGTGGCGTGCGAATACTGTGACGCGGTCTACGAACGCACGCCGATCGCGCCTGGCGAACGTGCGCTGTGCCTGCGCTGCGGCGGCGAGCTCTACCGCGAAAGCCGCCGCCAGTATCAACGGCTGCTGCCGCTGGTCATCACCGCGCTGATCCTGTTCCTGGTCTCCAACGCCTACCCGATCGTCGAGATGGACTTGCAGGGGGTCCGCACCCAGACCACGCTGCTGGGCGCCGTGCAGGCCCTGTACACCGACAAGATGGGACTGGTGGCGGCACTGGTGTTCGCCACCACCATCCTGTTCCCGCTGTCTGAAATGCTGATGATGGCCTACCTGCTGGTGCCGATGGCGCAGCACCGCATGCCCGCCGGCTTCGACCGCATCGTGCGCGGCATCCGCCAGACCCGGCCCTGGGGCATGATCGAAGTCTTCATGATCGGGGTGCTGGTCACGCTGGTGAAGCTGTCCAGCATGGCGCGCGTGCTGCCCGGCGTCGCGCTATGGTCGTTCGCGGCGCTGGTGATCGTGCTGGCAGCAATGCTGTCGTTCGATCCGCGCGACCTGTGGCGCCACCTGGAAACGCCCGATGACAACGCCGCGGCTGCGGGCGAGGAAGGCCGATGACAGGCCAGCCGCAACGGCCGACGCAGCGCCCCCGCCAGCCAGGCGGCCGCCTGGCCCGCCCGCGCCAGCTGGCGCGCGAGGTGGTGGCCGAACTCACCGACGACGACGAGCGCAACCCGCTGCCGCAGGTCCCGACCGCCAGCCGGCTGGGCCTGCTGTCGTGCCACGCCTGCGACCTGGTCAGCCCGCGCGCACTGGAGGGCGAGCCCTGCCCGCGCTGCGGCGCCACCCTGCACCATCGCAAGCCCGACAGCCTGGCGCGCACCTGGGCCTTCCTGCTCGCCGCCTTTATCCTCTATATTCCGGCCAACGTGCTGCCGGTGATGGTGACGCAGTCCATCCTCGGCACGCAGCAGGACACCATCCTGTCCGGCGTGATCTATCTGTGGCTGTCCGGCTCGCACATGCTGGCCGGACTGGTGCTGGTCGCCAGCATCATCGTGCCGCTGCTGAAGATGGTGATCCTCACCTTCCTGCTGCTGTCCGTGCATTTCCGCTCGACCTGGCGGATCCGGCAGCAGACCCGGCTGTACGGACTGGTAGAGGTGATCGGCCGCTGGTCGATGCTCGATATTTTCGTGGTGGCGCTGCTGGCCTCGCTGGTGCGGGCCGGGGCGCTGGCCACCATCATTCCCGGCGGCGGCGCCATGGCCTTTGGCGCGGTCGTGGTCATGACCATGCTGGCCTCGCTCAGCTTCGATCCGCGCCTGCTGTGGGACTCGCTGGAAGATGACAATGCCCGACAATGACAACCAAGCCACCACGCCCGCGGGTTCGCCCCCGCCGGCACCGCCGGGCCTGCCGCGGCCCGAACGCCGGCGCCGCGCGCGCTGGCTGCCTTCGCTGGTCTGGCTGATCCCGATCGTGGCCGCGGTGGTCGGCATCTCGCTGCTGGTGCATACGCTGACCTCGCGCGGGCCGGAAATCACCGTCACCTTCCGCACGGCCGAGGGCCTGACGCCCGGCAAGACAGCGGTGCGCTACAAGGACGTCGACATCGGGCTGGTCAAGTCGGTGCGGCTGGCGCGCGACCGCTCGCACGTGGTGGCGTCGATCGACCTGACCAAGGACGCCGAGAACTTCGCCGTGGCCGACACCCGCTTCTGGGTAGTGCGCCCGCGCTTTGCGGCCAGCGGCGTGTCCGGGCTGGAGACATTGCTTTCCGGGGCCTATATCGGGGTGGATGCGGGCAAGTCGAATGAATCCGCGCGCGACTTCAAGGGGCTGGAAGTGCCGCCGGTGGTGACCACCGATGCCTCCGGCAAGCAGTTTGTGCTGCGCGCCTCCGAGCTGGGCTCGCTCGATATCGGCTCGCCGGTCTACTACCGGCGCGTGCTGGTGGGCCAGGTGGTGGCATACCAGCTTGATCCCAACGGGCGCGACCTCACGCTGCGCGTGTTCGTCAACAAACCCTATGACAAGCTGGTCACCGCCGACACGCGCTTCTGGCATGCCAGCGGCGTCGACCTGAAGCTCGATGCCGGCGGGCTCAAGCTGTCGACGCAGTCGCTGGTGACGGTGCTGCTGGGCGGTGTCGCCTTCCAGGCGCCGGACCACACCACGGCCACCGACGCCGCGGCCGAGAACACGCAGTTCCTGCTGGCCAGCGACCAGGCCGAGGCGATGAAGGAGCCGGAAGAACTGGCGCCCACGCTGGCGGTGCTCAACTTCGACCAGTCCGTGCGCGGGCTGTCGCCGGGCGCGCAGGTGGACTTCCGCGGCGTGATCGTGGGCCAGGTGCGTTCGATCGGCATCGAGTACCAGCGCGACAAGAAAGCGTTCCGCATGCCCGTGGTGGTAGAGCTGTACCCGTCGCGCATGGGCTTCCGCGAACGTGATGTCGAAGACCGCGAGCGCGCGCGCAAGATCATCCAGGGCCTGCTGCAGCGTGGCATGCGCGCGCAGCTGCGCACCGGCAACCTGCTCACCGGCCAGCTGTACGTGGCGCTCGACTTCTTCCCGAAGGCGGCACCGGCCAAGGTCGACCTGGACGCACCGATCCCGGAATTCGCCACCACCCCGGGCACCTTCGACCAGCTGCAGGCGCAGGTGGGCGACATCGTCAACCGCATCGACAAGGTGCCGTTCGACCAGATCGGCCAGGACCTGCGCACCACGGTGGCTAGCCTGAACAAGACGCTGGCAACCGCCGACAAGCTGGTGCAGCAGCTCAACGGCGACGTTGCGCCGCAGGTGCTGGCCGCGCTGCAGGACGCGCGCAAGACCCTGACCGCGGCCAACGGCACGCTGGCCTCGGACGCGCCGCTGCAGCAGGACACGCGCCGCATGCTGCAGGAACTGACGCGCACCGCCACGTCGCTGCGCACGCTGACCGATTACCTCGAACGCCACCCTGAAGCGCTGCTGCGCGGCAAGCCGGAGCAAGAATGATGAAGCGCCTTTCTATCACCAGCCTCCTCGCCGGCGCGCTGGCCGCGGCCGTGCTGGCCGGGTGCGCCTCGCCCGAGCCGCGCTACTACACGCTGGCGCAGGGCGCGGTCGCGCCGCTGCCGGCCACGACGACGCCGGCATCGACCAACACGCTATGGCTGGAAGTCGCGCCGGTGCGCGTGCCGGAGCGGCTCAACCGCCCGCAACTGGTGGTGCGCGATGGCGGCGACGCCGGCCTGCGCCTGCTGGACCTGGCGCGCTGGTCCGCGCCGCTGCCCGACGAGCTGCGCGACGCGCTGTCGCAACGCCTGCAGGCCACGCTGGGCGCGGTCGACACCTACCAGCAGGGGATGCCGGACGTGCAGCCGCTGTACCGGATCACCACCGAAGTGCTGCGCCTGGATGCCGACGTGGGCCAGCGGGCCGGCGCCACCATCAACTGGACCGTGCGGCGGCTGCCGGACGGCAAGGTGGTCAGCGGCCGCACCCAGGCAGAGCTGCCGGCGCCCGGCGCGGTCGATGGCGTCGTGGCGGCGTACCGTGAGATCGTCGCCAGCACGGCGGCCGATATCGCGGCCGGGGTGCAGTCGCTGCGGCCCTAGGGCCTATGAACAGGCCCTAGTCGTCGCCCCACGCCGCCGTGTCGCGCTCGCGGCGGGCGGCGGCTTCGGCGGCACGCCGGTGAATCGCCTCGGCCATCGCCGCCAGGCACTCGGCCGCCCCACCCTGCACCAGCTTCGCCGAACACGCCAGCATCAGGTTCTTGCCCAGCCCGAAATCCTCCACCACGAAGCCACGCGCATCCAGCGGCGCGCCATCCTCGTCGGTGGCCACGGTGACGCGCTCGCGCAGCGTGCCCGCATCCGCGCTGTAGGCCCAGACCGGCTTCTGCAGCGCCACCGCAAAGCCCACCTCGAACGCCGTGCCGGAATCCGGCTCGCCCGGTCCGCGGAAATCGTCGAGGTTGGCCATCACCATGTCGGCGCGCCGCAGCAGCGCAAGATTGGCGTCATAGATCCAGCGCGCGGTGTTGGCGCCCGACAGGCCATCGGGCGCGGATTTGTCGAGTGGATACAGGCCGCTGAAGCCGTGCGCTGCGCACAGCGCCTTGAGGTGCTCGCCCCAGGCGCGCGCATCCTTGCGAAAGACGTCGAAGCCAGCCAGGTAGATGGTTTTCATGGCACATGAAGTAGGGCAACAGGGATCAGGATCGCAGCATAACCCGCCGCCCGCGCGCGCGATACCACCGGCCGGCACGAACATCGCACAACTTGCGCGCGCACGATTTGCCTGCCCCTGCGCATGGGGGGCCCTTGCGCTACCATTGCCCGTCCCCTCCTTGCATCCCGCATCCCATGTCCGCTCCCCAGATCCTCCAGGTCGGCCCGCTCGCGCCGCAGACCAATGCCACCCTGCAGCAACAATACGGCGCCGCCGCGCTGTGGCGGCACGCCGATCCGATCGCGTGGGCGCGCAGCGAGGGCCAGCAGGTGCGCGTGGTGGTGACCTCGGCGCGCCACGGCTGCAGCGCGGCGCTGATCGATGCGCTGCCGCGCCTGGAAGCCATCGTCAGCTTCGGCGTGGGCTATGACGCGATCGCGCTGGACGCGGCCCGCGCGCGCGGCATCCAGGTCAGCAATACCCCCGACGTGCTCAATGACTGCGTCGCCGACCTGGCCTTCGGGCTGCTGCTGGATGCGGCGCGCGGCATCGCCCATGGCGACCGCTTCGTGCGCGCCGGGCGCTGGCCGCAGGGCGGCTTCCCGCTGACCACGCGCGTGTCGGGCAAGAAGCTCGGCATCCTGGGGCTGGGCCGCATCGGCGAGATCGTCGCCCGCCGCGCGCAGGGCTTCGACATGGAGATCGCGTACAACAACCGCCGCCCGCGCGAGGGTGCGCCCTGGCGCTTCGAGCCGGACCTGAAGGCACTGGCGGCGTGGGCCGACTTCCTGGTGGTGGCCACCGTGGGCGGGCCGTCGACGGCCGGGCTGGTGTCGCGCGAGGTCATCGAGGCCCTCGGACCCGGCGGCATCCTGGTCAATGTCTCGCGCGGCAGCGTGATCGACGAGGCGGCACTGGTGGCGGCACTGGCCGAAGGGCGCCTGGGCGGTGCCGGCCTGGACGTGTTCCAGGACGAGCCCAACGTGCCGGCCGCGCTGATGGCGCTGGACAATGTCGTGCTGGCGCCGCACGTGGCCAGCGGCACGCATGAAACGCGCGCCGCCATGACCGCGCTGACGCTGCAGAACCTGGACGCGTTCCTGGCTGACGGCAGGGTGCTGACGCCAGTGCTGTAGACGGCTACCCGCGTGCCTATACTGGATGCACCGGCTCCAGCCCACTCTGCGGGCCGGCGTCAGGAGGCATCATGGCACGCAAGTTTATCGATTGCCGCGAGTTCCCGAGCGACACCCACTGCACGGTGGCAATGAGCGCCGACAGCGAAGACGAACTGCTCGAAGCCGCGGTCCAGCACGCGGTGGCCGTGCACCAGCATCAGGACACCCCTGAGTTGCGCACCCAGTTGAAGTCATTGTTCAAGGAAGGCACGCCGCCGGCCTGAAACCGGCGAGGCTGGCGCCGGGCGGTGCCAGCCCATCCTGCCCAGGGCACATTCGCGGCCACTGATACAGCACTTAAGCCACTTCAAATACCCATGACGGCGGTCATGGCGCATCATTGACGCAGCGCTATATACAGACGTATATTGCGCCTGACAGTCCACCCGCACAGGCCTTGCTCACACGCCGGCTGCCGATTCCCGAGGATTCCGATGTCTGCCTTCCGTTCCTGCCGCCGCGGGTTCTTGCTGGCCGCCTCCGTCGCCACGCTGGCGCTGGCCGCGCCGCCCGCCTTTGCCGCCGACCTGGTCGTGTCCGCAGCATCCAGCCTGACCAATGCCTTCAAGTCGCTGGCCGAGTCGTTCGAGCGCGCCCATCCCGGCACGCACGTGGTGCTGAACTTTGGCGCGTCCGACGTGCTGATGCAGCAGATCATCAAGGGCGCGCCGACCGATGTGTTCGCCTCGGCCGACCAGGAGGCGATGAACAAGGCCGAGGCCGAGAAGGTGATCGCGCTGGCCTCGCGCCGCAACTTCGCCGCCAACCAGGTGGTGCTGATCGTGCCCGCGGACAGCAAGCTGGCCATCGCCTCGCTGCAGGACCTGACGCGCCCGGAAGTGAAGCGCATCGCCTACGGCAACCCGGCCTCGGTGCCGGTGGGCCGCTACACCCGCGGCGCGCTGGAAGCGGCCGGGCTGTGGGACGCAGTGGCCGCCAAGGGCGTGCCGGCGCAGAACGTGCGCCAGAGCCTGGACTATGTCGCGCGCGGCGAGGTCGAGGCCGGCTTCGTCTTTGCCACCGATGCCGCGGTGATGCCGGACAAGGTCAAGGTGGCCGTGCGCGTGCCAAGCCGCACGCCAGTGACCTACCCCATCGCCATCACCAGCCAGACGCGCCAGCAGAAGGAAGCGGCGCAGTTCGTCGACTACGTCGCCTCGCCGCAAGGCCAGGCGATCCTGTCGCGCTTCGGCTTCCAGAAGCCCTGACGGAGCATTGCGCGCACCATGGACGCCGTCTGGGTACCGCTGCTGCTGTCGCTGAAGGTGGCCGGCTGGGCCACCGCGCTGAATGCCGTGCTTGGCGTCGGCGCGGCCTGGGCGCTGGCGCGCTGGCGCTCGCCCCTGCGCGACGTGGTCGATGCGGTGCTGACGCTGCCGCTGGTGCTGCCGCCCACGGTGCTGGGCTACTACCTGCTGGTGCTGGTGGGACGCCGTGGCGTATTCGGCGAGTGGCTGGCGCGCCTGGGCATCGAACTGGTCTTTACCTGGCAGGGCGCGGTGCTGGCCTCCACCATCGTCGCCTTCCCGCTGGTGCTCAAGTCCGCGCGCGCCGCCTTTGAAGGCGTGGACCATCAACTGGAAAATGCCGCCCGCGTGCTGGGCGTGCCCGAAGCCGGCATCTTCTTCCGCGTCACGCTGCCGCTGGCCGCGCGCGGCATCATCGCCGGCGTGCTGCTGGCCTTTGCCCGCGCACTGGGCGAGTTCGGCGCCACGCTGATGATCGCCGGCAACCTGCCCGGGCGCACGCAGACGCTGTCAGTCGCCATCTATGAAGCGGTGCAGGCCGGCGACGACAACACCGCCAACCTGCTGGTGCTGGTGACCTCCGTCACCTGCGTGCTGCTGCTGGTGGCCGCCGGACGCCTGGTGCCGGCCGCCGCGCGCAATCCCGCTGAACTCTATGAACGCCGGCGCCTGCGCCCGCGCATCCGCTGAGCCGAGTCGCCATGAGCATGCACGTCAGCATCCGCAAGCAGATGGTCTCGGCCGACCGCCACTTTGCGCTGGATATCGATTTCGACTCGGCCAGCCGGCGCATTGCGCTGTTCGGGCCCTCGGGCGCAGGCAAGAGCCTGACGCTGCGCGCCATCGCCGGCCTGCTGGCGCCAGACAGCGGCCGCATCGTGCTGAACGGCCGCACGCTGTTCGATGCCGACGCCGGTATCGACGTGCGCCCGCAAGAGCGCCGCGTGGCCTACCTGTTCCAGGAATACGCGCTGTTCCCGCACCTGACCGTGGGCCAGAACATCGGCTTCGGCCTGTCGCGCGGCTGGCGCAATCCGCGCCGCGGCGCCGTGCATCCGGAAGCGCAGCGCTGGATCGACGCCTTCGGCCTGGCGGACATCGTCGGCAACTACCCGGCAGAGATCTCCGGTGGCCAGAAGCAGCGCGTGGCACTGGCGCGCGCGCTGGTGGCGCAGCCCGACATCGTCTTGCTGGATGAACCCTTCTCCGCGCTGGACCCCGCGCTGCGCGCGCGCATGCGCGCGGAATTGCGCACGCTGCAGGCCAGCCTGGATGTGCCGATGCTAGTGATCTCGCACGACCCCGCCGACGTCGAGGCACTGGGCGAGCACGTGCTGGAAATCCGCGAGGGCCGCATCTTCGGCAGCGGCACCAGCCGCCGCCATCCGCCGGTCTACGCGCCGGTGTCGGCGCGCGTGGCCTGAGCCGAGCGCAGCAGGTCGATGTAGGCGCCTTCAATCAGGTTCGACGCGGCAATGCCCAGCCGCGCCAGCAATGCGTGTGCTTCGGCCACGCCGTCCTCCAGGCGCTCGTCGTCGGCCAGCACCACTTCCAGTTCCAGGAAATCGCCCAACGCCTCGACCCGGTCCAGGTGCACGCGCGTGCGGCCGGCCAGGTACAGCGTGCGCAGCTTGCGCACCCGCCCGCCCTCGCCATGCGCCGCGGCCAGCGCGGCGCGCAAGGTATCCGGCGATTGCGTCGGCGACAGGATGTAGAAGCTCTCCTTGGGCCCCGCCTCGTCGGCACGCGCATAGAAGATCAGCTCGCCGCGCTCGGGGGCGAACTCGCGCAGCTTGAGCCGGCCGTTGGCGCAGGGGAAGAAGGTATCGTCCTGGCGGATATACTCGGGACCGCTGTCGGCCAGCGCTGCCGCATGCGGCAGCACGGCTTCGATACTTTGACATCCTCCTCCCCCTCTCGCTGGTGCTCGCCGGCCGAAGGCCGGAAAGTGGGAGGATTCCTACCGCGCTACGTGATGCTCTACGTAGTCGCTTCGGCGGGTTCCTGCTTCACTGAGTGGCCTGACCGCGCCATCTCTCCACAGGCTATCCGGGCATCGTCCTGCCCTTCCAACAGTTGCAATCCTCGTGTGAGGATGTTTATGGCGCCGACCACGTCGGCGTGGGCTTCGTAGCCACATGCGACACAGGCGAACTTCGCCTGTGTCGTACGGTTCTCTGCGCTCANACATCCGCAGGCCGGACACGTCCGGCTCGTGTTCGCAGGCGGCACTGCCACCAACCAGCCGCCATTCCACGCCACTTTGTACTCCAACTGACGGCGGAACTCGAACCAGCCTTGATCGAGTATGGCCTTGTTCAGGCCCGACTTGGCCTTCACGTTCTTCCCCGGCGCTTC
>NZ_KB902863.1:0-10818 GCF_000379565.1 Cupriavidus sp. UYPR2.512 | reverse complement strand
TAAAGCAGTTTCAGGATGTAGTTGAAGATCGCGTGCGCGGTCAGTTTGGATGCCGGTCCCCGGCTTCCTGCCGTGAGGTGCGGCAAGACAAATTGTTCGAACTGCCCGCGGCTCAATTCCGTTGGAATCCGTTGCCATTGCTGGCTGTGCGCCATTATCGACCGCCAAAGATCGGGAATTCTAGCGGATCACGGCGGAAATCGGCGAAAGTCATACCCACAAAGGACTTCAGGCAAATTTGGCAGCCTTGAGAAACCCGCAACCAGTTGCAGGTTTTTGTCCGCACCGCCTCACGGTCAGTTTTTGAGGCAAATCAACAAATCGACTTCTGCGGCGGTTTAACATGAAACCATGTCGGCAGGGTGCGGCAGCATAGTAAGCCGCACGAAGCTGCGACGTCTTCACGCAATGCTTTCGGGGCATGCAGCAAAATGGCAACCGGTACGGTGAAATGGTTCAACGATGAAAAGGGCTTCGGCTTCATCACGCCCGATGACGGCAGCGAGGACCTCTTCGCGCACTTCTCCCAGGTACAGGGGAAGGAATTCAAGTCCCTGCAGGAGGGTCAGAAAGTCGGCTTCGAGGTGAAGCAGGGTCCCAAGGGAAAACAGGCTGCCAACATCCAGCCGCTCTAGCCCGACGGATGCCACGCGCAGCCATGAAATTGGGCTCTCGCGTGCGCGCCGGCCATCGCACCGAGGGGCTTTGTCGCAATGGCTCATGTGATGAACGACTCCCGCTAAGCGGCGAAAGGATTTACGCCGATGTGGAGAAGTCGTGACGGCCAGGCCACATGGGTTGTGCGAAGCAGTTACGACGCGCGGATGTACTCCGGTATTTCGCAGCGCTCGACCGTGTGTGATCGGCATGAGAGCGTGCGACTCGTCGCATTGCTGGAGCCGCGAGCTCGCGAAGCTCGGACACGCTGTTCGACTGGTTGCCCCGCAGTTCGTGCGGCCTTACGTAACGATGCGGCTGACGCCCACGCAATCTGCGAGGGGATACAACGACCGAACATGCGTTTTGTACCGGTCAAAACGCGGGTGCAACAGACAATGCTGTCGCTGCATTGCGCCGCGCCAAGCTGTTCAAGTCGCGTACGGCAACGAAGGAAGAGAACGGTGTATCTGCGAAAACGCCTCAACACTCGTTTGCGCGCTCGCTCGTAATAGTGGCGGTTAGCACCTTGATTGGGATCATAGTTCTGATCGTGTCGCAGAAAATGCATCCAGAGCAGGCTCAAGAAACAGTTTCGGCTAGATCGATTGAAGGCCGGACGAGGTAATAGGGGGTGAATGGGGCAGGTACGCGTGAGGGGGATCGCGACGCACTGCGCCCGAAAACGTCAGCGACGGCATTTGGTCAGCGATGGAGGCGGGGTTGGTCATCGTGCAGGCGAGTGTCCTGAACGGGTACTGAAGAGGGCTGAGGCGTTCGAAGCGCAACAATAGGCGGCGAAACACTTTTAACGGAAATCGCCATGACCACGCAAACAGTTGTGAATCCGGCCGCAAGACCATCCACCTTGCTTTTCCCGGGTGACGAACAATTCTGGTTCGAGACGGTACGCATGTTCGGCGCCGACGAGTACGGCGGCGGCTCTTTTGGCGAGGTCATGGCGGTTAGCGCCCGCATCGCGGCGGGCGACTACGACAGCTGGTTCGAAGCCTGGAACGCCATGGCGGACAGAATTGCGGCTGAGGGCGATAGGCAGTTTGCCCGCAGCCATCGAATCAGTGCTCGCGACAGCTACCTCCGTGCCTGCAACTACTATCGCTCGTCGGAGTTCTTCCTGCATGCCAATGCGCAGGACCCTCGTATCGGCCGTGCCTATGATCGCTCGGTCGCCTGCTATTGGGCGGCGGCAGCGCTGCACGATCCTGAGATCAAGCCGATAGCAATTCCTTATGAAGGCACCTCGTTGCCTGGCTATTTCCACCGCGCCGGCGAAGGGGTGCGGCCGCTGCTGATCCTGCATAGCGGCTTCGACGGCTCCGCCGAAGAACTGCACTGGGGCCAAGCACGGGCCGCAGTGGAGCGCGGATACCATGTGCTGTGTTTTGACGGTCCAGGTCAGTTCGGGCCTTTGCACAACGAGGGACTTGTCTTCCGGCACGATTGGGAAAAGGTCATCACGCCGGTGGTCGATTTCGCGCTGACGTTACCCGGTATTGCCCCGTCCTGCATCGCCCTTTGCGGTATAAGCCTGGGTGGCTATCTTGCGCCCCGCGCGGCCGCCTTTGAACATCGGATTGCAGCGGTAATCGCCAACGACGGCGTTTACGACTATGGCGCTGTCCATGTGGGCCGCTGGCCAGAAGGCGTGCGTGACGCGTTCTTGACAGAGTTGCGGGCCGGTCCAGCGCCGCGCATAGACCGGGCGATGGAAGCGGCCATGATGGCATCGCCCGTAACGCGCTGGGCGATTAGCCACGGGATGTGGTGCTTCGGCGCCGATACGCCCAGTGAATACATTCGCAAGACACTCGACTATTCGCTGGCGGGCGGCATCGCCGAGCAAATTCGCTGCCCAACGCTCGTGTGCGACGCCGAGGATGACCTGTTCTACAACGGGCAACCTCAGCAGCTATACGACCATCTCACCTGCTCAAAGGTGCTGATGACGTTTACCAATGCAGAGGGTGCGGGCGCTCATTGTGAGTTGGGGGCAGGTCGCCTCGCAAATGCCCGTATGTTCGACTGGCTTGACGAGACACTGGGGGTGTGACTAAGGGTACTGTCGCAATAAGGAAGCTGAGCGGCGAGAGCGCCGAACTATAGAGGACAACATTGTCGAACAGGATCACCGGGCCATCAAGCGTCGCATCCGCCCAATGATGGGATTCAAGAATTTTCATTGCGCACGCATCATTCTGGGTGGAATCGAGACCATGCATATGATTCGCAAAGGCCAGATGAACGATGGCGATAGGGCACTCTCTCCCATCCTTGTTCAGATATTTTTTCTGACGGACCCTGATCGGCGCCTCCCGCCTGGCGTTGATCGCTTGCAAGGCAGCCAGATTCGATCCGCTCTTATCGATCGTCACGGTCTCGGGTTCGCCATTCTGGTCGATTGCCTTTTCGAAATAGGCCCAGGCCGCAGCCTTGTCCCGTCGGGCTCGCAGCAGAAAATCAACGGTGCTGCCTGCCTTGTCGACAGCCCGGTAGAGATACCGCCACTCACCCCTGATTCGAAGTGGAGTAAGAGACAGGGCGTAGTCGAACTATTTCCCTGCCTCTCCTCCCCGAACCGGACGTGCGCCTCTCAGCGCATCCGGCTCTCCGCTGAAGTGTCGTTTCGAACAAAGGCGACACCGTTCCACCGTGCCAGCAGTTTGCTTTGTATTTCACTCTTCCATCCTCCAGCTCCTGCCGACCCTCCGTTTGCACCGCCGAAACGCCTTCTCCAGGACGGGCAACAGTTTGAGTGCCCAACGATGAACGGTCGAATGATCGACCGCAATCCCGCGCTCGGCCATCATCTGTTCGAGATGACGCAGGCTCAGCGGATAGGCCACGTACCACCGAACGCACAGCAACATCATGTCCAGCGGGTAATGCAACCGTTTGAGTACTTTTGCCACACCCGGACTCAGCTTCTCGGTCATCGACCAAGTCACGCATTAAGGCCCGTCAGCATAGCAGACCGCCTTATGGCGACAGATCCGTTCGGATGCCCATCGCGAAAGGCATCGACTATCTGCAGCTCTAGAAATTATGGGCAAGCATATATTCGTGTCTCAGATGTCGCGGAAAACATTCAGCACATTCAAAGGTAGCCGATGAAGAAGAGTATTGGATGGGCGCTCGCAGCAATCGCGCTCATTGCCGTGATCGGCACGGGAATCGTCTGGGAGCGCGACCGGGGGCGCGCCCTGCCGGACTACGTGGTCCACGCAAACGGACGGCTCGAACTCGCGCGGGTCGACGTCGCCGTCAAGTATGGCGGCCGCATCGTCGATCTGCCCGTACATGAAGGCGACGTGCTCGTAGCTGACGCCGTCGTTGCACGCGAGGACAACGACGAACTGCGCGCCCAGCTCGACGCGGCAAAGGCGGCCCGTGAACGCGCGGTTGGTGCTGCCATCCGCGCGGCCGCCCAGCTCGATGCAAGCGTCGCCCAAGTACGGCTCGCGCGGCTCGAAGTCTCGCAGGCGGAGAAACTATTCGACGCTTCGCAGATTTCGGCCGTAGAGCGCGATCGCCGCCGGCTCGCGCTGGAAGGCGCGCACGCGGGCGAAGGCGCGACGCGCGCAGCGCGCACGGAAGCCCAAGCCGCCGTTGAGGAAGCCGACGCCCAGATCGCGCGGTTTCAGGCCGTACTTGCCGACACGACGCTACGCGCGCCGCTCGCGGGCCGCGTCGAGTATCGCGTGGTCGAAGTCGGCACGGTCCTGCCCGCCGGCGGCCGCGTGGTGTCGATGCTCAACCCCGACGACATCTATTTCGCGATTTTTCTGCCGGGTCCGCAGGCGGGCGAGCTAGCAGTCGGCGCTGACGCGCGCATCGTGCTCGACGCATTCCCTCACGAGCCTATCGCGGCGCGCATCGAGTATGTCTCGGACGACGCGCAGTTTACGCCCAAGTACGTCGAAACCGCTAGTGAGCGAGCAAAGCTGATGTACCGCGTCAAACTCCAGCTACCGCTCGACGTCGCGCGCAAGCTCGCGTCGCGCCTGAAAGGCGGCATGACAGGCGAAGGCTATGTGCGAATCGATCCTTCGCAGCCCTGGCCCCGGGCGCTCGCCGTGCGCGGGAGTTAGACGATGGCGCTGGGAGGCGAAGGCGCAGGGCCTGGCTATGATGCCGAGGCGATTCGCATCACCGGTGTGTCGCACGAATACGGCGCGACGCGCTCGCTCGATGATGTCTCACTGGTATTGCCAGCGGGCACCACAATTGGCGTGATTGGTCCGGACGGCGTCGGCAAGTCTACGTTGCTTGGCCTTATCTCCGGGGTCAAGCGCGTGCAACGTGGCGAAATCAAGGTGCTCGGCGCGGATTTGCGAGTGCGCGCGGCGCGAGACCGCATCCTGCCGCGCATTGCGTTCATGCCGCAGGGGCTGGGGCGCAATCTCTATCCAACGCTGTCGGTCCACGAAAACGTCGACTTCTTCGCGCGGCTGTTCGGACTCGCAGACCGCGAGCGCGCGCGACGCATCGCGCGGTTGCTCGACGCGACGGGTCTTGCTCCCTTTCTCGACCGGCCTGCCCGCAAGTTGTCCGGCGGCATGAAGCAAAAGCTGGGCTTGTGCTGCGCCCTCGTGCACAACCCCGATCTGCTGATTCTCGATGAGCCCACCACTGGCGTTGATCCGCTCTCGCGGCGGCGATTCTGGACACTAGTCGACGACTTGCGCCGCGAGCATCAACGCATGAGCGTCATCGTGGCGACGGCTTATATGGAAGAGGCACAACGGTTCGAGCATCTGGTAGGCATGGACGATGGCCGTGTTGTGGTCAGTGACAGCACCGCCGCCGTGCTGCGGCGCGCCGGCACACAGGACCTCGAATCTGCCTATGTCTCGCTCCTGCCGGCGTACAAGCGGGCTGGTACCGGTGCACAGGCCATTCCGCCGCTCCAGCCAGCCGAAGGGCCGCCTGCAATCGAGGCCGACGGCCTCACACGTCACTTCGGCTCGTTCGTCGCGGTTGATCATGTGAGCTTTCGCATCGAACGCAGCGAAATTTTTGGCTTTCTCGGCTCGAACGGTTGCGGCAAGACGACCACGATGAAAATGCTGACGGGCCTGCTGGACGCGACAGAAGGCACGGCAATGCTGCTCGGCAAACCTGTCCGGGCGAGCGACATGGTCACCCGTATGAAGGTGGGCTACATGTCGCAGTCGTTCTCGCTCTACGAAGAGTTGAGCGTGCGTCAGAATCTCGACCTGCATGCCAGACTCTATCGCATGGAGGGCAATCATGCGACGCGCGCCGTCGCTGGTGCGCTCTTGGACTTCGACCTCGGTCCGTGTGCCGACGCGCGCCCGGCTAGCCTCTCACTCGGCATCCGCCAGCGGCTACAACTGGCCGCCGCCTGTCTCCACGGGCCGGAAGTGTTGATCCTCGATGAGCCAACTTCGGGCGTCGATCCCGGTGCACGCGACATGTTCTGGAGGCACTTGACCCGGCTTTCGCGCGAAGCACATGTAACTATCTTCATCTCGACACATTTCATGAACGAGGCCGCGCGCTGTGACCGCATCTCGTTCATGCATCGGGGGCGTGTCCTCGCGGTCGGAACGCCACAGGCGCTGCGGGAAGCGCGCCATGCGGCAACGCTCGAAGACGCGTTCGTCGCGTGGCTCGAGGACGCGCAGCGCGGCGAGGCACAATCAGCTGAACTGACGAAGGCAGCCACCACACCAGCGCTCGACGCTGGCGATTCGCCCCGCCACACGCGCCACGCGGGGGCAATAGCCAGCACGATATCCCGAGCACTGTCGGCGATGCCCGCGCTCGCTCGTATCTGGGCATTCGCGCGCCGCGAAACGCTCGAACTCGCGCGCGACCGGCTACGACTCGCGTTCGCGTTGCTCGGCCCGATCGTCCTGCTGCTGGCCGCTGCATGGAGTGTCTCATTCGACGTCGACAACGTGCGCTTCGCCACACTCGACCGCGATCGCACTGTCGCGAGCCGAGAGCTGATCGAGCAGTTCGCCGGCTCGCACTATTTCGTGCCTTCGGGCGAGACGCGCAGTGCCGAGGACGCGCTGCGTCTCTTGCGCAGTGCCGACGTGCAACTCGTCGTGGACATCCCGCCCGGCTTCGGTCGCGACCTGCTGGCCGGACGGCGTCCCGAGGTCGCTTTCTACGTGGATGGATCGAGTCCATTTCCCGGCGCTACGATCGACACCTACGTGAACGCCGTGTTGCTTCGCTACGTCTGCGTTCAGATGGCACGCGCGCCGGTTGTGCAATCCGCACTGCCGATGAGCACCGAGACGCGCTTCGTCTACAACGAGACGTTCCGCAGCATCTACGCGATCACCCCTGGCATCATCATGCTCGCCCTGATCCTGATTCCCACGATGCTGACCGCGCTCGGCGTCGTGCGGGAAAAGGAAATGGGTTCGATCACGAACCTTTATGCGTCGCCCGCTCGCGTCGGCGAATATCTGCTCGGCAAGCAGATGCCGTATGCGGCGCTTGCGATGCTGAGCTACCTGTTGCTCGTCGTGCTGACTGTGTCGGTGCTGCACGTTCCGCTGAAAGGCTCGTTCGTCGCGCTTACCATCGGCGCGCTATTGTTCGTGCTAGCGGCCACGGGACTCGGCTTGCTCGTATCGGCGTTCGTTCGCTCGCAGGTCGCGGCGATCTTCGGCACGGCGATCCTCTGCCTGATTCCATCCGTGAATTTTTCGGGGCTGCTCTATCCCGTCTCGACACTCACAGGCAGCAGCTATTGGGTCGGCGTGGGCTTTCCGTCGTCATGGTTCCAGCTCGTGAGCCTCGGCAGCTTTACGAAGGGACTCGGCGCGGACAGTTTCGGCACGATGTACATCGCGTTGCTCGGCTTCGCGCTCGCCTATCTGATCGGCGCGTGGTGCCTGCTCTCGAAGCAGGAGACATAGGCGATGCTGCAATGGTTTCGCAACGTCGCCCGGCTCGCACGAAAGGAAATCTTCAGCCTGTTCGGCGACCCCACACTCATGGCGTTGATAGTGTTCGCGTTCACCTTCGCCGTGTATTCGGTGGCGAAAGGCATCAAGGCGGAAGTCTCGAACGCGTCGGTCGCCATCGTCGACGCCGATCACTCGGAGCTTTCGCGGCGGCTACGCGTTGCCGTCCAGCCTCCGTACTTCAAGCCACCTGTCAATGTGGACCGGCGCGACATCAACTCGGCGCTCGATCGCGGCACGTATATTTTCGCCATCGAGATTCCTCCTCGCTTCGAGGCCGACGTGCTCGCCGGCCATGAACCGAGTGTGCAGGTGCTCGTCGACGCGACTGCGATGACCCAGGCGGGACTTGGCACCACGTATCTGCAGCAGATCTTTGTTACTGAAACGCTCGCATTCCTGCGTGCACGCAACGCCGAGGCGCAATTGCCCGCACGCGCTGTCGTGCATGTTCTGTTCAATCCGAACACCGAATCGTACTGGTTCACTTCGACCATGCAGATCGTCGTCAACGTCACTGTCCTGTCGATCATTCTCGTAGGCGCGGCCGTGATCCGCGAGCGCGAGCACGGCACGATCGAGCACCTGCTCGTGATGCCCGTGCGTGCGAGCGAGATCGCCGTCGCAAAGATCCTCGCCAATGGCCTCGTCATCTTCGCGGTTTCGCTGCTGTCGCTCGTGCTTGTGGTCAATCTGTGGCTGCGCGTACCGCTGCAGGGCTCGTTCGGGCTCTTCGCGCTCAGTACTGCGCTATATCTGTTTTCCGTAACGGCGCTCGGCATGTGGCTGGCGACGCTCGCGCCCGCCATGCCACAGTTCGGCCTGCTCACGGTGCCGACTTATGCCGTCGCGTATCTTCTATCGGGCGCCGCGACGCCGGTGCAAAGCATGCCGATCGCAATGCAGCCATTGGTGAAGCTGCTGCCGACCACGCAGTTCGTATCGCTGACCCAGGCCATTCTGTTTCGTGGCGCGGGCTTCGATATCGTCTGGCCGCAGATTGCCGGCGTCAGCACCGCAGGCGCTCTCTTTCTGCTGCTCGCGCTCACGCGCTTTCGCTCCATGCTCGCGCAACAAGGCTGAACCTCGATGATCCGTCCACGCTACCCGTCGACTCATTCCGCGCCAGTGCTCTTCTGGGCGCTGTGTTTTGCGGCCACGCTCATCGGCTGCAGCTCGCTAGTGAAGGTAGAGGTGCCGCCGTCGCGCGCCGCGCCCGCTGCGTTCGCGGAAGCGCCCCCGGCGGACACCGCTTCCGCCGACCTCGAGAACTGGTGGCAGGCGTGGCAGGCCCCCGCACTGACTGCCTATGTTGATGCCTCCTTGCGCGCGAACGACGATTTGCTTACTGCGCAGGCGCGCGTGCTCGAGGCGCGCGCGATCGCGGCGGTGGCCGATTCGGCGCGCTACCCGTCGCTGTCCGCGCAGGCCGGCGCCGCGCACGCGTTTGGCAACCTGCGCAATCTGCAGATTGCACCCGACGATTCGCCCGACCTCGACGCCTGGGCGGGCGGCGTGACCGCGATCTGGGAAGTCGACCTGTTCGGGCGCCGCACGATTGACGCCGAGGCAGCTACGGCGATGGCTGACTCGGCGCTGGAGCGGCTACGCGGCACGCGTATCGCGATCGCCGGGGAAGTCACGCAAAACTATATTGAAGCGCGCGGGTTACAACGCCGGCTGGGTGTGCTCGACCGCAGCATTATCACGTTGCGGGCGTTGCGGCGCTATGTTGATGCACGTTTCACAGCCGGTCAGGCAACGCGTTATGACGTTGATCGGATCGATGACCAGATTGCACAGCGCGAGGCCCAGCGGCCACCCCTGACGAGCGCGATCTCCGTGCGCGAAAGGCGTCTCGCCGTGCTCACAGGCCGTGCAGCGCAGGAGGCCTCGCCGCTCGGGCCGCCCGGTCCGTTGACGATTCCGGCTGTGCCGTCGGGCGAAGTCCCATCGTCTGTCCTCGAACGCCGTCCTGACGTGCGGGCGAGCGCGGCACTCGTGCGTGCGCAGGCGGCGCGACTTGGCAGCGCCAAAGCCGATCTCCTGCCGCGCTTCTATCTGACGTTCATTGGCCTCTACGGGCATGTGCATCTCGACGGGCTACCGGGCTTGTCCGGCACCGGTGGGCTCATCGGCATTGGTGCCGATCTGCCAATCTTCAATGCTGGGCGCCTGCGCGCCAACGTCGCCGCGAACGATGCGCGTTTGCAGGCCGCGCTCGCGCAGCATGACAAAACGGTGCTTCGAACGCTCGAAGAAGTGGCCAACGCATATGGAGTGCGCCACGGATTCGACGCTCGCAGCCTCCGCCTGAACGCGTCGCTCGATCTCGCCCGGCGCAATGCGCAGAGCGTGCGGCGGTTGTACGAAGGCGGACAACGCACGTTGCAGGAGGTCCTTGATGCGCGGATCGACGCGTTGCAGCGGGAAGATGCGCTTACCCAGGCGCAGACAGACGCCGCGCTGGCGACGGTGAAGCTGTATCTCGCGCTCGGCGGCGGCTGGGCGACCGAGTGACCCTGTTCGCGTTTCCGAACCACATCGGAGAGTAATCGGCGTCTGGCGGTAGTCGCGGCGATGATCGTGAAAGCCCGGATCCAGCGCGGCGAGGCCATGTGCATGGCTTTGTCCGGATGGGTACGAGTTCCCGTGCTATGGACCAACTGGTTGCGCGTTTTCGTTTTTGGGATCGTCGGGAGTATCTGTGGGTAGTTTGAGGTGGTTCACAGAGGGCACAGGAAGCGAGACAGCTTTTTGCAGGTGGCATCGAAAGCGCTTTGCGCTTGCTCGTCGAGGTGACGGGAGATCAATGGACCGCCGTATTCATGGACCTGCTGAAGCACAAGTGTGCGAGCGTCCAAGGCAGCAGCCTCAGGATCTTCGTAACGCACTTCAATGAGATGTCCACCGAGCATCCATAGGTGATCGCGGTGCCGGTTCAGCGTTTTGCGCGCATATCTAGATAGCGTCAAGCAGGACGGCCTGTCCAGCGACAACCATCTTGGCCGGCGCATTGACTCATCAGAATTGCAACTCGCGCTGACTTGTTGCCTCACGTAGTTTGCTACCCGTCGGATTGTCCGGCGGGAGCGGCTCGAGGTGACGAGGCAAATCAGCATGACGACACGCAAGGAGTTGGTGGCAGCATTGCATTTGCGGTATGGCAGCGCGACGTTCGGTGAGCGGG
>NZ_KB902862.1:0-11102 GCF_000379565.1 Cupriavidus sp. UYPR2.512 | reverse complement strand
CTGATCGAAAAAGCCTGCACAAAAACCGGACTGAAAGTTACTGCTGACATTCTTGACGGAGTCTATGAAGCCGGACGGACAGTCACTCGTTGCGTCCGTGCTTCACTGAACATCGAGTACGACTCAACCTTGCCTGCGTGGAACTACAGCATCCGCTCACGGAACGCCGCATAGCGGGAAGTTATTTCGAGCACGTTCCTTAGTCAAATTCATGCGTGCCGAGGCCGACACGATGTTCGATCCGCGGCACTGGCCGCTGCCGGATGCGCGCATGATCTGGCAGTTCTGCGATGTGCTGGCCAGAGCACTGGTCATCCACGCGGGCGCGCTGCCGACTGTGCCTCAGTATCTCTATATGCCGCAATCGGGACAGCTGGATCTGCTTTACAATAGGCTTGGCAGGCGGTTTGCGTCTGGACTCTATGGTCTGCGTTTCCGCTGCGTGACCCAACCGACCCGGGACACAGGAGGTTTCTATGGCTTTGAACGCGCGTAATCCGCTGCCGGCCCGTCTGGCCAAAGGCAGCAAGGCGAGCAAACAACTGCGCCCCGAGGTCGTCGCGAGGCAGAAGCGAGGCGTGCAGGTCCTGCTGGCGCACGCGGACACGGCCGCGCAAAAGGGGCAGTCCCATCCGCCGGTGCGCAGCGCCTACACCGGCACGCTGCGCGTGCGCGCCGTGGTCGCAGGCAAGCTGCCCGTGACGGTCAAGTAGCGCAGTGCAACGCCCAGCACGTGCCTCCCGACCGGGAGGCCTCACATTGCTGAAAAAGCCTCCCCATCGCGGGAGGCTTTGTTCATAATGGCGCGACGCTAAGACGCCTGCCCCTTACCAGCATGAGCTGGAGCTGGTGACACTGGCATCGTTGGTGCGAGCCGATCACCTGCTGCGCAAGATTGATGCGAGTTCGTTGGACGAAGGTCGCGCGCCTGTACTGGGCCGACAATGTTCGCCCGGCGCTTGATCCGGTGACGGTGTTCAAACCGGCCGAAAGGTGTCCTTAAAAATTTAGCGGGCATGCACCTCGCCAATAAGCCCGCCGATTTGACCACCACGCTCATGGCAAAGCCCCGAATTGACAACAAGCGCGAACAGCGCATCTCGATGGAGATCGTTGTCGACGCATACACCGAAGAAGAATGCGCGATGGCGTGGTACTGCCATCTCGAAGAAAGCCTGAGCTTTCCATTCGAAGCGCGGGTACGTCAAACCATGGCCGCTTCTCCGCTTCGTACCAGCGAACAAGTTTGCGTCACCGGACTCGCTCATGACCAGCTGTGCCGCTTTGCCATCTTTGTGCGAGCGCAGTACCGCCAGCGTGAGATCGTCGTCCCCCTTGCCCAACTTGTGCCGCTTCGCGCCAATCAGAGCACTCGGCTTGCTGTCTCCGATTGGCACTACTGGTGCGACCAAGGCTATAGCTTTTGAGCATTTTAAGCCCATGCGCAGCCGGCCACATCCTCCAACTGAGTCCTCCAGTAGGGGCTTTCATGTCTCACTGCTGCGGGGAAAGGTGGAAACGAATGCGAGGAACTATCCCCTGCAGAAGCCCGATTCCTGATTGTACGGACTATCATCACGTTTGCTGATTTCTGGCCCCTGCTACTAGGCCGGAAGTGTTCTGAAGAATTGCCCAGATTGCCTATGCCCATAATTTCTCTCACTGAAGCGCTGAACAATCTCACGGTAGACAATCTGAAATCGCTGATGCGCTGGCTTCCGGAAGCCTCACGCATCGGAAAGAAGAGTGGGCTGGTTGAAGAGATCCTGCGCAACCTTGCCGGCGACAGGCTGCAAGCGCTGTGGGAAGGGCTGGACGAGACTCAACGTCTGGCGGTAGCAGAGGCCACCTATGCGGGGGATGGCTGCTTTAATGCCACGCGGTTTCGAGCCAAGTATGGGCGTTTGCCGAATTTTTCGGTCCGGGACGATCGGCGCCGACACGAGCACCATGGGCCGCCCACGGCGTTGTGCCTGTTTTTGTACTATCAGAATGGATGGCGCTACGTGCCTGCCGATCTGAACGAGCGGCTCATGGCATTCGTGCCGGCGCCAGAGCCTGTCCGGCTGGACACGGTCGATACGCTTCCCGGCATGTACGGTGAAAGCCCATTGTCGGTGCGGCTGTGTGAGCGCGATGCCCTGGCGGATCTACCGCTGCTACTGCGTCTGGTGGATCAGGGAAAGCTTAAGGTCAGCGAGAAGACAGCGCTGCCGGGCACGGCGACGTTGCAATTGTTGTGCGGGCAACTGTCCGGTAGCGACTACTACGCCGAGCACGTGCCGGGACCCACCGATCAGGAGATAGGGCCGATCAAGGCATTTTCTTGGCCGATGCTGCTTCAGGCAGCGGGGCTTGTGCAACGTAACGGGAGCAAGCTGGTGCTAAGCAAGGCCGGACTGACAGCCCTGACGACGCCAACGGCTGACGTGCTTGGCAAAATCTGGCGGAAATGGCTGAGAGCGACGTCGCTGGATGAATTTAGCCGAATAGATGTCATCAAGGGGCAAAAAGCCAAGGGCGGTGCGATGGGTGCAGTGGCGCCGCGCCGCGCGGCGATCGCCGAGATGCTGCAGCGTTGTCCGGCCGGGGAGTGGATCAGCATCGACGCGTTTTCCCGTCTCATGGTGGCAACTGGGCATACTTTCGACGTGGCCCGCGACCCTTGGAGTCTTTACATTTGTGAGGCGGATTACGGCAGCCTGGGGCACAGCGGCTACCATGACTGGGACATTCTTCAGTTGCGGTATATGCTCTGCTTCCTGTTCGAGTATGCGGCGCCACTTGGCATCCTTGATATCGCATACACCGAACCGGCGGGGGCTCGGCCTAATTTTCACGATATGTGGGGAACGGACGAACTCCAATTCCTCAGTCGCTACGATGGCCTGGCCTATTTTCGCGTGACCTCGTTGGGCGCCTATTGCCTTGGCGCCAGCGGCCACTACACGCCGGCGCGGTCCAGTCTAGCGTAAGGCTATCCATCATGCCCGGCATGCAGGTCAAGGTCATCGCGGGCCGTCTGTCGGCAGAAGAGTCTCTGGTTCTGGACATGTGGGCAACCGAAGAGGCGGACAGACTCTGGCGGCTCGACCTTCAGAAGGCCATCGTAGCGGTCGAGAGGGGGCATGACATCGCCGAACTTCGCGAATTCCTGCAGGCCTGGGACGACCAGCCGGTGCCAGACACGGTGGAATCCTTCATCAAGCGGGCTGGCAAGCAGGGCAAGGCGCTGAAAGTCGCGGGGACCACGCTGCTGATTGATTGCAATGACGCGCAAATGGCAGCCATGCTGGCCACGCGCAAGGAGACCGCCCATCTGTGTCTGCGCGCCGGTGATAAGCATGTGGTAGTGCGGCTCGAGGACGAAGATAAGTTCCGGACACATGTTCGCGCGTTGGGCTATGGGATGACGGCCTGAGGTTTGCGCCGGTCGGTGGTGCCATGCCAGGGGCGAGCGCTATGCGACGCGAAGATAGATGGGTGACAGCCCGGCCACAGACGCAGGCCGTGGTGCTGGCGGGTGGCTCGATGCCGCCGAGCGGGTCCCGGTGAGGTTCCGTCCCCCAATCGTATTTGGGCCAAGTCCAACTGCCGTACCCATTCCGGCTCGTAAGGCACCTACCGGGTCGCCAGGGCGCGGCCCCGCACAGGGTGCGCCGGCGCCAGGCGATCCCTGAAGCAGTCGCGCGGCGGGGCAGGGCAGGGTGGTATCGTACGATTTTGTTCGCTGCGTCGATGGTACGCAGGTGCAATGCCAGAGTGAAGGGGGACATCAGCCGCCATGGTGGATTCGGGGTATCCGCAGTTCTTTCGTCCGTTGACACTGAAGAGGCGAAGGCTGATCGCTGCCTGCATCCGCGCATTCTATGCGCGGCTGTATGGTTCCCATGCCGACTACCGCTCCATCCTTGGGCGCGAGGACTTGCGTGACCTCTTTGTCCAGACCATGCAGTCCGCCACGCTGCCGGCCGATCCTGCCGGTGAAGATGGCGAAGACGGATTCGCTGCCAGTGACCTGGCCGACGACCAGAAGTTGGCAAGTGCCATCGTGCGCCTCCTTGTCGCGGACGGCTGGCTCGAAACCGCCGAGGATCGCGTCCGGCTGGTTACCGCCTATCGCTTCACCCGCGCCGGCAAGATCTTCGCTCAGGCGCTGACGCTGGCCGACCGCCCACGCGAACGGACCCGTCAGCGCAACATGCGCTCCTGCAAGAATGCACTGAGTGCCTTCATCGAGCGCCGCGACGTGGAGGACCTGCTCGACGCCTACGAGTATGCCGATCGGGTCATTGCCGACCTCTCTGAAGATATCGAGCTCTTCTACGACCTGGCCCGCAAGATACTGCTCGATGCGCATGTACAGGGCAATTGGGATGGGTTCATCGAATTCGTAGAGCGACGTTTTCGTGATGAGTTCTCGCCCCGCCTGGTCTATGACAATGCCGAGCGCCACCGGCTGGACATCGGGGCGCTGATCGAACGTCTGAACGAGTTGACCGCGGTCGAGATGCAGGCCATTGACGATGAGCTGGCCAACCACGCGGCATGGGCCGCGCAGGCCGCGCCGGACGGGGCTATCTTGAGATGGATGCTTGATCGGATCGACGAGATGGTGACCGCGGCCTGCCGAACGAAGCAGCCGGAATTGTTCCGGGCTATGGAAAGCTATGTCCGCCGCCATGTGGTCTTGTTGTCGCAGAGTCTGTTCATGGGGGCATCGGGCAGCGGGGCGGCATTGTCCACCCTGATCCGCCGCCTGGGGGAGATGCCGGAGCGGGATCAGCGCGCGTGGCTGGAGCGGCAGGGAGCGGCGCTCGCACCGGTCAGCGTGGCGCTGTATGATCCTGCCGCGGTGCAGCCGAGAAAGGCCGCCGAGCGTAACCGGGCACAGGCCGTGAGCATTGTTCCGGAGATCACGCGGGAAGAGCGTTTGCGTCAATTCTTACGGCAAGCGGAGGAGCGAGCCTTCTCCCTGTCGCATCACGATGTCGTGGATTACCTGCTCGGTTCCATGCGTGGCACGGGTGCGCTGCGCCTGTCCGAGTTGCCGGTCGACGATGCCATCCAGGCGTTATCGTTGTTGCGGGCAGTCGAGGCAGCACGAGACCATGAGGGACTGGACGTGGAGCGGCTAGATGCCGAGCCGCTGGACAATGCCATCATGTCGGGCACCGACTATGCAATCAGGAGGCGCCACATCGGCCATGGATGAAATTACGATTGGGCAACTGGTGGAAGCGGAACTGAAGGCGGGGGGCGTCAGACCGGAGGCGTTCCGGCAGATTCTCGGCCGCCTGTTCGGGCTGTCCATCCTGCACCGGGAGGACAGCGCCATCGAGCGTCAGCTCTACGACGACGCCGTGCGTATCGAGGGCCTGCTCAATGCGTACTTCGACGTGGGCGGGTTCCGGCTGCTGCACGAGCGGCATCAGAGTTATTTTCGGCTTTACCCGCCGGGGGCGCGCGTGCCGGGACTTCCCGCCGAGGACGATGCTATCGCGGTGGACGCCGTGCGGGCGAAGCTCTCCGCCGATTTCGTGGCATGCTGCCTGGTGCTGCGCTTGCTGTACAACGAAAGCCTGCGCCAAGGCTCGATCAACGAGCGCAACGAAGCGCTTGTCACCGTGGAATACCTGAATGCCACGCTGACTGCGCAGGCGCGCCGCTCACTGCCGGCCAAGACTGCGCGGGAGAAGCTCTTCGCCGACCTGAAGCGTGCCCGCCTGATCGATTACCGGGCGGATTCCGAGGTGGAAGATGCTGACGCTCTGGTCGCCATTCGTGGGACGATCCTGCAGTTCGTGGCGGATTCCGCCATTGATGCCCTGCTGGCCGAAACACGAACGCCCGTGTCGGCCGTCACGTCGCCAGAGCCTGACGATGAAGCTTGAGAAGCTCATCCTGGTCAACTGGGGCTTCGTGGTGTCCCGGGAATACCCCTTTGGCCACACCACCTTGCTGTCGGGTTCGACCGGAGTGGGGAAGTCCTCTTTCCAGGACGCGATCCAGCTGGTTATGACCGGCGGCAAGCAGCACATCAACGTGTTCAACTCGGCGCAGGACGAGAGCGGCGCCTCGCGCGCCGGCGGCAAGGTGAGGCGGACGCTCGCGTCCTACGCGGTAGGCATGCGCGACAACCTCTGCGTCCGGCCGTATGGGTCGCACACCTATGTCGTCGCCGTCTTCGCACCCGATGCCGGGGAGTCCGCCGAGCCATTCAGCGCCGTGGTGGCCGTGGAAGCCGCCGTGTCCGGTACACGCGAGCAAGGCCGCAGCGTCGATGTGGCGCGCAAGCTTTACTTTGTGCTGCCGGGCAGCCGCGTGATGGAGGCGGATTTCATCGAATCGCGCAAGGGCAATTCGATTACGGCGGTAAAGGTCGAGGATATCTACCATCGGCTGCGCCAGCGCTATCCGCGCGTCCTGCCGTTCGAGAACAGCATCGAAGACTATCTGTGCAAGCTCTATGCCGAGTTTCGCGGCGGCGGCAAGACGCTGGTCGGGCCGCGCGAGGCGGAAGGGGCGGCGCGGGCTTTCGTCCAGTCCATTGCCCGCAAGACCGTCGGCTCGGTGGACGAGCTGATCCGGGAGCAGGTGCTGGCCGAGCCTGATTTCTCCGATCAGATCGGGCATATCGCGTCGCTCATGCAGAACGTTCAACGTCTGCGCAAGATCGCCACCGAATTACTGGCGTGCCGGGAGCGGCTGGCAGTGCTGAAGGCACACGCGGATGCGTTCCTTACCGCGTTCGAAGAGGCCATGGAGGCCGAACTGGGCGAAGCGCTGCGCCGACAGCAGGATGTCGAGGAGGAGATCCAAAGACTGGAGGCCTGCCGGCGCCTCGCCTTGGCCGATGTCGAAAAGCAGCAGGCGCTTGCCGACCGACACGCGCAGGCGCTAAAGCGCGCCACGGAATTGCACGGCACTGCCAAGGGGCGGCTCAATGGCAATCCGGTGGCGCAGGATCGTGAGCGGCTCAGCCGCGAGATAGCCGCGGCCACCGATGGTCGATCCCGTATCGCGCTGGACGTCCTGGCCGCCCTGACGGGCTTGCGCGGGGTACTGGACGAACTGGCTGCCCTGGCCAAACTGCCTGCAGGGCCGGCGTCTGCCTACGCACCCCATGTGGAGCGGCTGGTCGTCGATGCCGCGGCAATCGATGCCGCCGACGGCCAGGCCGCCGCGCGTGAACTCGCGGCGATGCTGACAGGCGCGCAGATCGACCCGGCGAGCCTGCGGCGCGACCGGTTCGCCAGACTGGATGCCGCCCTGGCTCCCATTGCGCAGCGGCTGCACGGCGCCGACGGGCTGTATGGGGCAGTGGTCCAGCAGCAAGCGCGGGAGTCGGATCGCGCTGCCGCCCTGCAAGGGGAAATCGATGACCTGAAGCGGCGCCGGCAAGGGCTGGAAGATGGCCACTTTGACTTGCCGGCGCATGTGGAGGCCGCAGTCCGCTATCTCGAAGCCAAGATGCCGGGCGCCCATCCCAGGGTGCTTTGCAACCTTGTCCAGCCGCGGGAGGGGTCGCGCTGGCAGAACGCCATCGAAGGGCTCTTGGGCGGTAACCGCTTCGTGATCCTGGTGGCCGCGCAGTACGAGGCGAGCGCCATCCGGGCGCTGCGACACGAGCTGCCGGCGGCTAGGCAAGGGCGGGAGGCTTCCGTGGTGCAGGGGGAACTGGCCAAACGGCGGGCGGAAAACCAGGCGCTGTCGCCCGATGCCGTGTTGCAGGAGTTGGTGATCGCCGATGAGACCGCGCGGGCCTATCTGGTTGCGAGCTACGGCCGTTATGTCAAGGTAGCGGATGCGCAGGCACTGCGAGGCGCGCAACAGGCACTGACCGTGGACGGCATGGCCAGCGGCGGATTCAAGATGTTTTCGTCATGGGTGGAGGACGGCGAACTTGCCTTCGGTGCAGAGGCGCGGCGCAAGCGCGTGGTGAGGCTTGCCCGGCAGATCGACGAAAAGACGCGGGAAAGGGACGCACATCGCGCAAGCGGCGCAGAGTTGGCCGCATGGGGCGCGCGTCTGCTCGGCCTGAAGCTTGTGCCTGTCGCGCCAATGCTGGACGAGCTGGGTGAAACGCAGCGCGGGCTGAGTAGTCTCGCGGCGCAGCTCGCCAGTCTGGATGACTCCGATCTCATTGTCCTGGAGCGCCGCGTGGCGCGTGCGGAGCAGCTATTGGACGGCCACCACCGCCTCTCCAATGCCGCGTCACGCTTAGCGGGCGAAGCGGCGGGGCAGGCGCGTGGCTTCGAAGGGAACATCGCTGACGCCGAAGCTAAGCTTGTCGAGTGCCGGGACGACGTGAGACAGGTAAACGCCCGCGTGGCTGAGCTGATCCGGCTCAATCCGCACTTCGATCCGGTCCGGCTTGACCAGCGCGCCCGGCAAGCGGCCACGGAGCAGACTTCAGCGTCCTTCGATGGACGGCGGCGCCAGCAAGCCGGTCTCTACCGTCAGGAGCGCGAGGCATTCGAGCGGAAACTGGAGGCACATAATCTCTTGTCTTCCTCGTTCGATGAGCGGGTCGACTTTCAGCCTTGTCACTCAACGCAGGGGGAGTATGAGTGGCAAGCCTATGGCGGCATACCCGCTGCCCGGCGGCAAATCTCGGCCATGTTAGAACGGCTCGACCAAGTGCGCATCCTCAACAACACCAGCGAGCTGGGGGGCGCCGAGAAGAGTTTCAACAATACCTTCAGTACGCATTTCGCGCTGGCCGTACGCACCGCGGTGGAGCAGGGCATCGATCCGCTCAAGCGGCTCAATGAGAAGCTCAAGCGCCTGGCATTCGGCGAAGACCGTTTCGAGATCGAATACGGGCAGATGGTCAAGGAGTACAAAAAGTACTTCGACCTGTTCCAGGAACTGAACCGGCTGGCCGAGACACAAACGCCGGTGGACTTGTTCTCGGCCGCCGAAGGCGTGCTGTCCGCCGACAGCGTCGTGGCGCTGGATGACATCAAGCTGCTATTGCTCGACACCAACCGCGACCACGCGTTGCGGCGACTGAAGGACATAGCGGACTACCGCAACTATCGCCAATATGACATCCGCAAGTACTCGGAGGACGGACGCGAGGCGTCCTTGGCAAGAATGGCGACGTTCTCGGGAGGCGAGCTAATGACGCCGGCCTATCTGGTACGGGCCGCGGTGCTGGCCCAGGCATTTCGCCAGTTCGAGAAGACGCCGAGCCTGAAGCTCATGATGATTGACGAGGCCTTCGACAAGATGGATGAGGGCCGCACCGCTGCCGTGATGCGCTATCTCAATGAGAACCTTGGCCTGCAACTGGTGGTTGCCATGCCATCCCGCGCGTCCGGCCCTCTGCTCGAGTTGTTCAGTTTCGAGCATCGTTTTTCCCTGATGAAGGTGGAGGGTCTGGCAGGCGAACTCGATAAGATTACCGAGGTGGACAGCTCTTTGTTGAAGGCCGACCGGCTACATGCCCTCTGGACTGAACGCCGGGAGGCGGTGCGGCGTGAAGCGGCAGGGCAGTTCGACTTGCAAGAGGCACGCAAGCAGTTGGTCTCGGACATGGGGACATGAGCGGCGATTGCATTCCGGGGCACCGGCCGACCGCCCTCACCGCGTTGCTGAATGCGCTGGTGGACCGTATCGAGGCAAAGCCGTTTGTCGAGAGGCGCCGCGATATCAGCTTCCATTTGAGTGCCGGGACGTGGCCGGAGTTTTTCTCGATCGCCCTCCATGGCGAACGTATGTTCGTGTGGGGCGCACTGGAAGCGCTGCAGACGCAGCCCGGATTCGCGCTGGTGCTGGACCAGCGCCGCGGCCAGCGGGATCTTGATATCTGGGAGCGCTCACCGAAGCTCGTCATTGCCGCGCAAGCGGAAGCGTTCCTTCGCGACGAGACGGGACGCCAGCCCAGTGCCGTGGTCGCCTGGATGGCTCAGTGGCGGCAGGCTGTGCCCGCGCGCTTCAGCAACGCGGCGCTGTGCGAGCGGCTGCTGTCCCGCCCGATCCTCATCCTGCAGCGTTCACCGGAGCAGGTGCTGGAGCGTCTCGCGGGCATCCCGGCCCTTGCCAGCGAGAACCTCATGCTCCATGAGGTAGCAGGCCGGCAGTTCTGGGGCTTGTCTAAAGTTCTCAACGGCCAGCAGGAGGCCATTGCTCTGTTGCTTGACACGGAAGCCTGCCCCTTTCCAGACAAGCCAGTGCAACTGCTGGTAGCTGTGCGTACAGCCGATCCTGCCGCCCCGATCCTGTTTGTGGAAAACGCCGCAACGTTCGAAGCGATGGCGGCAGGCAGGCTGAGCGCCGCCGAAGGCTTTGTCCTGATATATGCATCAGGCTACAAGGCGAGCGCGAGGCGCCTGCGCCAGCCGGTTGGCAGTTCAGTTTATTTTGCGCCGGGCGTGTTTGAGCGGAATGCGGCGTTGGAGCTTAGCATTCTTGCATGGCTGCATGGGACCAACGTCACGCGCCCCGTTTATTTCTGGGGCGACCTGGACTTTTCCGGGATGGATATTCTCAAGGAGTTGCGCGTGGTATTTCCAGGCGCGCAAGCGTGGAAGGCTGGCTACGAAGCGCTGCTTGCACGCCTTCTCGCCGAAGAGTCCCACGCGCCGGATGAAGCGAGGAAGTCGGGCCAGACCGATCCGGGCCTTACCGGCTGCCCTTATGCGGATGAAGTGCTGCTGCCAGCACTACGTATGCTAGGCCGATTTGTCGACCAGGAAAGTCTGTAGCGTTTTGGCGCGGTCTCCTCCATCGCCGGAGAAGACGATCGCCGCCTTTCGGCATAGGCAGCCCCCGATTTGGCGCGGTCTCTGTGTGAAGGGGTCCCTTTGATTTCCGTGCAATTTACCGGGGTAGCCAGTCCTACAACTGGTTGTATATGAACGCGCCCCGATTGCGCCAGTGTTTCGTGTGTTCCGACATCGACAGGATGGGTTGCAGCTGTATATCCGTACATGGACTCCCGCTTATGAGCAAGGGTGGTTTGCATTCTGAAGGTCACGACTGCGTCCGTACATTCGGCTTCTCATGTGTCCTGTGGACACGAGCCATCATGGAAATTTGCGCGCTTGCCCCTCATCGGCCTTCTGGCTTCGGAATGCAGCCGTCGGATATAT
>NZ_KB902861.1:0-11137 GCF_000379565.1 Cupriavidus sp. UYPR2.512 | reverse complement strand
ATGAGATTGACTCGAACTATCGGATCATCCGAACCTACGCCATCACCGCTCTCAAACCTGTCCTGCCAGCGGCGCTACTGGGACTGCGCTGGGCCAAGGCTGCGCTGAATGAGACCTTGGCCTTGATCGCAACACGTACCCATCGCGTGCGACCGGNTCGCGCTAAACCACGTCCGCCTCGCCAGAAACCTCATCGACATGCCGCCTATAAGGCTTGCTGATGTCCTTATCTTGGGTGGATTGCTCCATGGACGCGCCTGGCCGCAAGCAGGCACGGCGCGCCCACATCCACCGGGCAACCGAGTAAGTGTGCATGCCAACGCCTTCGCGACTGAACAACTGTATAAGACGGGCAAAGATTGCTATGACCTACCATCATGCCATTCGGCTCCTTTCGGTCACTGCGTTAGCCACTCTTCTTGCAGCATGCGGCGAGCAGCAAAGCTCCGTGCCGGCCACCGAGTTCAACCAGAAATTGACCGATACAGCACGGCGCGTATCGAGCCTTCCAGAAAATGTAGAGAAGCTGCAATGCTGGGCTAAGAAACCAGTTCTCGGCTCGGACGAAGCCTTCTGCAACGTGTTTTTCAGAGGACGCGCAGTAAAGGACGTCGGTCAGAGTGCCATCGGCTGGGGTATTCCTGTCCGAAGTCGAAATCCCTTTGAGGATGATCGCGCCATTAGTCCATATGAACTCGATATACCGATCCTAGCCCGTGCCAGATTTTTCCTAGTTGCGAACAACGGACCTCAAGGGTTATCGGTCGAGGTCGCGGCCGACCGAAATCTTTTACCCCTCAGCAAGGCCGAAGAGTTCGTTGACATAGTTCTACCCGTCGTATCTAAGGAAATGTCGGCGAAGCTCGCTTGCGCCCGCGACGCAGCACCCGACTCCGTCCGAGCCACCTGGTCGAGCAAATTGGGCAATCACGGCACCCCCGACGGCGAGAAGGTCTCTCGGTGGCTGCACTGCGCACTGGGTTCCCCGATGACCAAGCACTTGCCATATAATCGGTAGGCCGTTGAGTCGGCAGTACGCAATCGCCATCTACAATGTTGCGTAGGCGATACTTTCCGGTGGAGGCATTCCACCCGAGCGTTCTCGCTCTCTCCTTTTTTTTCCGCCCGTTGTGGCACAAGGAGAGCATATGCAAAAGCAAGTACTTCGCCGGCAAGTGGCGAAGGTAATCCGAAACGTCAAATCGGCAATGGAACCCGCGTACCGGGTGTATCATTTCCTCATGGAAAAGTTCATCGCAGCGAATGGTTATGAAGTATTGAAAGCCGTCACCGAGTCCGGTGTAACGGGTTTCATGGTCGCGACCATCCCCGCCGAAGTCCTTCCAGCCTGGCGTAAGCAGATCGCCGAATCGCGCGCTCGCAACCGCCGCGAACTAGCCCATGTGCTGGGCGACGCAGATAGCAACTCAGGCACCAGCCCCGCGGTCTGACGACGACACTGCATGGACGCCTCGCAGATTGTGCGAGGGGTTGTGCTCAAGTGTCTCTTCCCTTACGACAGCGATCCCCATCAGCCTGGCCAGAAACCCCACTACTGCCTCGTAGCGGATGTCCCTTTTTCATTGGGAGATCAGCATTACGTCGCGGTTGCCTATGGGACGTCCAAACTCGATGAGGACCTGATGCGCGCGCATCGGGGACTGGTACTTAGTGTCGACTCGGCAAACCTGAAGGGCTCCGCTCTTCCAGGCCCGGTCGGTCACTTCGTTCTGGATCACGTCGCCCTACTTCCGCTCAACAGGGATTGGATCTACTCGGATTTCCGGGCTCGATTCGATTTCATGCGACCGGAACAGCGGAAGAACGACCGCGAGCGCCAACGCCTCTACGAAACGTTCCTTTTGGCCGAGCGCCGTATGCTCGCCGCCACGGACGATCTTCTTGAAACCTTCGATCGCACGAAACGCATTGGCCTGCCAGCTGGCAAGACTTTGCGCTGACCCGCGATCCTCGCAACCATCACCCGCGGCGCCCTAACCAGGCGCCGCACTTCCTAGTTCATTTGCACGAACTCCGACACGCTCTGAAGAGACCAATTTTCCTCAGAGCCGACGCTCTCTCCTTTTTCACAGCCGCCAGGCAGAAAGGAGAAACCATGAATCCGCAAACCCCTGCTTCACCATGCTCCACCGGTGCGAAATTTGTCGCTGGCCATCCCGTGGACTACCGCGTCCGCCTGGCCGATAAGCACGATCCGAGAGGCCCCGACGGGAAAGGCTGGAACCGCCTTGCGATCATTGTCCTTGGCCCGACTGACCGCTGCATCCGGATGCCGAAAACAAGGCAAGCTGCCCTGGACACGTTACGTGGTATGGCTCGACATGGGAGCATCACGTCCTATGACGTGTGCACAAACGGCCAGATGCCCTGCCAGTCATGCCCTGTTGCTACGAAGGAGCGGGACCCCTGGAATGACGGATGGCATATCCGTGAAGATGCTCGGGGAATCGTCTGGCTCCTCGGAAACGTCGACAAGGCCTTCTCCGGCCGGGGATACTACTTCAAGGGTTGGACGGCGCTAATGGCGGCGGTGGAGGTCCCGATGCTCCAACGGATGCAGGACGACACTGGTTTCTATTGGATCTCAGCGTAGCCGATCGGTGAAGGACAGGTGCGTGCGCCCGCGACCATCGAGTGAAAACGTGAGCCGCTAGCTGGCCCAATGGAAAGAACAAGCCCGCTTGCCCAAAAGGGGAGCGGGCTTGCTGCCTCTGCTCAGTTGAGCGCACGCAGCCCGCATTAGACCCCAGGTTGCTTACGTAGCTTCCCCAGCGACGCCTATTGAGCGGCGACACTCCCGCCCCACAGATGGCGCCTTAACCCGCCACCCAGTTGGGCAGCTGCTCACCCGAGCTTCCTATGAGGCAATTTGCATTTGAACATTCAGGCGATACGCTCCAGTCGTCTAGTCACGCTGCGGAAGACCAGCTACTCTCATGCCCATGAACTCGCGCCAACTCACCTCCCTCTGGGAACACTACACCGTGTCGAACAGCGTCCGACTGGACGGCGCGGAAAGCTTCGCTACGCTATTCGGCATGGACGAGGTTCAGATTGACTACCCGGGCGGCCAGATCTTCCTGCCGGACGTCGGCGCTGTGGAGGTAGAGGGCCTCGCTGGTCAGGAGGCGGAAATTGATTGGGTGGCCTTGGTCGCCAAGAATCATTCCATGTGGATTGTGCTCGGTACCGGTTCACCGTTTGAAGCCACGGACTCTCTTCCGACCGTGAACGGCCTCGTGATGGCGGTGCCAGCTGGGGTTCGACGCCTCATGCCAGGCACGCTGCCCGGCATTCCTGTCTTCTTTCCCGACGCAGGCTGACGGAGCGCTCGCGCGTGAAGAACCTCTCGACCCCACCTCGAGGGCCGGCTGATGGCACTCTCGCTCGCTACAAGAATCGCATCGTTCGGGTTCTCGGCTCGACCCAGAGCCAACGCTTTAGGATCCAGTGGCTGACAGAGGACGGCGAATTGCGCGTCAGCGCCGTCAACGGAAAGAACCTGCACAGGATGCAGCCGCAGTTGTTCTGACGTTTCACTTCCTATCCGACCGGTTTCCCTTCCTAGGGCGGAGAATCCCGACCCACAACGGGCGTCGCCAGCGGGCTCCAATCCGGTGAGCGGCCGGTAGGCATGGGAGCTCGCTCCTGGGGACCACGTTAGGTCAACTTCTTTATCGCTCGTTCCAGCAAGGCAATCTCATCCAACCAGTCGTCGGGGTTCGACAAGCTTCCTTTTTGCACGGATATCAACAAGACCATCACGGGCGGCGACGAAATGCTCAAGAGCCGCGCGCGGTTGCGACAGCTTCAATAAAGCGTTCGCCACTCGCTTGTGGAAAGTCGGGGTATGAATCTGCAGATCAGGGGCCTTGGCCGAAAATTCGATGATCGCCAAGCCAATCGCGATTACTTCCTGATAACTCTTTTGCTTCTGCGCAGTTGACTGCCTGGCGCGCAAGGCTTTGAACTTTTCCAAGTTCCTGGTGAAGGCGTCCATGGCTTGTTCCACGGTTCTCAAAGGGCCGCGGCTGCTTGGCGCTGCCAGCGGCCTGTCAAACGGACTAGGGATCACCCCTCCGCAGCTTCTGCCTTGGGCTTGAGGCTGACCCAGAAACCCGTTCCGTTCTGCTGGTTCATGACCAGGTCGGGGTACGTACGGATCATGTCGGATAGGGCAGCATGGCCGAACACCTTCGGCGAGAATCCCGGGTCCGTCCGTTTAAGATACTGACCAAGAGCGCCCAAGCCCACCCAGCCGTCAGGCGTGTCGCCAGCGAGCAATTCCACCGCCTTGATGACGGCCTTCGGGCGCCGTTTTGCTACAGGCTTCGGAGCGGCGGCCGCGACGGCCTTAGGCTTTGCTGGGTCTGCCGGCTCCGCGACAGGCTCTGGTGGCACCCACTCAAAGAACTGATCGCTGGCATTGCGCAGCGCATCCGGCGTCTTAGCCTCCCCAACGATATGCACGATGGCTCCGCGCTCGCGGAGCTTGCGGCAGAGATAGGCGAAATCCGAATCGCTGGTGATGAGGCAGAAAGTGTCCGCGCGGGAGTCGAACATGGCCTCCATCGCATCCAGGGCCAGTGCGATATCGGCAGTGTTCTTGCCTGCCGCATATTGATATTGCAAACACGGCGTGAAGGCTAACCTCACCAAGGCCTCCTGCCACCTATGAGCTAGCGTGGCATGGTTCCCGTACCCTCTGCGGAGCACGACGCGCCCGAACTGGGCCACGACCCGAAGCGCGTGCTCAAGGATCTCCGGCGTCGTATTGTCGCAGTCCACCAAGACCGCGACCCGCCCTTCCGTTGCTGCTGACTGACCCGCCATTGCATTAATCCTTATGACCTGCGTTCATAGCTGCCCGGTAGGTGTACTTGTGCACCAAAGAATAGCAGATGCACCCCGTTCACAGTATCGGCGGCGGAGGCTGGCGATTTAGCGTTGCGGACCCCACTCTAGTGGGACGCACCCGCCTACATCGCGCCACAGTCTATTTGCCGCGCCAACGACAAATCCGGCTTGCGTTCCGAATCGCGCACCGTACCTTGGAGCTCTCCACAGGTAATTTGCCGCACAATGCCCACGCAACTCCCCCTCGCCCTCGAGGCTGCTACGACCCAGTGTCAACGATGGATCAATCGCAAGGTCCGGTACCGCCCGCCGGGCGAGGTGTTCAATTCGTCCTGCGCCGAAGTCGTGGCGATCGCGGAGAACGATGCACGCGCATTTGTCGAAGAAAACCACTATTCGCATAGCTATCCAGCGGCACGCTTCCGCGTCGGACTGATGGTCAAACCCCGCTTTGGCCGCGAGTATCTCGGCGGCGTGGCCGTCTACTCCGTTCCCATGACCCAGAGCGTCATCCCTGCTGTCCTACCGGGCCTAGCACCGGCGCATGGCGTCGAGCTTGGCCGGCTCATCCTGCTCGATACCCCGGAGGTCGGCGTTTCCAATGCGGAGTCGTGGTTTATAGCTCGGGCCCACCGCCTCCTGCGCCAAACCCTGCCCGAGATCCAGGGCGTCGTTGCCTACTGTGACCCGATCGAGCGCCGCGACGCGACCGGCCAGCTGGTGAAGCGATCGCACACCGGCGTGATATACCGCGCTAGCGGATGCCAGTACCGCGGCGTCGGCTCGCCCCGCACCCTCCTGCTCACACCGGATGGCCAGATCGCCAGCGAGCGGACCTTGTCCAAGCTGCGCACAGGAGATCAGGGCCGTGAGTACGCGGAAGCGCAGTTGCGTGAGCGAGGCGCCCCGCCCCGCGGCTTGCACGAGACCCCGACCGCCTGGTTGATCCGTCTACGGGAAACCGGATTCCTTCGGCCCATCCGCCACCCGGGAAACCTGCGCTTTGCGTGGGATTGGCGCAAGTAGGTCTCGATAGTCTCTGCGTCGCATGACATATCGTCGGCTCGCACCGGCGGCATATTGGGGCGGATAACGTCATCCCGGCGGCACTGCGGTAGACTTCATGGCAGCCGCCCCAGCGGCATCATGCAGGAATAGCTTCTTGATGGCTGTCGGTACTTCGTTGAACCGCTGGTTCAACAGAGTCCCGAACTCTCTCCTTACACACCGCCTGTTTGGCATAAAGGAGAACATCATGAATCAGCAAACTGAAATCGTTGCGGTCCAAGAACTTCGCGGCATTGCAGTTGGCGATCGTGTTTCCGTTCAGGATGTCGAAGCCAGCCCACCGCAAGTTCACCACGGCACCGTCAAGGTACTATGGAGTGACAGCACGGCAAGCATCAAGTGGGATGACAGCCGCCTGCACATTGAGCGTGATCGTCACCTCGTTGCGAGTGGCCACGTGGACATCCATCACGTCAGAAAACTCAACGCGTAATCCACAGGTACCGCCCCTCCGGGCGGCGGTACCACCCCTCTCCCTTTCAGGCAGCCCTGAAAAGGTACTTTGCCCGTCAACTTGCCACGCGCGGCCGAACCGTGCTATTTTTCGGCCAGCCGTCAAGTCGGCATCACCTGCACCACGGCACTCGCCCGGATCCGAGTCTCCGGTCCGCACTACCCCGCAGCCGTCAATTCCACAACGTAACCTAGGTCGCGGGTTCCCGTTCGCTTCTCCGCGCAATCTTCCCGGCCGAAGTACTTCGTCGCAAGGCACTCGCTCGCCCCGTCAAGGTCCAGCCTTCACAGGGCACTGCCTCTCCTGTTTATCAACGCGCCACAGGGCGCACTAAGGAGAGACTTATGGAAACGCAACACAGCGGCGCTCGGGACATGTTTCAGTTCTATCCCACGCCGATCGATCTCGCCACGCGGGTCTGGAAAAAGCTCAAAAACAAGCATCCGGACCGCGTGCTCGAACCCTCTGCAGGCAAAGGCCATCTTTTGAAGGCCATGTACGATGAACCACAGTGGCATGGAAGAACCTATGCCCACGTTGACTGCTGTGAGATCGATTTTCGTCACCATGCGGACCTTCGCGAGCTCGGGGTGAAAATCGTAGGACACGACTTTCTTGCGATGGAATCCGGCGCCTGCTATTCGGCCATCATCGGCAACCCGCCGTTTCACAATGGCGAGAAACACGTCCTCAAGGCGTGGGATTTGTTGTGGGATGGGGAAGTTGTCATGATCATCAACGCCGAAACCGTCCGCAATCCGATGTCGATGGAACGTCAGCGACTCGTCAAGCTCATTGAGGATTTCGGGGATGTCGAGTTTGTTGAAGGCGCATTCGAAGTCGAAGATGCAGTACGCAAAACATCGGTGGATGTCGCTATTGTCCACCTCGTGAAGAAGGCCGATGTTGCGTCGTTTGTGACAATGGACCTTCTGCGCAGCATGCAGGGCGATGCCGTTAGCGGCGAGGATCTCGGCAGTGGGTACGCTCAGGCACAACAGCTGGCGCTGCCCGCAAACGAGATCGAAAATCGCGTCCTCATCTTCAACGCTGCGGTGGAAAGTGCGCGCTCGGCGATCTTCGCTCAGGCTCAGGCCAGTGCGTACGCCGGCATGCTCGGCGATTCGATGGGTGCGCGATCGGCGGGCCGATCGGATCGGGAGTTTGCACCAACGGTAGAGTGCGTACGCGGCGAGCTCGACGAGGCCTATCGGGACTTGAAGGGTCGCGCCTGGGCTTCTGTCGTCCGCTCGGCCGATGTAACAAGCCGACTGTCGAGTGCCGCCCAGAAGCGGGTCGAGGCTGAGTTCAAGCTGATTTCGGAGCTTGAGTTCACGGTGACAAACATCTACAGCTTCTTGATGGGGATCTGCGAGCAACAAGGCAAAATCCAGATCGACATGCTGTGCGACACGTTCGACCGCATCACCCGCTACCATAGCGACAACACCGCCTATTACCGTGGCTGGCGCAGTAACGACAAGCACTACCGCTCCATCGGTCGGCGAATTCGCTACACACGCTTCATCATCCCAGGGTTCTCGGCGGACAGCTGGCATCGGTCGCCCCCGTGGGAAATGCAGGGTTTGCTCGCCGACTTCGACAAAGGGTTCGCCCTGTTGTCGGGCGACTCCGCTCCTGAGGTCAGCCTGGTAAGTGTCTGTAATTCGCGCTGGGATGAACTGAAGCGCGGAGGTCGCGTGGAATCGTCCTACTTCGACATCCGTTATTACCCAGGGATCGGCACCATTCACTTCTTTCCGCGCGATAAGAAGCTAATTGACCGTCTCAATCGGGTAGTTGGACGTCACCGCGGCTGGCTGCCTGCTGAGAACTTGAAGCTCGAGTCCAGCGCCTTCTGGGAGCAGTACGAGAAGGCGGAAAAGCTGGACAAGGAGATCCGCAAAGCTGTTGCCAAGCGTGGCGTCCGCTCGTACGACGATCCGTTCAGGGCCATCGATCGCGAGTCTTACGACGGCCATGACCAGGCTTGCCAGAGGATCGACGAAGCGATGCAGGAAGTGCACGAAGCCAATGGCATTCAGGTTGAGTTTCGACTGGCATCCGCAACGGACGCCAGCTCCGCGACCCTGCGTCAGCTACCCCTTCTTGCGGCGGCTTAATAGCTGCAAGGTGATCATTAATCTGTGACCCAAACCCACCGAGCGCCCCCATTGGGAGCCCCGGTGGGTTTGCCTTTTTTCCCGCCCGGCCTACCGGTCACCGTCCGTGGCAAAAATGTCCTTCCCGCCTGGCGCCAGCTTGCAATGCGCGCCCGAACCATGCTAATTTTCGGCCAGCCGTCCAATCGGCATCACCTGCACCAAGCTGACTTTCGCGTCATTCTCTCCATGGCACCCGCCTGGGCCCGCGTTTTCTCCAGTCCGCACTATCCCCGCACCCATCAATTCCGCGCCCTAGCTTTCTAGGCCGTAGGTTCCTTTTCGCCTCTGCGCGCGACTTGCATTCCGACTTTCGCATCGGACCATAGTGTTCGGAAGCGCTCTTACGCCCCGTCAAGGTCCCACTTTGACCGGGCCCCGCCCTCTCCTCTTACAAACGCCCTACGGGCATCATGGAGAAATAAGCATGAAGAACACTCAGCAGGAAACAAACGCACTTTTTGGCGCCACGCTGGAGGGCCAACTCGCTTTCGAAAAAACCCTGATGTTTGGCGGCGTGAAGCGGCTGATGAGTGACATCAAGGCAAAGTCGCGGGACAACTACCAAGTTCCGCTCGAGCTCATCCACGAGCTTCCGGACTTCAACGTTCGTGTCCACGACGAAGGCTACGACCAGCACATCGATAACCTGGCGCAATCGATGCTGACGGAGGGGTTCTACCAGGACAAGCCGCTTGCCGGCATCGTGATCTCGGAAGGCGGCAAGGACAAGATCTTCGTCGTCGACGGTTACAGCCGACGCAGCGGCGCTCTGAGGGCGAATGCGCTCGGCGCCACCATCGCCACGGTGCCGATGGTCTTCAAGTCGGCATCCACGTCGCTCGAAGATCTGACGGTGGGCCTCGTGCGGGCGAATGAAGGCAGGCCCCTCACGCCCTTCGAGAAGGGCATCGTCTGCAAGCGCCTCGAAGGCTATGGCATGGAACGTGCCGAGATCGCAAAGCGCCTGAACCTCTCGGCAGTCTATGTCGGTCAGCTGCTGACGCTGATGGGTGCGCCGAACGAGATCCGTAAGCTCGTTCAGGCCGGCAAGCTGTCCGCCGAAAACGCCCTGGCTGCGATGAAGAAGCACGGCGAAAAGGCGGTCGAGGTTCTGCAAACCGCGAACGCGCAGGCCGAAGCTTCGGGCAAGAAGCGCATCACGGAAAAGAGCCTGCCGGGCGCAAAGCTCGCGAAGGTGATCAGGAAGCAGGCGCCGGTCATGGCGGAGACTCTCCGCAGCGTTAAGGCCGACCCCGGCTTCTCTGCGCTCTCGCCCGAGCTTCGCGAGAAGCTCGAAGCGCTGCTCGGCACGCTCGACACGAGCGAGCAGTCTGCGCCCGAAGCCCCGGAAGCACAGGCCGATGCAACCGCAGAAGCCACGGCGTAACGGCAAGTGGGAGCCACGGTCCCTGCTGGTTCGCAGAAACAGTGGTCCAGACGGACGTTTAACCATCAAGCACCAGTCAACCCGCCGTCTCTTCGGAGTCGGCGGGTTTTTTCACGCGCAGATCGGCACGCTGCGCCAGGCACAGGCCTGGCAGAGCGTCGCGCTCTCTCCTTTATCAACGCTCCACTGGAGCACAAGGAGATCACAATGAACCGCAACACTACAGAGAACCTCACCAAGCTGCAGTTCGCCCAACGCATCGCGGCCGCATTTCCAGGCTTTCTGGATGACGATGAGGTTTCGGGCGCCGATCTGGTTGATTGGATGAGCCAACACGTGGCCGAGCTCAAGCATGTCGAAGACGGAACTGCCTACAAGCAGCTTCGGCGACGCTTGCCCGGATTAGTGAATGGCAGTGACGTCAATGGCGGCGATCTGGTGGACTGGGTCAACGAAGCGTTTGGCGAGCAGTTCCGGATCGTTGCGTTGGAACCCCGACTGTATCAGGGCACGTGGAGTCATCTGTTTGGTCCCGGCCGTGCGGAAACACAGTGTCGCATCGTCGTCGACGTGGCAAACGACAAACTCGTGGCAGCGCAGGCATCCGATGGGCTGAAGTGGGTGGATCTGTCCGCAGCAGATATGAACGATCTCGCCGCATCGCTGTTTGATGCCAACGACGTCTGTGACGACCCGACGGAATGGGATCTCTCGCCGATCGCCGAGCTTCCGGAGTGGGCTTCGCCACGGGAAATCGACCCGAACCACGCAGAAATCGCTGCCGAGCTTGATCGGCTCCGGTCGGTTGCGCCTGATTGGCATCCGGAGACACTTCGGGAATCGGCAATTGATAGCTTCTCCATGAAGTGGGGGATGACCCGGGACGAGGTCCAGGAGATCGTCGATTCGTTCCTGGCTAAGTCAGGTGCAGCGCATGCTGCCCATGTAAGTATTCACGAGAAACGGATTTCAAACTTTGAGCCGTAGCCGGAGAGGAGAATTTCGATCTCGGTATCGATGGTTTCTTTGGTCCATGTGACGAAGCGTCGCCAGTGGTACTTGGCATGTTTCCAGACGATTTCAATCAGGTTGAGTTCGGGGCTGTAAGGCGGCAGATGAAAGAGAACCATACGGTGCTCGAAGAGCCAGCGGTCCAGGATATCCTGCTCGATGGCGTGATGGATC
>NZ_KB902860.1:0-11157 GCF_000379565.1 Cupriavidus sp. UYPR2.512 | reverse complement strand
CGCATAGGCGACGCGTTTCTTGCTTACTTCTTGTCGCTTGGACAAGAAGTAAGTCGCCGGCTACGCCGGCGAAACAGCCCACGCCCGCCAAGCACGACAACCCCGCCAAGCACGGACAACCCCGTATTACGATCCTCTATTCCCCAACCGGCAACTTCAACACAGCCCGCACACCAACGCCCTGCAGCCCTTCGCCCAGTTCCACCGTCCCCCCAAATCGCGCCGCCATCTCGCGCGAGATGGCGAGCCCCAGCCCGGAGCCCGGTTCCGCATTGCCCACGCGCCGGTAGAAGCGCGCAAAGACCTTCTCACGCTCTTCGGCCGGGATGCCGGGACCATCGTCTTCCACCACCAGGCAGGCGGTCTGGTCGGCGCGCGTGGCTGACAGCGTGATGCGGCTGCCGCGCGGCGAGTACTGGATGGCGTTGTGGACCAGGTTGGCCAGCGCCTCGCGCAGCAGCGCGGGGTCGGCGCGCACTGGCAGCTTCAGCCCTGGCACCGGCTCCCAGCCGAAGTCCTGCTGCTTGCCGCGCGCCAGCGGCAGGTAATCCAGCGCCACCTGTTCGGCCACGGTGACGGCGTCGATGATGTCGATGGCATCGGCCTCCTGCGCGTTCTCGCCGGGTTGCTGGCGTACCCGCGCCAGCGCCAGCAGCTGGTTGGTCAGGCGCGCGGCCTGCTCCAGCTGGGTGACGATGCCGCCCACGGCTTCGCCGGCGGCCTGGCGCGCGGCCTCGGGGTTGGGCGCGCGCAGCTGGCGCTGGGCGAACTCGGCCTGGGTCTTCAGGATCGCCAGCGGCGTGCGCAGCTGGTGCGCGGCGTCGGCGATGAACTGGGCCTGTGACTGCGCCATTGCCGCGGAGCGCGACACATGCAGGTTGACTGCGTCGACCAGCGGGCGCACCTCCGCGGGCACGCGCTCGAACGTGAGCGGTGTCAGGTCGTCCGGCGAACGCGCTTCCACGTCGTCGCGCACGCGCGCCAGCGGGCGCAGCACGTAGGTGACGCCGCCGACCAGGATGCCGGCGCTAAGCAGGATCAGCAGCAGGTCGCGCGCCAGCGCGCTGCGCCAGACCGTGCCGATCAGCGTGGTGCGCGGCTCCGCGGTCTCGGCCACCTGGATGATCACGCGCATGCGCGCATCCGGCCGGTATACCGGCCGCGCCATGGCGGCGATGCGCACGGCCTCGCCCCGGTATTCGGCGTCGTAGAAGCGCGGCTGGTTGTTGACCAGGCTGCCGGCCGGCAGCGGCAGGTCGTCGTAGCCGGTGACGGTCTCGGCCTGGCCGGCGCGCTCGGTCGACACGCGGTAGAACACATGGGTCTGCGCCGCGGTCTCGAACATCTCCATGGCGGCGTCGGGCAGGGTCAGCTGGACGCTGCCGCCGGCCATGCCGATGGCATTGTCGATGGCGCGGATCGAGCCATAGAGCGAGCGGTCATAAGCCGTGTTGGCGGCGTCGCGCAGGGTGCCGTAGGTCAGCCAGGTGTCGATCGCCATCATCGCCGCCAGCGCCGGCACCAGCAGCAACAGCAGTTGCCGGCGCAGGCTGCCGCGGCGCCACAGCAGCACCGGATGGCGCGGGCCCATCCGCCAGCGCATGTCAGCGCCCGGCCTCGGGCTCCAGCAAGTAGCCGAAGCCGCGCAGGGTGACGATGGTGACGCCATGCCCGGCCAGCTTCTTGCGCAGCCGGTAGACCAGCACCTCGATCGCGTCGGGAGAGACATCGGCGTCGAGCGAGAACACCTTGTCGAGCAGCTGCGCCTTGGTCAGCGGCTGGCCGCTGCGTGCCAGCAGCGCGCCCAGCAGGGTCGATTCGCGCGGGGTCAGCGCCAGCGGCGCGCCGTCCAGCGTGAAGCTGCGGGTCTCGCCGTCGAACACCAGCGTGCCGCACTGCAGGCGCGGATGCGCGCGTCCGCGGCTGCGGCGGATCAGCGCCAGCAGCCGTGCTTCCAGCTCGGCAATGGCGAAGGGCTTGGGCAGGTAGTCGTCGGCGCCCAGGTTCAGGCCGCGCACGCGTTCGTCCAGCGTGTCCTGCGCGGTCAGGATCAGCACCGGAGTGCGGTCGTCGCGCGCACGCATGGACTTGAGCACGGCCAGCCCGTCCTTGCCGGGCAGGCGCAGGTCGAGCAGCACCGCGTCGTATTCCTCGGCCTGCAGGCGGGCCTCGGCCTGCAGCCCGTCGGCGACGTGCTCGATCACAAAGCCGCCCTGCTCCAGCGCGCGGGCGACCCAGCGTGCCAGTTCGACTTCATCCTCCACCAGCAGGATGCGCATGCCGGTCTCCTCCTCTGCCGGTTGGGTCCATGTTTCGGTTGCGGCGGCGGAAAACGTCCGGATAACAAGGTGCAGCACCGATGGAGCGTGCCCGCCGCGGGCGCCTATAATACCTCCGCCCCGCCGGTCCCGGCGCGTGTTGTCCGTGCGCCCGCTCGCTTCCACAGGCCGTTCTTCCGTTTCCGACCACCGTGCCCACGCGTCCGTCCCTGCCGCCCCTGCCGTGCGCTTGCGAGCCGCCTGCCTCGGGGCAGCGCCGCCGCCTGCTGGGCGCATCGCTGCTGGCCGGCGCCACCTTGCCGGCCGCATGGCCCCTTCATGCCCAGTCTAGGCCGCCGGCGCCGCCACCGGGGTATCCGTCCGGATATGACGCCACCATCGCCGGCGCCATGCGCGAAGGCATGGTCACGGTCTATGCATCGACCGACCTGAAAGTGGCGCAGCCGCTGATCGCCGCGTTCGAGGCGCGCTACCCGGGCATCCGCGTGCACTACCAGGATCTCAACACGATCGAGCTGAACCAGCGCTTCCTGGCCGAGACCGCGGCGCTGGGCGGCAAGCGGCCCGCGCCCGATGCGGCCTTTGCCGACGTGCTGTGGAGCACGGCGATGGACCTGCAGATCAAGCTGGTCAACGATGGCCATGCACAGCGCTACGCCTCGCCCGAGCGCGCCGGCCTGCCCGGCTGGGCGGTGTGGCGCGACGAGGCCTGGGGCACCACCTTCGAGCCGGCGGTGATCGTCTACAACCGCCACCACCTGGCCGGCATGCGCCCGCCGCGCAGCCGCAGCGGGCTGGCGCGGCTGCTGCAGGAGCACGCGCCGCGCTGGCATGGCAAGGTGGTGACGTATGACGTGGAGCGCTCGGGCGTGGGCTACCTGCTGGCGCAGCAGGACGCGCGCATGGGCAGTGAGTTCTGGTACCTGGCGCAGGCGCTGGGCCGCGCCGGGGTGCAGCTGTCGGCGTCCACTGCCGAGATGATCGAGCGCATCGCCAGCGGCGAGCTGGTGATGGGCTACAACCTGCTGGGTTCGTACGCGCTGTCGCTGATGGAGCGCGGCGCGGCCATCGACGTGATCGCCCCGCGCGACTACACGCTGGTGATGTCGCGGGTGGCCTTTATTGCCCGGCGCGCGCCGCGGCCCAATGCGGCGCGGCTGTGGCTGGACTACCTGCTCTCGCGCCAGGGCCAGGCGGTGCTGGCCAAGTCCACCTCGCAGCTCTATACCATCCGCACCGATACCGACAGCGTGCACACCGCGGCGGCATTGTCGGAGCGGCTGGGCTACGCGCTCAAGCCGATCAGCGTCGGCCCGGGCCTGCTGGCCGCGCAGGACGCAATGCGCAAGCGCGCCTTCCTGGCGCGCTGGCGCGAGGCCATGCGCGGCTAAGCGCGCGGCTCAGGGGACCAGGTCGCCGGTTTCGAGCCCGCCCATTTGGGCGTTCGGGCAGGCCTGCTGGCACAGCGTGGACAGTTCCCGGTCCAGCGCCGCCATCGGGCGCGGCACGTAGCCGTGGCGCAGCGCCGGTGAGAACTTCAGGGTATCGATAAAGGCGTCGGACATGCGCTCGGCGTTGGCGTCGAGGTCGAAGTCCTGGGGCGAGAACAGCCAGTGCGCCAGCACCCCGCCGATGGCGGCATGGAAGGCGTTGACGGCCAGGTCCAGGTCCAGGTCGGCGGGCAGCTGGCCGCGCTCCAGGGCCAGGCGCAGGTGCTCGCGCATCTTGACCAGGCCGTCCTGGTGCGACTGGCGCTGGCGCTCGAAGATGGCGCCGTTGTCCTGCACCATTTCACACTTGTGGAAGATGATCTCGAACACCCGGCGCCAGCGCGGATTGACCACGGTCTGGCGCATCACATAGGCGCAGATGTCGCGGATGCCGCCCAGCGGGTCTTCCTGGCGCGCGAGCCGCTCGGGGTCGCACAGCGCTTCCACGGGCAGGTTGACGCGGTCGCACATGGCGGCGAACACATCGCTCTTGTTCTTGAAATGCCAGTAGATCGCGCCGCGCGTGACACCCGCCGCCTCGGCGATGTCGGCCAGCGACGGGCGTGCCACGCCGCGGGCGTGGAACACGGCTTCGGCCGCGTCGAGAATCCGGTGGCGCGTTTCAAGCGCCTCTTCCTTGGTGCGTCTGACCATTTTTGTCTCTGGTGCCGGCGGCATGACGCGATGGAGCCGTCATGGCCAGCCTTGTTGGGTCTCCCTGGGTGCGGCCGCCTTGGCAGCCGCACGGGCCGGCGCATGCGCCGGCAGGTCGTTATCGTCACATGGCAATGTGCTTGCAGCTTTCGAGCCGATACGCCGGCGCGCATCCTAACCCGAGCCGGCGGTTTGCGCCGTGATTCCGAACGGGTGGGGACATTTCGGACCGGCTGGTCAGGTTTGAACCGGGGTCGGGATCCGTTTTGCCGCGGCCCCGCGGCGCAGGTTGTGCGCCGAAAGGCCCTTCTGCAACATCAACTTAACATACATGCTTGAATGTATATATAATACGCGCTTGCCCGGCATTCGGCCAGCCGCCTTCTGTGACATACCCAGCACAGCTGGCAATCCCTGCCGCAGGCCAGCCGGTCATGAATCCAGTCGTTACATAAAAGCCACCGTTCGTCGCATTTGACATGGCGACGCCGCGAATTGTGGCTAGCATCACACTTTTGTCCGCTGCAAACCGTGCGGCGGGCTGCGTCGTTTCCGTTTGTCGGATGACAGGTCCGGGGCGATGCGGCAGATCTCAAATTGCCATCATGGGGTTATCGATGAGGAAGTCCCAACGTATCCGTTGCGTTGCAGCCTATGCACTAGCGGCGCTGTCTGCCGTGGCGCTTGTTGCCTGCGGTGACAAGAAGGCCGAAGGCGGCGCACCGCCCCCGCCGGAAGTGGGTGTGGTGACCGTGACGCCGTCGCCGGTCGCCGTCGTCAATGAACTGCCGGGCCGCCTGGAAGGCATACGCACGGCCGAAGTGCGTGCTCGCGTCGAAGGCATCGTGCTGTCGCGCAACTACACCGAAGGCGGCGAAGTGAAGGCCGGCCAGGTGATGTTCCGCATCGACCCGGCGCCCTACCAGGCCGCGCTGGCTTCGGCCCAGGCAGCGCTGCAGCGCGCCGAGGCCAACGCCGTGTCGGCGCGCCTGAAGGCCGACCGCTACAAGCCGCTGGTGGCTGTCAACGCGGTCAGCAAGCAGGAGTACGACGACGCCGTGGCCTCCGCCGGCCAGGCCAATGCCGACGTGGCATCGGCCAAGGCGGCGGTGCGCACCGCCCAGATCAACCTGGGCTACACCACCGTGACCGCGCCGATCAGCGGCCGGGCCGGCCGCGCGCTGGTGACCGAGGGCGCGCTGGTGGGCAAGGGCGAGGCGACCAAGCTGGCGCTGGTGGAGCAGGTTGACCCGATGTGGGTCACCTTCACCCAGCCGGCTTCGGAAGTCACGCGCCTGCGCCGCGCGATCGAGTCCGGCATGGTCAAGGGCATGAACGGCGGCGCCAAAGTGCACCTGTACGTCGAAGACGGCCGCGAGTACGAGCAGACCGGCAAGCTGCTGTTCTCTGACATGACCGTGGACCCGACCACCGGCGCGATCACGCTGCGGGCGCAGTTCCCCAACCCGAAGCGCGAGTTGCTCTCGGGCACCTTCGTGCGCGTGAAGATCGAGCAGGGCGTGGATGAGAACGCACTGACCGTGCCGCAGCGGGCGCTGATCCGCGGCGCGCAGGGTGCCAGCGTGATGGTGGTGGGCACGGACGGCAATGTCGCGGCGGTGCCGGTCAAGGCGCCGCAGGCCATTGGCGACAGCTGGGTGGTGACCGAAGGCCTGAAGGGCGGCGAGAAGGTGATCGTCGAGGGCCTGCAGAAGATCAAGGTCGGTGCGCCGGCCAGGGCCGTGCCGTTCAAGCCGGCCGGGGCGACGGCCTCCGCCCCGGCGGCGCCGGCCTCTGCCCCCAAGGCTGAGAGCCAGCAGCAAGCCAAGTCTGACGCCACGCAAGGCTGAACCCTGCCGTACCAACGGCAAATACGGCTAGACCGCTAGACCAAGAGGGAGCCAGTTTTATGGCCAAGTTTTTTATCGACCGGCCGGTGTTCGCGTGGGTGCTCGCGCTGATCATCGTGCTGGGCGGCATATTGGCGATCCTGCAGTTGCCGATCGCGCAATATCCAAACATCGCCCCGCCGACGATCTCGGTCACCGCCACCTACCCGGGTGCGTCGGCCAAGACGCTGGAGGATTCCGTCACCTCGGTGATCGAGCAGGAGCTCAACGGCGCCCCTAACCTGCTCTACTACAACTCCACCAGCGAGTCGTCCGGCCTGGCGAGCATCACCATCGCCTTCGCGCCGGGTTCGAACGTCGACCTGAACTCGGTCGAAGTGCAGAACCGCCTCAAGCGCGTGGAAGCGCGCCTGCCGGCTGAAGTGCGCCAGCAGGGCGTGCGCGTGGACAAGGCCGGGAACAACTACATGATGTTCCTGACCGTGTCGTCCAAGTCCGGCACGGCTGACGCGATCCAGCTCGGCAACTATGTCTCGGCGCAGGTGATCGACTCGATCCGCCGCGTGCCGGGCGTGGGCCAGGCCGACCTGTTCGGCACCGAGTACGCCATGCGGATCTGGCTGGACCCCGCCAAGCTGACCGGCTACAACCTGACCCCGACCGACGTCACCGCCGCGGTGGGCGAGCAGAACATCCAGGTCGCCGTGGGCGAGCTGGGCGGCACGCCCTCGCCCAAGGGCACCGAGCTCAACGCCACCGTCACCACCGAAAGCCGCCTGACCACGCCGGAGCAGTTCGGCAACATCCTGCTGCGCACCAACCCGGACGGGTCTTCGGTGCGCATCAAGGACGTGGGCCGGGTGGAGCTGGGCGGCGCCGACTACTCGACGCTGGCCCGCACCAACGGCAAGCCGTCGGCGGCCATCGCCATCAAGCTGGCCCCGACCGGCAACGCGCTGGCCACCGCCACCGCGGTGCGCGCCAAGATGGAAGAGCTGTCGAAGACCTTCCCGGCGGACTACCAGTACTCGGTGCCTTACGACACCTCGGCCTTCGTCAAGATCTCGATCGAGGAAGTGATCAAGACGCTGCTGGAAGCCGTGGTGCTGGTGTTCCTGGTGATGTACCTGTTCCTGCAGAACTTCCGCGCCACGCTGATCCCGACGCTGGTGGTGCCGATCGCGCTGCTGGGTACGTTCGGCGCACTGCTGGCGTTCGGCTTCTCGATCAACGTGCTGACCATGTTCGGCATGGTGCTGGCCATCGGTATCCTGGTGGACGATGCCATCGTGGTGGTCGAGAACGTCGAGCGGATCATGAGCGAGGAAGGCCTCTCGCCACGAGAAGCCACGCGCAAGGCGATGGGCCAGATCACCGGCGCCATCATCGGCATCACGCTGGTGCTGACCGCGGTGTTCATCCCGATGGCGTTCTTCTCGGGCTCGGTGGGTAACATCTACCGCCAGTTCTCGCTGTCGCTGATCTCGTCGATGGCGTTCTCGGCGCTGCTGGCGCTGACGCTGACCCCGGCACTGTGCGCGACGCTGCTCAAGCCCGTCGAAGCCGGCCATCATCATGAGAAGAAGGGCTTCTTCGGCTGGTTCAACCGCACCTTCGCGCGCGCGTCGACCAGCTACCAGGGCGTGGTGGCGCGCATCCTCAAGCGCACCGGCCGCTACCTGATCATCTACGCGGTCATCATCGTCGGCGTGGTGGTGCTGTTCAAGCGCCTGCCGTCGTCGTTCCTGCCCGACGAAGACCAGGGCTACATGATCACCGTGGTGCAGCTGCCCAACGGCGCGACCCAGGACCGTACCATCGGCGTGCTCAAGCAGATCGAGGACTACTACCTGCAGAAGGAAAGCAAGGTGGTGGACCAGATGATCACGGTGGCGGGCTTCTCCTTCTTCGGCCGCGGCCAGAACGGCGGTATCGCGTTCGTGCGCCTGAAGGACTGGAAGGAACGCACCGGCGCCGGCGAAACCGCGCAGGCGCTGGTCGGCCGTGCCTTCGGCGCGCTGTCGTTCATCAAGGACGCGATCATCTTCCCGCTCAACCCGCCGGCGATTTCCGAGCTGGGCAACTCCTCAGGCTTTGACTTCCGCCTGCAGGACCGCACCGGCCAGGGCCACGCCAAGCTGATGGAAGCGCGCAACATGATGCTGGGCATGGCGGCCAAGAGCCCGGTGCTGATGGGCGTGCGCCCGGAAGGCCAGGAAGACGCGCCGCAGCTGCAGATCGACATCGACCGCGAGAAAGCCAAGGCGCTCGGCGTCACGGTGGCCAGCATCAACTCGACGCTGTCGATTGCGTTCGGCTCGAACTACGTCAACGACTTCATCTATGAAGGCCGGGTGCGCAAGGTGATCGTGCAGGCAGAAGGCTCAGACCGCCGCCTGCCCGACGACCTGACCAAGCTGCGCGTGCGCAACAGCAACGGTGACATGGTGGCATTTGCCGCGTTCGCGACGTCCAAGTGGGTGATGGGCTCGCCGCGCCTGGAGCGCTACAACGGCATGCCGGCGGTGAAGCTGGCGGGCCAGGCCGCGCCGGGCCGCAGTACCGGTGAAGCCATGCGCGTGATGGAAGAGAACTTCGCCAAGCTGCCGCCGGGCTTCGGCTTCGAGTGGTCCGGACAGTCGTACGAAGAACGCCTGGCCGGCTCGCAGGAACCGATCCTGTACACGCTGTCGCTGATCATCGTGTTCCTGTGCCTGGCCGCGCTGTATGAAAGCTGGTCGATCCCGTTCTCGGTGCTGCTGGTGGTGCCGCTGGGCGTGCTCGGTGCGCTGCTCGGCGTGACGCTGCGCGGCATGCCCAACGACGTGTACTTCAAGGTGGGCCTGATCGCCACCATCGGCCTGTCGGCGAAGAACGCCATCCTGATCGTGGAATTCGCCAAGGACCTGCAGGCGCAAGGCAAGGGCCTGCTCGAAGCCACACTGGAAGCGGTGCACCTGCGCTTCCGCCCGATCCTGATGACGTCGATGGCGTTCATCCTGGGCGTGCTGCCGCTGGCGATCGCCACCGGCGCGGGCTCGGGCAGCCAGCGCGCCATCGGCACCGGCGTGATGGGCGGGATGATCACGGCCACGGTGCTGGCGATCTTCCTGGTGCCGGTCTTCTTCGTCGTGGTGCGCAAGCGCTTCAAGGGCAGTGCGCGCCAGCGCATGCTGGACCAGAAGTGGCACGAGCCGAAAGAGGAAATCTGAACATGACCAAGACTCTGACCACACTGCTGCTGGTGGCCGGCGTTCTGACCGGGTGCACGCTGGCACCCCACTATGACCGCCCTGCCCCGCCGGTGGCAGACAGCTTCCCGGTGGCGCCCGAGGGCTACGCCACCGCCGAGGCGAAGAGCGGCGAGACCCGCCGCGCGGCCGACATCGGCTGGCGCGAGTTCTTCCGCGACCCGCGCCTGCAGGCGCTGATCGCCACCTCGCTGGAAAACAACCGCGACCTGCGCACCGCCGCGCTGCGCATCGAAGAAGCGCGCGCGCTGTACCAGGTGCAGCGCGCCGACCTGCTGCCCACGGTGAACGCGACCGGCGGCTACACCCGGGCCCGCACCACCGCGGCCCAGTCGGCAACGGTGCTCGGCCAGGCCGGCGTGACCGAGGTCTACCAGGTGGGCCTGGGCATCTCGTCCTATGAATTGGATTTCTTCGGACGCGTGCGCAGCCTGTCCAATGCCGCGCTGGCGCAGTACTTCGCCACCGAAGAGGCACGCCGCTCGGCGCAGATCTCGCTGGTGTCGGAAGTTGCCAAGGCCTACCTGGCCGAGCGTTCCTTCGCCGAGCAGTACGACCTGGCGCGCGACACGCTGAAGGCGCGTGAAAGCACCTACGGCCTGGCCAAGCAGCGTTTCGAGGCGGGCGCCACCTCGGCGCTGGACCTGCGCGACAACGAATCGCTGGTGGCGCAGGCCCGCGTGGCCGCGGCGCAGCTGGCGCGCCAGCGCGCGCAGGCGCAGAACGCGCTTGAAGTGCTGGTGGGCAAGCCCATCGGCACCATCGAGAACCTTCCGGCGCCGGTGCGCCTGTCGGACGAGCGCATCATCAGCGACATCCCGGCCGGCCTGCCGTCGGACCTGCTCGAGCAACGTCCCGATATCCGGCAGGCCGAGCAGTTGCTGCTGTCGGCCAACGCCAATATCGGCGCGGCGCGCGCGGCATTCTTCCCGCGCATCACGCTGACCGCCAGCGCGGGCACCATCAGCCCGTCGTTCTCGGGACTCTTCGATGCCGGCACGCGTGCGTGGTCGTTTGCGCCGCAACTGGTGCTGCCGATCTTCGACTATGGCCGCAACCTGTCGAACCTGGACCTGGCCAATGTGCGCAAGAACATCCAGATCGCCAACTACGAGAAGACCATCCAGACGGCCTTCGCGGAAGTGGCCGATGCACTGGTGGCGCGCGGCACCCTGGAAGACCAGGTCACCGGCCAGGAAGAGGTGCGCAACGCGGAACAGGCACGCTATGAACTGGCGCGCCTGCGCTTCCGTAGTGGCATCGCCAGCTACCTGGACGAGCTCGATGCGCAGCGCCAGCTGTTTACCGCGGAGCAGGCGCTGATTCAGGCGCGGCAATTGCGGCTCAACAATGCGATCGATCTGTACCGGTCGCTGGGCGGTGGTTTGCAGGAGAGCAGTCCGGTGGCGCAGCAGGGGACGCCAGGGCAACAGGGGACGGTGACGCAGTAGGGTTGCGGGTTGCTATTGCCGTATGAAACGACGTGCTTTTGGTGCGTCGTTTTTTTTTGGGGGGTGGCTTTGGCACCACGGGTTGGTTGTCGTGCTTGGCGGGCGTGGGCTGTTTCGCCGGCGTAGCCGGCGAGTCACTTTTTGTCCGAGCGACAAAAAGTAACCAAAAAACGCGTCGCCTG